>CAYSED010000073.1:0-12423 GCA_964429935.1 uncultured Hyphomonadaceae bacterium
TCCGGAAACCCCGGACGAGATCGAGGGCCCGGAACCCGAGAGCCCGCCGGTGGGCATCGATCCGCCGGGCGAGCCCCCTGTGCCCGGAACCGTTGACCCTGAAACACCGGTTGACGCGCCGTCCAGCGAGCCGGAGACGCCGGCCACGGTTCCGCCGGAACCGGCCGGGCCAGAGCCTGCCGAACCCGGGACAACCGAACCCGTAACGCCGGACCCCCCCGCAGGCGACCCGGAACCAGCCACGCCGGAACCCCAGCCCTCTCCGCCGCCTCCCCCGCCCGTGCCGCCCGCTGCCGAACCGGCGTTCAGCTATCATGCGCCCGGCGGACTCATCCCCGGGTCGGGGCGCGGCTCGCCGGAGACCATAACCTATGCGCCCGACATGGTATTCCCGATTCAGAACGCGCCCGCCTATCCGCAGTCCATGGTCTGGCGCTTTGGCGGCGGCATAGGCGGCGGCGACGAATGCGACCCGCGCAATTACGAGTATCCGTGGCGGGACAATTTCTGCGAAACCCGGTCCTCAAACTTCTCGACGCCGACCTGCCCGGTGCCGAAAGTCCATCTCGGGCAGGACATCCGCGTCGGTGACGCGGCAGGCTGCAATGCCATGCGGCAGGAATACCGCACCAACCCGGCCGGCATCACGCGCTACCGGGTGGTCGCGGCCGAGGACGGCGTGATCTCCAATATCGGTTCCTACACGGTGACGCTGCGGGCCGGGCCGCGCATTTATCGCTACCTGCATCTGAACATGCGGGCCCTGCAGGTCTCCGTGGGCGACACGGTGACGGCCGGGCAGCACCTTGGCTATGTCTCTAAGGATTTCGGCGGCACGGCGACGACCTTTCACCTGCATTTCGAGATCAAGCAGAACACGCCGGACGGGGCATGGATCTTCGTGCCGCCCTATACGTCGCTGGTGGAGTCCTATGCCCGCCGCGAGAATGCGCCGGGCGAGCTCGTCGCGCAGAATGTCGGGATCGCCGAAGCCCCCATTCCCGTGCCGGAAGGCTTTGTCATCACCGAATAGGCCGGGCGCTAGCCAAGAGCCGTCTCGTAGATCCGCTCATAGTCGCCCTTGTCCAGCGGCCTGGCATTGCCGGCATGGGCAAGGTCTACCAGCGCATAGTCGACAATTGCCGGGCCGTCGCCGGCTGTCAGGCCGATCGCCGAGAGCGTTTCCGGAATGCCGATCTCGCCGTTGAGGCGCTGGATCGCGTCGCCAAGATCGGCCCCGGGCTGGAGCCCGAGCGCATGGCGCAGGCGCTCATACTTGGCCACGGCCGCGCCCTCGTTCTCGCGCAGGAGATGCGGCAGGAAGATCGCGTTCAGCGTGCCATGATGCAGCCGCTTCTCGTGCAGGCGGCCGCAGGCATGGGAGAGCGCATGGACCCCGCCCAGCCCTTTGACGAACGCGAGCGCGCCCTCATAGCTTGCCATCATCATGTTCCAGCGCGCGTCCGGGTCCGATCCGTCGGCCACGGCCCGCTTCAGCCAGCCATCGCGGATCGCCCGGGTCGCGCCGTCATAGCCGACCCCTTCTGCCGGCGGGTTCACCATGGGCGACAGCACCGCCTCGATGCAGTGGGTCACGGCATCCATGCCGGTCGCTGCCGTCAGGTGCGCAGGCAGGCCGAGCGTCAGGTCCGGATCGCAGATGGCGACGAGCGGGATGAGGTTCGGCGAAACGATCGTCTCCTTGCGGCCGCTGTCCAGAATGACGACCGTCCCGACCGACACTTCCGAGCCCGTGCCGGCCGTCGTCGGAATGGCAATCAAAGGCGGGATCTTGCCGACATGCCGCGCGCCGCCCGCTGTGGCCGCATATTTCTCGTAAGGCCCGTCATGGGTCACCATCAGGCCGACCATCTTGGCAAGGTCCATGGACGAGCCGCCGCCCAGGGCGACGATGCCATCCGCACCGGAGGCCTTGTAGCGCGCCGCCGCCTCGCGCGACTGGCGCTCGGTCGGGTTCGGCTCGGTCTCGTCGAATATGCCGGCTGGCTCGCCCGCCAGTTCGCCAAGCGCCTTGTCGAGAATGCCCGCAGCCTTGATGCCGGGATCGGTGACGAGGAAAGGCCGCTCCACCCCCCTGGCTTTCAGCGTCTTGCCGAGCTGGGCAATCGCGCCATGGTCGAAGATGCAGGTGTTCAGATAGGACATGACCGGCATGGTCGGAGGCTCCTTGTGGCGGGGGGCGGTCTTGCGAGCCCTTATCCTTCACACATCGCCGGAGCGATCAACCGCGCCGAAGGGGAAGCCGGCGGGAGATGTAAGCATCGGCTCCTCGCCGACGTCATTGCCCGGCCTGGCCGGGCCATCCACCTCCTGCCATTCGATCCGGGATCGGGCCTTCAGGAGATGGTTGCCACGGACGGGGCCGTGGCATGACGAAGATTATCGGCCCGCATGACATGATATCACCCTCACGCGCTGTCCTTGATCCATTCGAGGATGCGCTGGCGCGACATGGCGCCCGGCTGGGTCGCGACGACCTTGCCATCCTTGAACATCATCAGGGTCGGCAGGCCGCGCACGCCATATTTCGATCCGGCCATCGGATTGTCATCGACATTGATCTTGACGATCTTGACCTTGCCGGAGAGCTCGTCGGCGACCGCTTCGAGATGCGGGGCCATCTGCTTGCAGGGCCCGCACCATTCGGCCCAGAAGTCCACGACCACCGGGAGCGTATCCTTGATTGCGGCGTCAAATTCGTCATCGGTAATGTTCAGGGCGGACATGCCAGCCTCCTTCATGTTGTCGCGGCCATAGATAGTGGCCCGGCCAGTGCCAATCAAACAAGCACACTTGCTTGTGACAATGATTCTTCCAGCAGGTCCTCGGGCAGCGGCATGAGAACCGGGCCGTCGGTCCAGACGAGCGCCGCCTCGATGCGCCGCCCGGGCCAGGCCTGCGCGAGCACGGCCCGGTAGGCAGCCATCTGCAGGAGATAGGCCCGCCCGACATCTTCGGCCCGCGCCGGGGCCGGGCGATCGGTCTTGAAATCGACAATCAGGATGCGGCCGGGCCGGATGACGAGCCGGTCGACCCGGCCATTGACGATGAGGCCGGCGGGCAGGGAAGGCGCCGTTCCGATCACCGCCGCTTCGGCGCGACCGCCTTCGGCGAAGACGTCCGCGAACCGGGCGTCCCTGAGCACGCCGAGCGCCGCGCCGAGCATTTCGGTCCGCGCACCTGCAGTCAGGCTGCGATCCCGCTCGAGAAAGGCCTGCCCGGCCGACCGGCGATCCGCGGCGGGCAGGGCTGGCAGCCGCTCGAGCAGGGCATGGATCAGCCGCCCGCGCTTCAGGCGGCCCGTGCGGTGCCCCAGAGATGGCGGCAGGACGGGCGTGCCATCGCGGACAAGCCCGCTTGCGGGGGCGACGCGGCCTTTCGGGCTTTCGGCGCGGGCGGGTCGCATCAGCCAGTCCGGCACGGGAACGGGAGGCGGCTCCGCCGGGCCGGTGCCGGGCGCGCAAACTACCGGGTCGCCATAGGCAAAGACCCCGTCCGGCCCCGGACCGCCCGGCACGAGCCGCGCCATGGCCTCGGCGCAGAGCGCATGCCAGGCTTTCTTGCCATGGCCGGCATTGTCGTAACGGCGGTCCCAGGCGCCGCACAGGATCAGCCGGTCCTCGGCACGGGTCAGTGCCACATAGAGGAGCCGCCGGTCCTCGCGCTCGGCGCGCGCCCTCGCGTCGTCGCGCATGGCGGTCATGATGGCCGTGTCCTCTTCGGCAGACTTCATCCAGACGGGCACCCCGCTGACCGCCGCGAGGCCCGGCGGATCGAATCTCGGCGACCAGGCCGTGCCCGGCAGGATCACGACGGGTGCCTGCAGGCCCTTGGCGCCGTGCACGGTCATCACCCGGATCTCGCCTGACGGAGCGGCGAGATCCCGCTTGATCTCGCTCCTGTCGAGATCCATCGCGGCGAGGAAGCGCTGCAGCGATGCCGGCCCCCACGCGTCATGGGCGAGGGCGCGGGACAGGAGCGCGGCGACCGGGTCCCGGGCCGGCGGACCGAGGCGGGCGGCGAGCCGTTCCCAGCCGGTGAGGCCCGTTTCGCCCGGCTGGTCGAGCACCCTGCCGAGGAATTCAAAGGGCGGCAGGCCGGACAGGGCCTGCAATCCTCTCAACCACCGGGCAAGGTCGCGGTGGTCCGCAACCGCAGAGGCTTCGAGGCGCGACCACAGGGACGCCTCCCCCCGGTCGTGCGCCAAGGCAAACAGGTGCGTGTCATCATCGACCATGCCGCCGAACGGTCCGCGAATGATTTCGGCAAGGGTGAGGTCGTCCTCCGGCAGGATCACGAAGCGCATCAGGTTCAGGAGATCCTGCACGCCCGGATCATCGGCCAGAACCAGCCTGTCGGCACCGGCGACCGGCAGCCCTTCCGCCTTCAGGGCCGAGATCAGGCTTTCAAACACGGCGCCGCGCTTCTGGACGAGGATCAGGACATCGCCCGGCAGCATGGCGACGCGGCGGCCCTGCTTCCAGACCGTCTCGCCGCGATCGACCATCGCGCGCACCTCGCGGGCGACCTTCCGGGCAAGGAGCCGACGCGGGTCTGCGGCCCGCACGCTGTCGCGGGGCGCATCCCAGGGGACCGGCTCCTCATGCGGCGGCGGTTTGTCGAGCGGCCAGAGCTCGACCCGGCCAGGCTCGTTGCGGCGGCGGGCGGTGTGGCGCATCAGGTCAAGGTCGCCCGGCGGTCCCCCGGCCTGCGGACTGGCGGCGATGTCCCCGCTCGCCGAGACCATGTCGACGAAGGCGAGGATCTCCGGCGAGGAGCGAAAGGACATCGCCATGTCCGGCAGGTGCGCGGTACCGAAGGCGGCGCGGGTCCGGGCCTCGAAGGCCTGCCGTTCCTCTGCGAAGCGCTGCGGGTCTGCTCCCTGGAAGGCATAGATCGACTGTTTCTCGTCGCCGACTATGAAGAGCGTGCGAGGATCCTGGCTGCGTTCCGACCCCGCGCCGGCAAAGAACTCGGCGGACAGGGCATTGAGGAGTTCCCACTGGTCAGGGCTCGTGTCCTGCGCCTCGTCGAGGAGGACATGAGTGAGCCCGCCGTCAAGCTTGTAGAGCACCCATGCGGCGGCCTCGCGGGCCGTCAGGAGGTCGCGGGTGAAGGCGACCAGGTCATCGAAATCGGCGACGGCACGGGCTCGCTTGAGCGCGCGATAGCGTGACAGGACCGGGCCGGCCAGCGCGAGGAGCGCGAGGCTCCGCTCGAAAGCCCGCCGGGCCCTGATCGCCGCATCGAGCGCCCGCACGCGCTGGACTTCGGTGCCTTCCGGAATGTCTTTTGTCCCGAACAGGCCGGTGATGAGCGCGCTACCAGCAGCGCCCTTGTTGTAAAGCGCGCTGTAGGGAAGGCCATTGGCTCCGAAGAAACCGCTCCTGTAGGCTGCCCATCGGGCTTGCGGATTCGACAGGGCCAGCGCCTCTGAGATCGCCTCGGCCGTCCGCTTCGAGTCTCGCTTGCCATCCTGTTCGAGCAGGGCAACGGCAGCTCGCAATTGCTGAACCGGCAGCGCTTCACCCATGGCCCGGTCGACGAGTGTCGCCTCGTCTTCCTCCGGCGGGCCGAGCGCCTCGGCGAGCGCGGCCTCGATGCGCCCCGTGTCCTCGCCATGGGCCTGCCGGAACCGCCCGATCATCGGGGCGTGCGCACGGATCGCCCCGATGGCAGCCATCGCGCCGAAGCCGCCCCCTTCGCGGCTCACCGCATCGAGCAGGTCAGGCCGGGTCCGGTCCATGTCGCCAAGGCCGAGGCGCACCGCCTCCTGCCAGAGCTTCTTCGCCTCGGCTTCGTCCACCTCCTCAAACCCCGGCAGCATGCCGGCCTCGAGCGGGAAACGCCGGAGCACGCGGGCGCAGAAGGCATGGATCGTCTCGATCCGCAGGCCGCCCGGCGTTTCGACCGCCCGCGCGAACAAGGCCCGGGCCGCCGCGATCTCGCTGCTGTCATAGGATTCCGGGGTTCGCCCTTCAAGCCCCGCAAGCTCGCGGCGAAGGGGCTCCTCGGCCATGACTGACCAGGTGCCGAGCCGGTCGAACAGCCGCTGCAGCATCTCGTTTGCCGCCGCTCTGGTATAGGTGATGCATAGGATCGAGTCCGGTTTCGCCTCCTTGAGAAGAAGGAGACGGGCCACGCGGTCGATCAGGACCTTGGTCTTGCCGGACCCGGCATTCGCCGAGACCCAGGCCGAGTGGGCCGGATCAGCGGCAATGGCCTGCGCCCGGCTGGCAGCCCTGTACTCCGGCGTGCCATTGTCTGCCGCGACATCAGTCATCGCCGCCCTCCCCGGCCCATTCCGCCCGCCTGGCGAGACGGTCGAAATCGCCTGCATGCTTCGATCTCAGCCTGACGCGCGGCATCGACAGATAAGGCGCATCGGGGTGCCGATAGGCCGCGACGAGCCTCGACAGGATCGTCATGGCCTCGTCCGCGAGCCCCGCTGTTTCCTCGAGGGACGAACTGATCGGGATCTCCTCGAACTTCGCCTTGACCGCAACATAGGCAAGCTCGCTTGCCGGAAGTCCGGGCGCGCCGCCGAGCCCGCCTTGCCGCGCCATCAGGGCAAGCAGCGGCAATTGCTGCTCGAACCCGGCTCCGACTTCCTTCCGGGTCGGCACGGTGCCGGTTTTGAAGTCGAGAACGGCAAGCGTGTCGCCCGCAAGGCGCTCGACACGGTCGGCCGAGCCGGTGAGCCGGAAGGGTCCGCCCTCGAGCGCGATCTCCAGGTCGCCGCGCGCCTCGGCCCAGCTTGCCGCGACCCGGTCCTGCCGGGCCGTCCACCAGGCTGCAAGGCTATCTGCTGCAGACTGCAGGCTGCCGCGCTCGGCGGCAACAAGATGCGACGGGTATCCGGCCTGAACGAGGCCATCGACGAGGAGGCCCGCCAGTGCGTCGGGCGTCCGGCGGCCGACCGGAAGGGCGCCGAACGCTTCGATGGCGGCATGGATCGCCGTCCCGCGCCTGCGCGCATCGACGGCCTCGCCCATGGGCGGCAGCTTTTTGAGCCCGAGCACGAATTCGGCATAGACGGCATAGGGATCCCGCTGCAACGTGTCGATGCGGGTGACGGGCAGCCGGTTGGGCCGCGCAGGCACGGGCGGCTTGGGCCGGGGTTCGGCATCCCGGGCATCGAAGGCGAGCGTGTCGGCACGCAAGGCCGCTGCCCAGGGGCGCGGATCGCGGTCCTGTGGCGGATCCAGCACAGCCCCGGCCCGCTCGCCAAGTGCGCCCTGAGCAAGGGTGCGCAGCCGGAGGATCCAGCGGGACGCAATCGCCGGGGCGTCCTCGCGGCGGCCCGACCAGAGGAGTGTCACGTCCGGCGCGCAGGCAAGCTGGGCAAAGTCGTGCGCCGCGAGCCCGAGGCGGGCTTCCGGCGCTTCGAGGCCGAGCGGGGCGCGAAACCGGCGCGGCAGGAAGCCGTCGGCGGCCGGCCTGTCCGGCCATACGTCCTCGTTGAGGCCCGCGAGCACGATCCGGTCAGCCCGCTGGAGGCGGGCTTCGAGCGGGCCCCATATGGCAAGGCGCGGATGGCCGGGGCCGGGCTCCGGCACGGACACGCCTGCGGCGAGCGCCGAGAGAAGCCCGGCATAGTCGGCTGGCGAGAGATCCTGCAGGGCATCGCTTGTCTCGGCGGATGCTTCGAGACAGCGCGCGGCGGCCTCTCCGTCCGGCCCCGCCCAGCCGGCCGCATCATTCCCGGCGAGCGCCGCGACAAGGCCGATGAGGCATTCGGCATAGACGCTGCCGGGGTTCCGGGCGGCGGCGGTCGCGAATGGCTGGACGAATGCGCTGGTCCGCCGTGCGAGGTCCCCGGCGAGCGATCCTGCCCTTTCGCTTGCCGCTTCGGGAACGGCCGTGTGGCGGCTCGCATTCTTGCCGGCCGTCAGCCTGTCGAACCCGGCCGCGAGATCGTCGAGCGTGGCCCACAGGCGGGGGCCGCGAAGATAGTGCCGGTCGAGCGCAGAGAGGCCGTCCGGATCGGCCCGGACCAGTCCGTGTCTCAGGAGCGCGGCGAGGCGGACCGGGTCGCCGGTATCGCAGGCCCAGTCTGCCGCGAGCAGCAGGAGCGACCCGGCCTGCGTGCGCCCGAGCGGAACGCCGCCGGACGGCGGGACATCGACGCCCCACCGCTTGAGGCATGCCGACACTTGCCGGGCAAGGCCGGCATCCGGGGTCACGAGCGCGGCGGTGAGCCCGTCATGCTCCAGGGTCTCCCGAAGCATGAGAGCGCCAAGCAGGGCCTCGTGGGCCTCGTCATCGGCCTTGACGAGTGAAAGGCCGACAAGGGCCTCTGAGGCAAAGTCCGCCGGGGTCGAAGAGCCGGCGAGCGATCCGAGCCGGGCGAGCCAGTCGGCCGTTCGTCTCGCCGGGGCGAGGCTTTCATGGATCAGGCGGCGGCGCGAGGACAGCGGCCGGGCCACCGGGGCTCCGGGCCAGACCGGCACGTCTGGGGCCGCGATGCCGAGCTCCGCCAGCGTCCCGGCGAGGGCATGCTGGGGATGGTCGGGCTCCGCCGCAATGTCGGCCCATGCCGCCGGGCTGGCCTCAAGATCGAGTCCCGGCAGCACGACAAGGCCGCCCGGGAGCCCGAGAACCGCCTTCGTCAGGATGCGGCTCGCCGGGGTGGCCCCGGTCGATCCGGCAATGATGACGGGACCTTTTGGCGGTTGCGCGGCGAATGATCCGGCAATCGCCCGGGCAACTTGCAGGCGGCGCTCATAGGGCTCGCTGGCACCCGTCTCGGCCAGCCAGGCCGGCCAGTGCTCGGTAACGATGGCGAGGAAACCGGCAGAGGCCTGCCAGTGGGCTGCCAGGTCGCTCCTGGTCACAAGATCCGGCAGGCGCGCCCAGTCGGCTCCGCCCGCAAGGGCCGCCTGGTCGAGCAGCCGGGCAAGCTCGCGGGCCGCCGCGAGCGCCGACAGGACAGGCAGGGTTTCACCCCGCGCCTCGTAGAACGCCGTGACGAGCCGCGCGAGCGCGCCGGCGCGCCGGGCCGGGGACAGCGCCGGGCCGAGCCCGGCGAGGGCCTCTTCGGCACCGGACGGCAGCTCGCCGCTCTCGAGGTCGCCTAGCGCGCGAATGTCCGGCGGCAGGATCGCCGGGCTGCCCGCTTCCCGATAGAGGGCGAGGGCTAGCGCACGGGCCGAGCGCCGGTTCGGAACATAGACAAGCGCATCGGCAAGGGCGGCCGGGTTGTCCTTCAGTCCGGACGTCCCGGCGAGGGTCCGGGCGAGCTCGCCGAGAAAGTCGGCCCCGGGCGGAATGGTCCAGAGGCGCGGGCTGTCCGGCCCGAAGAGCCCCGGCCCCGTCATGCGCCGTGGCACCGAAGCCACATGTCGGCATCCGCCAGCGCTTCCGGCGTTCCGACATGCAGCCAGAACCGGCCAAGCGGAAGGCCGTGCAGGCGGCCCTGCACGATCATCGCTTCCCATTTGCGCATGACGGAAAATGGCTCGGCCGGCTCCTGGTCGAACAATTGCGGCTTCGTGATGCGCACGCCCGCATAGGCCCAGGGGGCAGACGGCGCCGCGCCGCGCCGCGCCAGCCGTCCGCCCTGGTCCAGGAAGAAGTCGCCCGCGCCCGGAAAGCCGAGCGACCGGTGCGTGTCGGCCAGCAATAGCAGATCGTCCATCCGCTCCGGCTCGTAAGCCGCCGCGAGCGCCGTCAGGGGCTCCGGCGAGGCCGGGGCCCAGAAGGCGTCCGTGTTGACGACAAAGACCGGGTCGTCGCCAAGCAGCGGCCGGGCGAGGGCAAGCCCGCCGCCGGTCTCGAGCGCCCCGGCCCGTTCGTCGGAGATCACAATGTCGATGTCGCGCCGTGCCGAGAGATGGGCTTCTACCTTGTCGGCGAACCAGTGGACATTGACGACGGCGCGCCGCACGCCGGCAGCGACGAGATCGTCCAGCGCCCGGTCGATCAGGCTGCGCCCGGCGACGGGGACGAGTGGCTTGGCGGTCTTGTCGGTGAGCGGCCGCATGCGGGTCCCGAGGCCTGCTGCGAGCACCATGGCCGTGTGCGGCAGTGCGATCATGTCCGGGCCTCGAAGACGAAGGGGGCGACATCCTTGACGAAGGCGGCGAGCGCCCCGCAGGCCGGATGGGCGAGGTTTTGCGCGAGCAGCCATTGCTGGCGCGGCATGAAGTTCAGGTAGCGCACCTTGCCGTCGCGAACCGGCAGGCGCGCGAAGAGGCCGGTGATGCGCAGGGCGTTCAGCGCGCCGAGCACGGCAAGCCGCGCCTCGAACGCGGCCCGGTCCTTTCCGGCAGCATCAAGATAGGTCCGGATAGCCACCCCGGTTGCCTCGGGCGTGACCGTGCGCCGTGCATCCTGCACGAGCATGGCCATTTCCCAGCCGTCCCAGCCGTTCACCGCATCCTGGAAGTCGAGCAAGCCGACGCGGGCGAGGCCTGTCCGGTCCGGCAGCCAGAGGAGGTTCTCGGCATGATAGTCGCGCAGGATGAAATCGCGCGGAAAAGCCATGGCCTGCGCGCTGCGTTCGTCGCGCACCTCCTCCCAGCGTGCCCTGCCGGCATCGGTCAGTCGCATGTCCGGCTCGAGGCGCGGCAGCCACTCGGCGAAGAGGTCGGCATTCACCTTCAGTGCCAACGCGTCATAGTCAAGGATCGGCCAGCCCTGAAGGTGTGCAGGGGCAGGCTCGCTGTGGAGCAGGGCCATGGCTTCGGCGGCGGCCCGGTAAAGCATCACCTCGCTGGCTTCGCCGCGCTCGATCAGGCGGGCAAACTCGCGCGCGTCCCCGAAATCCTCGATGATGGCGAGCCCCGCGGCCGCATCCGAGGCGAAGATGCGCGGGGCCGAGAAGCCGCGCCCGGCGAGGTGGCCCGCAATGGCGACAAAGGCATCGACCCGCGAGGCGGCGAGGCGCGAGGCTGCGTTCCAGCCGAGGGCGATGCGGGTCGCCTCGTCGGCCTCCGCCGGGCACGGGGCCGCCTCGACAGGCGGGGCATCCATCAGGAGCGCCGGCTCCGGTCCGCCGACAAGCCGGACATAGCGCCGGGTCGAGGCATCCTCGCCAAGCGGGAGACGCCGGGCCGTGCCATAGCCATGGTCCTGCAGGAACCGGTCGATGCGCTCAGGCCGGGAATCGGAAGGTCTTGTCATCCAACCGCTTCTGCCAGTCTTCGCCCTGCGGTTCCAGCGCCAAGCGGCGGCCCCGGACCCCGGTCTCGAGGAGGATATCGAGCCGCCAGGCCGGCAGCGCCTGCCCGGCCCGTTCCGGCCATTCGACAAGCGCGATGCCGTCCTGCGCCTCGTCCCAGCCAAGCTCGGCAAGCTCCCGGGGAGCCTCGATCCGGTAGAGATCGAAGTGCCAAAGGCGCCCGGCAGGCGTCTCGTAGGTCTGGACGAGCGTATAGGTCGGACTTGGCACCTCCGTCCCCGGGCCGCAGAGCGCACCGACCAGGCCCCGGGCGAGCGTCGTCTTGCCCGCGCCCAGCCCGCCATAGAGCGCGACCACATCGCCCGGCCCGAGGAGCGGCGCGAGCGCGGCGCCGAAGGCTCGCGTGTCGGCTTCCGTTGCGAGGACATAAGGACCCATGCACGCCGATTAGGCGGCACAGGCCGGTTGCGCAAGCAAAGAGGCCGCCTGCCAATTCGTGAACGCGCACCGCCTTGCAAAGTTGACGCATGCGTCATAAATCCAGAGAGCAGTTGCGGATCGGAGCGGACGTGGACCTGTCGACATCCCAGAGCATCGTCGTCATTGGCGGCGGTCAGGCCGGCGCACAGGCGGTCGCCTCGCTGCGCCAATGGGGCTTTGAAGCCTCGATCTGCCTGATCGGCGACGAAGCGGCCCTGCCCTACCAGCGCCCGCCTCTGTCGAAAGCCTATCTCAAGGGCGAGATGACCGAGGACCGGCTCTATTTCAAGCCTGCCGCCTGGTATGACGAGCAGAGGGTCGATGTCCTGACCGGCATGAGGGCAACGGCGATCAACCGCGCCTCGCGCCTTGTGGCGCTCTCGAATGGCGGCCATGTCGCCTATGACGCCCTGATTATTGCCACAGGGTCACGCCCGCGCCGCCTGCCGCTGCCGGGCGCCAGCCTCGGCGGCGTGCACGAATTGCGCGGCCTCGCAGATGTGAAGGCGCTCGCACCGGCCGCCACGGCCGGACAGCGCATCATCATTGTCGGGGCGGGCTATATCGGGCTAGAGGCCGCCGCCGTGGCCCGTGCCCTCGGCCTCGAGGTGACCGTGCTCGAGGCCGCCGACCGTGTGCTCGCCAGGGTGACGGGCCCGCTGATGAGCGCCTTCTATGAGCGCCTGCACCGCCGCCACGGCGTCGATATCCGGACCGGCGTCCGCCTCGAGGCACTGGACGGGCGGGACGGCAGGGTCACCGCCGCCCGGCTCGCCGGCGGCGAAGAGATCCCTTGC
>CAYSED010000073.1:12433-13438 GCA_964429935.1 uncultured Hyphomonadaceae bacterium
CGGCATCCTGCCGAACCAGGAATTGGCCGGGGAAGCCGGGCTTGCCTGCCGCAACGGCATCCTCGTCGACCGCGACGCCCGGACCAATGACCCGCGCATCTTCGCGGCCGGAGACTGCACCGTCCGCCCGCTCGTTCACTATGGCCGGACCGGGCGGCTCGAAAGCGTCCACAATGCCATCGAACAGGGCAAGCTCGCCGCCGCCGCCATCATCGGCCGGCCCGCGCCCGCCGAGGATGCACCCTGGTTCTGGTCTGACCAGTATGACGTGAAGCTGCAGATCGCCGGCCTCAGCGAGGGCCATGACGAGGTCATCGAGCGCGGCGACCCGGCTTCCGGATCCTTTGCAGTGTTCTACCGCAAGGGCGGCAGGCTCATTGCCGTGGATGCCGTGAACGCCGCGCCGGAATTCCTTGCCGCCAAAAAACTGATCATTTCAGGCGCGTCGCTTGCGTCCGCCGATTTGCAGGATACATCCGTCTCCATGAAAGACATCGCAGCCCGCGCGGCTGCCTGACAAAGGAAACCCTCCATGGCCAAGATCACCTACATAGACCACGAAGGCACCGAGCGGCCGATCGAAGCGAAGAACGGCGAGACCGTCATGGAAGTTGCCGTCAAGAATTCGGTGCCCGGCATAGATGCCGACTGCGGCGGGGCCTGCGCCTGCGCGACCTGCCATGTCTATGTCGATGAGGCCTTCCTCGCGCGGACGGGCTCGCCCGAAGCCATGGAGCAGTCCATGCTCGACTTTGCCGAGAACGTCCTGCCGAACTCCCGCCTGTCGTGCCAGATCCGCGTGTCCGACCAGCTCGACGGCCTGCGCGTCACGACACCGGAAAGCCAGCATTAGGCGGGGCGGGGATCACCGTGCCATTCGCTCTTCGCCTGGTTGCCGCCGAAATGGCGGGCCGAAGCCTTCCCTGACGGCCCATGCCGTTTCATCCCCCGCCTAGGTTCAATCGACATTCAGGATTCAGTTTTGGCGTGATGTGTGATTCATCA
>CAYSED010000074.1:0-13401 GCA_964429935.1 uncultured Hyphomonadaceae bacterium
AGCTTCATCATCGAGCGCTATTCGCATGTCATGCACATTGTCAGCCATGTCGAAGGCAACCTGCGCGAAGGGCTCAGCGCCGTCGATGCGCTGTTCGCGGGCTTTCCGGCGGGGACGGTGTCCGGGGCACCCAAGATCCGCGCCATGCAGATCATCGACGAGCTTGAAACCTCCCGGCGCGGCATTTATGGCGGGGCCATCGGATATTTCGGCTGGAACGGCGACCTCGACACCTGCATCGCCCTGCGCACGGCGGTCCTCAAGGACGGCATGCTCCACATCCAGGCGGGCGGCGGCGTCGTGCTCGATTCGGTCCCGCAGTCGGAATATGACGAGACGGTCCACAAGGCGAACGCCCTGAAGCGCGCCGCCGCCCTCGCCGCACTTTACGAGTTCGACCAATGAGGGCGGGGCTGCATCTCCAAGGTCTTGTCTCTGTGACTGGCGACTCCCCGCGACTTGATCGCAGGGTCCAGCTCCAGCGCTCTCCTCATCGCGACACCGACGCGAGATGGGCCCCGCGATCAAGTCGCGGGGGACCGTCAAGGATGGAAGAGATAGCCCAATGACCGCCCCGCAAATCCTTGTCGTCGACAATTATGACAGCTTCACCTGGAACCTCGTCCACTACCTCCACGATTGCGGGGCTGAGACGCGGGTGATCCGCAATGACGACATGACGGCAGCCGAAGCGCTTGCCTCCAAACCGGACGGTATCGTGCTCTCACCCGGTCCCTGCACGCCGAACGAGGCCGGGATCTGCATGGACCTCGTGCGCGCCGCCCCGGACACGATGGCGATCCTCGGGGTCTGCCTCGGCCACCAGTCGATCGGCCAGGCCATGGGCGGGGCGGTCGTCACGGCACGGGAAATCCGCCACGGCAAGCGCTCCGACATCCGCCATGCGGGGGGGCCGCTCTTTGCCGGTCTGCCGGAGCGCTTCTCCGTGGTGCGCTATCATTCGCTCTCGGTGCGCGCCGAAGACCTGCCGGACACGCTGATCGCCGATGCCTGGACCGATGACGGGGAGATCATGTCTGTCCGCCATGTCTCGCGGCCGGTCTACGGGCTGCAATTCCACCCGGAAAGCATCCTCACAGAGCACGGCCATGCCATGCTCGCCAACTGGCTGGGGACTTTCGGGCGATGACCGACACGCCCCTCACCCTCGCGATCAAGGCGGTTGCCCGGCACGAAGAGCTTGACCCGGCAACCCTGGAGGCCGCGTTCAATGCCATGCTGGCAGGCGAGGCGGCGCCGGAAGAGATCGGCGCACTGCTGACCGGGCTCGCGGTGCGCGGGGAGACCAGCGCCGAGCTGATCGCCGGGGCGCGCGCGATGCGGGCAGCCGGGCGGCGGCACCTGGTCGAAGGCCCGGTGCTTGACACGTGCGGGACCGGCGGGCTGGCCTGGAAATCCCTCAATACCTCGACGGCGGCAGCTCTTGTTATCGCCGGGGCGGGCGGACATGTCGCCAAGCATGGCAACCGGTCCGTGCCGCCGAAGACCGGATCGGCCGACGTTCTGGAAGCCCTCGGCGTGAACATCGAGATCGACGACGAGACATTCCGCGCCTGCCTCGAAGGGGCCGGGGTCGCCTTCATGTTCGCCCGGACGCACCATTCGGCCATGCGCCATGTCGCGCCGATCCGGGCGAAGCTCGGCATCCGCACGATCTTCAACCTTCTCGGGCCGCTGACCAATCCGGCCGGCGCGCAGCACCAGGTTCTGGGCGTGCTTGGCCCCCAATGGGTGCGCCCGATGGCCGAGGCCCTGAGAGCGCTCGGCACGGCGCATGCCATGGTCGTCCACGGCACTGACGGGATCGACGAAATATCCGTCTCGGGCGAGACCCTGGTCGCCGAGATCGGCCATGGCGAGATCAGCGAATATGTCCTCACCCCTGCCATGATGGGCCTGAAGCCAAGCCCGCTGTCGGCGCTGGCAGGAGGTTCGCCCAGCGAAAATGCGGACGCGATCCGCGACCTGCTCGACGGACGCGCCGGCCCGTTCCGGGACATTGTCTGCGCCAATGCGGGAGCCGGGCTCTATGTCCTCGGAGAAGCCGAAAGCCTGACGAGCGGCGTTGAGCTTGCGCGGGAAGCCATCGATAGCGGTCGGGGGACCCGGGCGCTCGAGGCCCTGATCGCGCTCTCGCATGGACGGGAGGCTCCATGACCAATGCCCTGACACCCATACTCGCCTACAAGGCCGATGAGGTCGCGGCGCTGAAGCGGACCCGGAGCGAACGCGACCTGCTGGCACGCGCGAAGGACCAATCACCACCTCGCGGGTTCGGCCGGGCTCTGGACGAGGCAGTGGCGGCGGGCGGCAACGGGCTGATCTGCGAACTGAAGCGGCGCAGCCCCTCGGCAGGGGAAATTCTTCCGGGCGCAGACCCGCTCGCCATTGCCAGCGACTATGAGGCAGGCGGCGCGGCGTGCCTGTCGATCCTGACCGACGGGCCAAGCTTTGGCGGGTCGCTCGCCGATCTCGAAGCGGTGCGCGGCGCGGTCTCGCTGCCGCTCCTGCGCAAGGATTTCATGGTCGACCCCTTGCAGGTTCTTGAAGCGAGGGCCCACGGCGCGGACGCCATCCTCGTCATCATGGCGGCGGTGGCGGACGGCCTCGCCCGGGAGATCGAGGATGCCGCGCTCAGGCTCGGCATGGATGTTCTTGTCGAAGTCCATGACGAGGCCGAACTCGCCCGCGCGCTGCGGCTGACAAGCTCCCTGATAGGCGTCAACAATCGGGACCTGACCCGGATGGTGACCGACCTGTCCGTGACCGAGCGGCTCGCGCCGCTTGTCCCGGCGGACCGGGCGCTTGTCTCCGAAAGCGGCGTGCGCACGCAAGGCGACATCCGGCGCCTGAAAGCCTGCGGGGCGCGGCGCTTTCTCGTCGGCGAAAGCCTGATGAAATCGGCGGCCAGAACAAAGGAAGTCCGCGCACTCGCCGGGGCGTGACGCGACATTTGACGAATTGCCGGAACACATGTAGAACACATGGACAAGAGATTCGCGCGAAGGTGACCCCGGCATGCTGACCAAGAAGCAAAAAGAACTCCTGCTCTTCATCCATGAACGGATCCGGGAGAGCGGGGTTTCCCCGTCCTTTGACGAGATGAAGGATGCCCTGAACCTCGCGTCCAAGTCCGGCATTCACCGGCTCATAACGGCGCTCGAGGAACGCGGCTTCATCCGGCGGCTTGCCCATCGGGCTCGCGCGCTGGAAGTCCTGAAGCTGCCTGAAACGGCGACGGCCTCGGCCCCGCCGCGCGGGCGCCAGCAGTTCCGGCCAAGTGTCGTCGACGGGCGCGGTCCGCAGGCCCGCCCTGTCGGCGGCGAATCGATCCCGGTGCTCGGGCGGATTGCGGCCGGCGTGCCGATCGAAGCCATCCAGGACGAGACAAGCCGCGTCCATTCCCCGATCGACCTGCCGGTCGGCGAGGAGCATTTCGCGCTCGAAGTTCGCGGCGACTCCATGATCGATGCCGGCATATTCGAGAATGATATCGTCATCCTGAGGCGGACCGACGCAGCGACGACCGGCGACATCGTCGTGGCGCTGATCGACGAGAAGGAAGCGACGCTGAAGAAAATCCGCAAGAAGGGCAATTCGATTGCCCTCGAAGCGGCCAATCCGGCTTACGAGACCCGCATCTTCGGTCCGGACCGCGTGCAGATCCAGGGCCGCCTCGTCGCGCTCATACGCCGCTACGAATAGGCGGGCACGGGTGCCAGGGCCGCACGCCGCAGGCTGGCGGGTGGCGGAGTTCTATGCGCCCGTCGCGGGCCAGGGTGATGCTCGCCCCGCCCCTGTCTCGGATCCGGTCCCAGGACAGGACATTGGGGCAGGGCTCGCCATGAGGGCCGGGGGATGCGTCAAGCACCAAGGCGTGCGCCGCGAACGCCGCGCAGGCGTCCTTTGGCGCTTGCGGCATGCGGACGAGCACGGTCCGGCTCTCGTCCAGCCTGTAGGTGCATTCGGCTTCGGCGCAGGCTGGCCAGTCGCCCGCGCCGGCAAAGCGGAGCGGCCCGAGGGCATCGGCATCGACCAAAGCAAGGCGCGTCCAGCCCTCGCCCGCGAGGTTCAGGTAGGCTTCCCCCGAGGGCGACCAGACCGCATCCGGCTGGGGCAGAACGGCCCAGAGCGCCGCGCCGAGGAGGAAGGTGCCGCAGGTCGCCGCGATCCTGAGCCATCCCCGGAACAGGATGAAGACGGCCACCATGGCCGAGAACAGGCCGAGCGCGGCCCCCGGCATGGGCGGCAGCGGATAGTCGAGCCCCGTGCCGGCAGCGGCGGCCCGGTGGGCGATCAGGAGAACAGCCTCGAGCGCGAAGCCGAACAGCCTGAGCCCGATCTCCGACAGGCCGAAGGGAGCCAGCAGCATGGCCACCGCCGCAGCAGGCACCGCCGCGAGGCTGACGACCGGCATGGCCGCGAGATTGGCAAGGAGCCCCCAGGGCGCGACGCGTTCGAAATGGAAGATGGCGAAGGGCCCGGTTGCTGCCGAGGCGGCAATTGATGTCACGGCGAGCGAGGAGGCCCCGAGGCGCAGGCGGCCGAGCAGGCCCCGGGAGGGTGGCCGGCCCGCAACCGACCAGGCCTGGTAGATCGCGATGAGCACCCCGGTCGCCGCGAAGGACATCTGGAAGCCCGGCGAGACGACGCTTTCCGGGCGCAGGACGACGACCGCGACAAGGGCAATGGAGAACGACCTCAGGCTGAGCGCCGGCCGGTCGATGAGGATGGCCGAGAAGAATACCGATGACATGATGAAGGCGCGCTGGGTCGAGACGCTCGCGCCGGACAAGACGAGGTAGAGGGCAATGGCGACGAGCGCGGCGGCGGCGGCGGCCTTCTGGACCGGAAACCGCAGGCTGAGCGGCTCGACAAGCGCAAGGCCCCGCCGGACGAGCAGGTAGACGAGCCCGCCGACAATGCCGAGATGCAGGCCGGAAATCGCGAGCAGATGGGCAAGGCCGGACGCGCGCAGGGCCTCCTGGTCGGGCTGCGTCATGAACGAGCGGTCGCCGGTGACGAGGGCCGCTGCGAAGCCGCCCGCGCGTTCGCCCGCCGCGTCCCGCGTGAAGACGGCAAGCTGGCGGCGCAGGGCGGAGAGGCCAAGGCCCAGACGCTGCGCAAGGCCGGGCGGCGCGCCGAGCGTGCCGCCCCGGCACCGCCCCTGGACATAGCCGACCGCGCCAAGGCCCTCGAACCAGGCCTGCCGCCGGAAGTCATAGTCGCCGGGCACGGCCGGGCCGGGCGGCGGGCGAAGAACGCCATAGCAGCGCACGAAGCGGCCGGGCGAGACATTGAGGCTGAGCCGGTGGGTCAGGCGGATCCTGTCCGGCAGGGCGTCCGGAGCGACCCCGGCAATGGCATGCGGCCGGAGGCGCAGGCGCGTGCCATTGGTGCCCGGCTCGACGAGGGTGACCCAGCCTTCGACCATGACCGGACCGAGCGGCGCGGCGAGGGTCGTGCTGTCGCTGGCGAGCACCCGCGCCTTGCCGGCCGCGAGCCCGGCGGCAAGGCCGAACACGGCCAGCATGGCCCATCGGGCAAAGGGCGGGCCCGGCAGGCGGCGAAGGGCAAGCATGGCAAGGAGCACGAACGCGGCAAGGCCGAACACCTGGCCGGCTGCCGGCTCGAACGGCAATTGCATGTAGAGCGCCGCCCCGATGCACAGGCAGGCGGCAAAGCCGAGCGGACCTGCTTCCTCGCGGGCGACGAGCGCTGCGGATTGCCGGCGGCGGCCTGTCTCGGCCTTGCGCTCCGGGGCTGATGCGTGTTCAAGCCTCCTGTCAGGCACGTTGGCGTGCGCCTGCAGCATGACCGAGGACCTATGCCGGTAGTTACGCGTTTCGCCCCCTCCCCCACAGGCATGCTGCACATCGGCGGCGCGCGAACAGCCCTGTTCAACCTGCTCTACGCCAGACGGCACAATGGCCGCTTTCTGCTGAGGGTGGAAGACACAGATCACGAGCGCTCGAAGCCGGAAGCCGTCGGGGCGATCCTCGACGGCCTGTCCTGGCTCGGCATCACACCGGACGAACCGCCGGTATTCCAGGCGACCCGGGCCGCCCGGCATGCCGAGGTGGCCGAGGCGATGATCCGCAGCGGCAGGGCGTTCCGCTGCTATGTCACGCCGGAGGAATTGCAGGCGCGGCGGGACCTTGGCGAGGCGCGCCGGGCCGAGGCGAAGGCGGAGGGACTCGGCGAGGCGGCCCGCGCGGCCCTGCTGGCGGAGGCCGACGCGGCGCTCGCCCCCTTCCGCTCGCCGTGGCGCGATGGCGGCTCCCCGGCAAGCCCGGAGGCTCCGCACAGCGTCCGCCTGCGCGCCCCGGATCATGGCGCCGTGGTGATCGAGGATGCCGTCCAGGGCCGCATCGCGCTTCAGGCGGGAGAGATCGACGACCTTGTCCTGCTTCGCGCCGACGGCACGCCGACCTACATGCTAGCCGTGGTGGTCGATGACCATGACATGGGCGTGACGCATGTCATCCGGGGCGACGATCATCTGCGCAACGCGTTCCGCCAGAAGCCGGTGTTCGAGGCGATGGACTGGCCGGTCCCTGTCTTCGCACACGTGCCGATGATCCACGGGCCCGACGGCGCCAAGCTCTCCAAGCGGCACGGTGCGCAGGCCGTCGGGGACTATCGCGACATGGGCTACCTGCCGGAGGCGGTGTGCAATTATCTCCTGCGGCTCGGCTGGAGCCATGGCGACCTCGAACTCTTCACCATGGAGGAAGCTGCCCGGGTCTTCTCGCTGGAGGCGATCGGCAAGGGTCCGGCGCGGCTCGACTTCGACAAGCTCGCGGCGACGAATGCCCATTATATCCGGGCGCGCCGGCCGGCGTCGCTGCTCCCGCTCGTGCTGGCTGAGCTCGAGAAGAACGGCCCGCTGCGGCCCGGCGCGCGGGACAGGATCGCCCTCGCCCTGCCGGACATGCAGGCGCGTGGCGACACGCTGCCGGCGCTCGCCGCCGCATTCGGTTTCCTCACGGCGGCCCGGCCTCTCGAACTGAACAAATCGGCTCGCAAGAGCTTGAAGGGTGACGGACTTGACCGATTGCGGCTGATACGCGACCAGATTGGCCGAACGGAACCCTGGTCGGCGCAGGCGCTGAAGGCCGCACTTGATGCGGTGTGCGAAGACCGGGGCCTGTCCATGGGCCAGATCGGCCCGCCACTGCGCGCAGCGCTAACGGGCAACCTGCCGGCACCGGATATCGAGAAGGTGCTTGAATGGCTGGGTCCGGAGGAGAGCCTCGCGCGCATGGACGACCAGTTGACACGACAAGGTGCGCAAGAGGCGGACCAGGACTGAAGCAGGACGGACCACACCAGATGATGAAGAACAAGACAGTACACAAGGGCGATGCCACGCTCCACATCAACGGCAAGACGATCATCCTGCCGCTGATGGGCGGGACGGCGGGGCCGGATGTCATCGACGTGAAGCGGCTTTATGCCGAGGCGGACGTGTTCACGCTCGATCCGGGCTTCACCTCGACGGCCTCCTGCGAGAGCCAGATCACCTTCATCGACGGCGACGAGGGCATCCTGCTCTATCGCGGCTATCCGATCGACCAGCTGGCTAAGAATTCCGGGCACCTCGAAGTGTCCTATCTCCTGCTCTATGGCGACCTGCCGACCCAGGCCGAGTTCAGCGCCTTCCGCACCTCGCTGACGCGCCACACCATGGTGCATACGCAGATGGACCGGTTCTTCGACGGGTTCCGGCGCGACAGCCATCCGATGGCCATGCTGACGGCGAATGTCGGCGCCCTTGCGGCATTCTATCCGGACGCGATGGACATCAGCGACCCCGAACAGCGGGACCTTTCGGCCCACCGGCTGATCGCCAAGATGGCAACCATGGCCGCCCGCGCCTACAAGTATTCCATCGGCCAGCCCTTCGTGCATCCGCGAAACGACCTGTCCTATGCGGAGAACTTCCTCAACATGTGCTTCTCGGTTCCGGCCGAGCCCTATGTCGTCAATCCAGTGATGGCGCGGGCGATGGACCGGCTGCTGATCCTGCAGGCGGACCATGAGCAGAACGCCTCGACCTCGACGGTGCGGCTTGCCGGGTCGTCGGGCGCGCACCCGTTCGCGGCGGTCGCCTCAGGTGTCGCGAGCCTGTGGGGGCCGAGCCATGGCGGGGCGAACGAGGCCTGCCTGAAAATGCTGCAGGAAATCGGCACCGTGGAGCGCATCCCGGAATTCATCCGCCGGGCCAAGGACAAGGACGACCCCTTCCGCCTGATGGGCTTCGGCCACCGCGTGTACAAGAATTACGACCCGCGCGCCAAGGTGATGCAGGAGACGGTCCATGAGCTGATGCAAGAGATGGACATCGACAATTCGGACCTCCTGAAAGTCGCCAAGGAGCTCGAGCGGATCGCCCTCGAGGACGATTATTTCGTCGACAAGAAGCTCTATCCGAATGTGGATTTCTATTCCGGCATCGCGATGGAAATGCTCGGCTTCCCGACGAACATGTTCACGGTCCTGTTCGCGCTCGGCCGGACGGTCGGCTGGCTCGCCCAGCTCAACGAGATGATCGAGGACCCGACCCAGCGCATCGGCCGCCCGCGGCAGATCTATACCGGTGCGCCGAAGCGGGACTATGTCCCAATCTCGTCCCGCTAAGTCAGTCCGGCCAGATCCGTCCGCCGGTCATCGGCAGCGGCACGCCCGTGGTTCCGGGAAAGGATATGGGCAGGCCGCGCAGGCGGCGCACGGCGAGAAAGGCGAAGGCTTCGGCCTCGATGGAATCGCCGCGCCAGCCGACCTGCTCGGCGCTGAGGACATCGCAGCGCGCGGCCTCGCGGATGGCGGCCACGAGCGCCGGATTGTGCCGCCCGCCGCCGCAAAGGACGAGCCGTCCGACCGGGCCGACATGCTCGAGCGCGCGGGCGATGCCACCCGCGCAGAGGGCCGTCAGGGTCGCGGCGCCGTCCGCGAAGGAGAGGCCGCGCGCGAGATTGGCGTCGAAGTCGTAGCGGTCAAGCGACTTGGGCGGCAATTCGCCGAAATAGGGATGGTCGAGAACCTGTGCACGCAGCCCGGCATGCACCTGGCCCGACAGGGCGAACCGGCCGCCCGTATCGCGGGTGCCCCGACCGTGCGCCGCGACCCACTCGTCGATCGGACCATTGGCAGGCCCCGTGTCGAAGGCAACCAGGCGGCCGTCCGGGAAGCACGCGGTGATATTGGCAACGCCGCCGAGATTGACGACAGCGGCATCGGCAAGGCCGGACCGCCGGAGCAGCGCCTCGTGATAGGCCGGCGCGAGCGGCGCGCCCTCGCCGCCGGCCGCAACATCGGCGCTGCGGAAGTCATAGGCCAGGCGGCGACCGAGCCGCCGGGCCATGGCGGCCGCGTCGATGATCTGCAGCGTTGCGCCCGGCCGGCCTTGCGCGGGACGCCGGTGGAGCACGGTCTGGCCGTGGACGCCGATGATGGCCGGGTCCGGCCCGGTCCAGCCGCCGAGCAGCCTGGCGAGCGCCTCGCCGTGGCGCTCGACGGCGACCGCGCACGCCGCCGCGAAGGCAGCTTCGGGCCGGGGGCCGGTCCAGTTCCAGGCGCGGGCGGCTGCGACCGCCTCGCCGATGATCTCGCGGTCTCTTGCACCATAAGGCACTTCGGCGACCGGTCCGAAATCGAGGATCGCTGTTCCGTCCGTCAGGATCATCGCGGCATCGACGGCATCGAGCGAGGTGCCGGTCATGAAGCCTGCGGCCCAGACCGGCGCGCCTTCGGCGTTTATCTGGTTCAAAAGCGCAGGCTCCCATGCTAGCGGACGGCGCTCCGGAGAACAGACATGAGCGCTTACACATCGAAATTCCTGCGCACGCTAGACGCACGCGGCTTCCTCAAGCAAGTGACGCATGCCGGCGAGCTCGACGCGTATTGCAGCACGGGCGTGCCGGTCTGCTATTACGGGTGCGACGCGACCGCGACGAGCCTGCATGTCGGCTCCCTCGTCGGCATCATGACGCTGCGCCATTTCCAGAAGGCAGGCGGCAAGCCGATCGTGCTGATCGGCGGCGGGACGACCAGAATCGGCGACCCGACCGACAAGGAGAAGTCGCGGCCCCTCCTGTCCGTCGAGGAGATCGCCCGCAACGCGGCCGGCATCCGCAAGGCCTTCGAGCCGTTCCTGACATTCGGCAGCGGGCCGACCGACGCGGTCATGGTCAACAATGACGACTGGCTGTCAGGCATCGGCTATCTCGACTTCCTGCGCGATACCGGGCGGCATTTCACGATCAACACGATGGTCAAGCAGGAGACAGTGGCGCGGCGGCTGGCCAATGAGCAGCCCTACACGTTTCTCGAGTTCAACTACCTCCTGCTCCAGTCCTATGATTTCCTCGAACTCTACCGCCGCCATGGCTGCCGCCTGCAGATCGGAGGGTCGGACCAGTGGGGCAACATCCTTGGCGGGATCGACCTCATCCACAAGGCCGATGGCGGGCTTGGCTTCGGGCTGACCTGGCCGCTGATTGCGACCTCGTCCGGGGCGAAGATGGGCAAGACGGCCGACGGCGCGGTGTGGCTGAATGCCGACATGCGCAGCCCCTATGAATACTGGCAGTTCTGGCGCAATACCGAGGATGCCGATGTCGGCCGGTTCCTGCGCCTGTTCACGGAGATGGACCTTGGCGAGATTGCCCGGCTCGAGACGCTGGAGGGGGCGGAGATCAATGCCGCCAAAGTCGCGCTGGCCAATGCGGCGACCGGGCTCCTGCATGGCACAGGGGCGGCCGCCGAGGCCGAGGCGGCCGCCGGCGCGGTGTTCGACGGCGGCGGGTCGGCCGATGCGCTGCCGTCCGCCGAGATCGGGCGCGACGAGCTTGAGAAGGGCTATCTGGCCGCTGCGGCCTTCTGCCTTGCCGGGCTGACAAAGTCGAACGGCGAGGCGCGGCGGATGATCCTGCAGGGGGCCGCCCGCGTGAACGATACGGTGCTCGGCGACGAAAATGCGGTCCTGTCGCTGGCAGACCTCGGCGCGGACGGCACCATAAAGCTGACGGCAGGCAAGAAGCGCCACGCCCTCATTCGGTTGCGCTAGGGTCCCCGGCCTCGCCCCGCGGCGCGCCGGAGGGATCCTCGAAGATGCGCCTCAGCACGCCGGGCGTGATGACCGAGAGGGGATTGACCGAGACCTGCGCACGTTCCAGCGTGCCCTCGACAGCGTAGCGCAGCGAGAAGACGCCTTCGCCCTCGCGGCTCACGAAGAGGTCGCCGATGACGGGGATGCCGCCAAGCGCGGCGTTCATGCCGAAACTCGGCACGAGGACGCCGCTGACATCGATGGCCCCGCTTTCGGCCTCGACATGGCCGCTGGCGGTCATGCCGAGCGCCGGACCGAACGCGCGGGCATTGACAATGTCATAGCGGCCCTTCGAGACGGCGAGCGGCACGTCGATCCGGGTGAACAGGACCCCCTCCCCGGCCAGCGTGTCGGACAGGCCGCGAATGGATGCAAGCGACAGAAGCTGCGTAAAGACCGGGGCATCCTTGAGGCGGCCATTGGTGATGAGGATTCGGATCTGGGTCGGCAGGCCGCCCCGCGACAGGGTGCCGGACATGTCCAGTTCGCCGTCCTCGAGGGCATCGAGACCGAGGAAGACGCTCGCGAGGAAGCTTGCATCGTCGCTCGCCACGCGGAAGGCGGGGTCGCCGAGCCCGCTGGCGTCATAGGCGGCCGAGAAGACTGCGCCCGTCCGGGTCTTGCCGGAGGCCTCGACCGTCTGCAGCCCGGCGCGGGTCGAGGCAAGGTCGAGATCGGCATCGAGAATGTCGAAGCCTTCGCGCAGGCGCAGCACGCCGATGCCGGCTTCAAGGGTCAGATCGCCGATGCGTGCGGCTGCGGGCGTGCCGCCGCCCAGCGGGGACACGTTCGCCATCATCGCGGAGAGATCGAGGAACGGCCCGCTGATATCGAAGACGAGGCCGCCTGCGGAATCGCGTTTTGCCTCGCCGCCGAGATCGAACCGGTTGCGCAGGAAGGCGCGTTCGAGATCGGCATCGACGAGCCGTCCGCTGGGCTCGAGCCGCAGGACCCCGTCGAGCGATGCGTCGTCGGCCTCGAGCGCCGCTGTCAGGCGGGTGATCTCGTCCTCCGACTGCTCGAGGCGGACGGTTGCCCCGGCAGGCGCGCCGGCCGGCTTGACCCAGCCGAGCTCGGCGACGTCGAGACGCGCGCCGGTCAGGTCGAAACTGATGTCGACCCGCTCCGGGCGCGCGCCGTCGAGCTCGGCCTCGATCTCGACGGGAACATCGCCGGAGAGATAGACGCGGCCGACGACGCCGAGCGCGTTCAGCGTGTCGGGGGTCATGACGCCGGTGGCGGCAAGCCGGGCGGGCTCGCCCTCGCGGCCGAAATCATAGCGCCAGTCATAGCGCACCGGAGACGAGGCAAGGTCGCCGAAGCCGACAATGCTCAGGCCCGTCTCGTCGATCGAGATGCGGGCATCGCTGTCAGTCAGGTTAAGGCTGGAGACCGCCCGCTTGAGGCCGCCCCGGCGGACCTGGCCTTCGCCGCTGAACCGGTAGGACGAGGCCGGGGCATCCGGCACGGCCGGACGGGTCAGCTCGAAGCGCATCTCGGCATCTCCCGAGACATTGGACGGCACGAAGCCCGAGCGCGCCTCGAGCTGCAGGCGGCTGTCGCTGACGATACCGGCGAGATTGGCCGCCGGGCCGCGGCCATCGATGGCGATGGTCATGTCCTCGCCGGCGGGCTTCAGCCGGGGATAGTGCACGTGCCCCGTGCCGACGCTCCAGAGGCCGAACCGGCCGCCGGAGAAATCGATGCGGACCGAATTGCCGGTGATTTCGCCGACAAGGCCTGCGCCGACGATCGGCGGCAGGTCGTCCAGCGGCTTGACGCTGACACCGGATGCCGAGAAGCGGACCTGAAGGGAGGAATCGGCGAGGTGCCCTTCCGAGAGGCTGTCGCGGTCGACCGAAATGACGGCGGTGATGTCGCTGATCGTCCCGGCAAGGACGTTCGTCGCCACGAACTCCCGCGCGCCGGGGCCCTGCCGGACGGGCCAGAAGTCGAGAACGCGCGCCGCCGGGAGCGCGCCGGGTCGAGGGATTCGAGGCTCCCCGCCCGAATCTCGGGCGCCCGCCGAGCGCGCACGCGCTCCAGGTCCGCGAGCAGCTCCGCGGGCGTGAAGTAGCGCCGCTCCCGGTCGCGCGAGAGGCACTTGCGCAGCACGAGCGCCAGCCCGCGCGAGAGCTCGGGACGCAGGTCGCGGGCATCGGGGACCGGCCCGTAGAGCACCTCGGTGAGCAGCTCCGCGGCGCTCTCGCCCGTGAAGGGCGGCCGACCGCAGACGGCGTGGAAGAGGGTCGCCCCCACCGACCAGA
>CAYSED010000075.1:0-13369 GCA_964429935.1 uncultured Hyphomonadaceae bacterium
TTCAACGCTCTTCTGCGCGAGCGGCTCCAGGCGCTGGTCGACGAAACCCGGATCACCCGCAAAGATCGAATATTGCGCGAGGCTCGCGCCCTTGCCGAGAACGCTCTGCAGGCCGGAATAGAAGGCAACCTCCTGCTCCGTCTTGACCCGGTCGAGGGCCTCCACACTGATGCCGTTAGCCTCAAAGCGCGCAAACCCGGCTTCGAGCGCGGCGTCCACGGCGTCGAGATCGACCCCCTCGAAGGCCGTGACGATCAGCATGAACTCGCCGGCAAGCTCGTCCGTCGGCGTGAAGGCCGTCACCTCGGCCGTGAGCTGCTTCTCGTCGATCAGGACCTCGTTCAGAGGCGCCCGCTTTCCCTGCGACAGGATGGCGGCAAGGACCGTCAGCGGATAGCTGTCCGTATGGTACTGAGGCACCGTCGGCCAGGCTATTGCCAGAAGGGGCTGCTCGGCGAAATTGTCTTCGTGGAAGAGGCTTCGGGTTGCATCGAGTCCGGCGCTGCGCGGTTGGAGCGGCGCGACGGGCGGACCGCCGGGAATCTCGGCAAAGTAGCGCTCGACCCATTCCCGGGCCTGACCCGGATCGAAGTCGCCGGCGACGACCAGGGTGACATTGTTCGGCGTATACCAGCTCCGATAGAAGGTCTTGACGTCTTCGAGCGTGGCCGCCTGCAGGTCGTCGAGGCTGCCAATGACTTCCCAGTGATAGGGATGGTCTGCTGGATAGAGATTGCTGCGGAGCACCGAGAACAGGTGGCCGTACGGCTGGTTGTCGACGCCCTGCCGCTTCTCGTTCTTGACGACCTGCTTCTCCTTGGCGAGGACCGGGTCCGTGACGGTGTTGATGAACCAGCCGAGCTTGTCGGCCTCCGCCCAGAGCATTTTCTCGAGCGCATTATTGGGAACGGTCTGCAGATAGTTCGTGCTGTCCCGGCTGGTCGATCCATTGGCACCGGACCCGCCTATCCGGGCGCTCAGGCGGTCGAGCCCGCCCTTGCCCAGATTTTCCGACTCCAGAAACAGGAGATGCTCGAAGAGGTGGGCAAAACCGGTCCGGCCCGGCCGTTCCCTCGCCGAACCGACATGGGCCGTCAGGTTGACCGACACGACCGGATCGGACCGGTCGACGTGGAAAATGACATCGAGGCCATTGTCGAGTTCGAACGATATGTATGGCAGTAGCCCATCATCGCGGTCGAGCCCGCCATAGCCATGGTCTTGCGGCTTGTCGGCTGAGAACGAGCTTGCCGATGCCTGCGGTCCGAAGGGATTGACCCCTTCCATCCACGTGCAGCCGACGGTGGCCAGAATGGCAACGCTGGCAGCCAGCAGGACGGCGTGTCGTTTCATGTCGTTCACCTTCGGAATCATCGGCTCCGGGGCAAACCCTAGTCTGTGTGAGCAGGTCCTAGCAAGACGGCGTTAAGCAGAAGCAGGTTCAGCCCGTCAAGATAGGCTCTCGTGACAGGGCTTTCCGTAAAGCCGATGACGATGCCCCGCCCGGACGGCTCGGCCATGACGAAAGGCTTGAAGGCAAGCTGGGCCCGGTTCTCCTCCCAGAGATAGCCGCTGGCGAGCAGCGCGTCGGACTCCTTGAACCGGAACACGTTCCTGCCGGAGGACGCCGGGAGCGGCGTGTAGATTTCGGGACCTGTCAGCAGCGCAATCGCCTCCTCGTACCCAGCCGAAAGCCAGTGATCGGGATCCGCCTCGGCCCGCAGCAGCACGCCGGGCACGCTGTCCGGCATCTCCTCGCCTATGGCCACGAGCGCCTTGTATTCGTCTTCCGACTGCAACCGGGTTCCCGGAGCGAGGCCGCCCTCGCCGGCTTCGGCAACTTCGGTTTCGGCCTCAGGATCGATCCAGGCCGCTTCACGCGCCGTGGAAAGAAGGCCGACCTCTTCGCCAGCCAGATAGTCTATGGCATCGGCAAAACCGATGACGACCCCGCCCCCGGCAGCATAGTCGGCTATCGGCCCTGCGGCCGCGCCCCCGCCTGCGTCCTCGAAACCGGCCATGTCGGGGAGGATCAGGACATCATATAGCGACAGGTCCGCATAAGCGAGCGAGCCGGTCCTGATTGGCGTCACGGGAAGGCCGAACTCCTGTTCCAGGACATAGCGGGCGGCACCGACATCCGTCGAGCTTGTCCCCTCGCCCCAGGCCATCGCGACACGCGGCGCTTTCAGGGGGCGGAACCCGGCACTGCCAAGATTCGGGCCGGCATCCGTCCAGCCGCTCGCCAGCGGCACGATCTCGGCACCGATCTCCGCCGCGAGGGCCTGAAGGGTGCCGGCAAGATCCCCGGGATTGGCGGCTGTGCTGAAAATCACGCTGCCGCGCGGGAAAACGCGCCCGTTCATCGTGAAGGGCTCGCCAGACGTCTTGCCCGAGTGGCCTGCGCGCAGCGCCGCCAGGACGAGCTTGGCTTGTCCTGCGTCCGTCCATGGCACGGCATAGCCGAAGGCGGCGTCGCCGGCGGCAATGATCGGGGCAATACCGTCGTCCTCGCCTACCTCGCTCGCCGCGCCGAGGCTGACCTGCCGACAGGTAGCCGTCCCGACGCCCGCCATCAGGGGCAGCGACCAGGCCGTCACGTCATAAAGCTGCCAGTCCAGGCCGCGCGCACGCCGACTTTCCTGCTCGGCGGCGAACGCCTCTGCAAGCGGGGTCTCCGGGCGGAGGAGAGTTTCGATCAGCCGCCCCGCGGGCTGGGCCGTATCGACGACGAGCGCCCCGGCGGGCATCTCCCGTCCGCAGACGGCCTGCGGCCCGGCAAGGCGCGTGACCGCAATGCCCTGAGCGACAAGCTGCCGGGCAAGCCGCTCGGCCTGCCAGCGGTTCTGCGACAGGTCGAACGCGATGTAGCGGTCGTTTGCCGTCTGGTTGTCGGCAATCGCGGCAGCACGGAAGCGTGCATAGTCGCCAAGAAAGGCATTCTTGTTGCGTGCGACAACCTCGGCTGTGGACAGCGTCGACAGGAAGTGGGCCATGACACCATCGCGATAGGTAAGCTGCCTACCGTCCGTACGGTCATAGACAAGCCCGCGCGCCGAACCCTGTTCATAGGTCATCGCGATCGCGCCATTCAGTTGGGGCCACATGTCGCCATAGCCAGGATAGAACGCGTCATACACTTCCCGCGTGAAATACTCGATCCCGAACCTGTCGAACCAGCGCGCATGGTTGCGGCCGATGAGGTCCTGCTTTTCCCGCTGCGCCGAGGTGACATAAGGATTGAACGGTTCAGCGGAGGGCGCGAAGAAATAGGTTTCATCACCGCCCATTTCATGGGCATCCACCGCGACAACCGGATGCCATTCCTGCATGGCCCGCACGCGGCCCCGCGTTTCGGGCTGCGACAGCGTGAACCAGTCCCGGTTCATGTCGAAAAGATAATGGTTCGACCGCCCGCGCGGCCAGGGCTGGTCATGTTCGGCGGCGAACCGGTCGCCTTGGATCTCGAGCCCCCGTGCCGCCTCGAAGGACTGAACGAACCGGTTCCGTCCGTCCGGGTTCTGCATCGGATCGATGATGACGATCGTGTTGCGGAGGATCGCGTCCACTGTTTCGTCGCCTTGAGCGGCCAGGAGGTGATAGGCTAGCGCCAGGGCTGCATCGGTGCTGGAAATCTCGTCGCCATGCACGCCATATCCCAGCCAGACGACCGCCGGTGTCGCCGCGACAAGGGACTGCCGTTCGGCTTCGGAGAGGCCCCGGCCTGATCCGAGACGGGCAAGGCTTGCCTGGTGCAGGTCTATCTCCGCAAGGACCGCTGGCGCGGCGATGATGCCGTAGACAAGCTCGCGTCCCTCCCAAGTCTCTGCATAGGAGACGATGCGCATTCTGTCGGGTGCTGCGCTTGCAAGCGCCCGGAAATAGGCAAGCGCTTCGTCCGGCGTCGTGATCTCGGCACCGCTGGCATGTCCGACGACCTGTTCCAGAGCCGGAATCCGGGGATCATGGGCAACATCCAGAAAGCCCTGGGCCCAGAGGTTTCCCTGCGCCAGAATGGCGCAAAGCCCGCCCGCCATCAATTTTGCCAGTGTCTGCATGTCTGCCCCGTCTCCGCCGGATGTCGTCCACGCTGGACACTTGAACACTTCGCCAGGGCCCGCAAGGGCGATCAAGCCATGCGCGAACTAAGCCTTTACGGGGCGTTGCGGCCACTGACGAGCCTGCGCTGGTCGTCCCGTCCCATGGCGAGGATGACCGGGTCCCTGTCCTGCCGAGCTAGAAACGCCTCTTTCGAATCCAGTCCCTGCCAATTTATCGCGACAAGGCACTGGCCAACGGCTCCGCCGAGCGTTGTTCCGGGACCAGGAATGATGACGCAATCGGGGGCGAACTCCCTCATGCCGACAAGGATCGCGCGCGTGAAATCGTAGGCCTGCATGACCTGTTCGCCGAACGTGTAGGCATGCAGCCCGGCAAGGTCGCGGCTTCCCCGGCGCCAGATCTTTCCTCTTCCGTCAATCAATGCAGTCTCGGGGGACAGAAAGTCGCCCGGCGTGAATGTGCGGAGGCCCTTGTCAGACACGGGTGACTGGAGGGCTGTGTGAAACGCCGCATGGTTCGGCAAGGCCATGGGGAAAACGCCATCGGCAGGGAGGCGGCTCGCAAGACCGGCAAGACCAGCCTCGTCCCCGCCGAAGACGAGCATGCCGCCAAGGTTGATAGACAAGCCGACATAACCGGTCCCCTGTGCCGTCACCTCCGAAGCAAGGCCAATCAGTTCGGCGCGCCGGCTCGGAATTTCGTGCCAGGCCTCGTCGACGAACGGATAGACGAGCTGTCCCCCGATCAGGGCATCCTGCATGTAGGTGCCCATCGTGTTGACGACACGCGCCCCGGTTGGCATGGCGACCGCCGCTGCTCCGGCCAGGGCAATGTACCAGCCCATGGAATTGCCGGTGACCGCCGCGATGTCGAACCGGTCACGATCAATCTCGGCAAAGTCGCCAAGCGCGCACGCATGGATCAGGAGGCTCGCATTGTCGCCCCTCGTATGGACAGCGGCATCATAGCGGTGAGCCCCGTCGAGCGAGGCAAGCGAGACCTGTCCGAGCCGCTGCCGCTCGGCCTCCATCGTCGCGATAAGCTCCGCCTTGCCGGAATGGTGCCGGCCGAGATAGCCGAGCTCGGCCTTGTTGTAGGTGCCCCGGCCGGGGAAGACGACGAGGGCGGTTTTCCGTTGCGTCGTCATGAGTGACCGCCCGTGACGAGACGCAGGGCTGCCTCGACAATGCTCTCCCGGCTCGGCAGCGTAACGGTTGCGCCGCGTCCGAGCGGGATGAAGCAATCGTCGGCGGTGAGCCGCGCGAGGTTCGGGCCATGGGCTGCCCGTTCCGTGACGAGCGTCATCAGCGCCTCGCTCTGCGAGCCCGTCCGCCGACATTCGTCAACGATCAGCACGCTTCGGCAAGGGGCGATGGCTTTCAGGATCGCTTCCTCGTTCAGGGGTGCGAGCCAGCGCAGGTCGATCACCCGTGCCTTCACCCTGTGCTGTCTGGAGAGGACGACCTCGGCCTGGCGCGAGAGGTAATAGCCGTTCCCGTAGGTCAGGATCGCAAGGTCGGTGCCTCGCCCATGCCGACCGATGTCCCCCAGCCGGACCGGTTCGCCTTCGCCGGGCGCCGGATAATGATATGTCCAGGCCTTGTCGCCCGGCTCGTGAAGGTCGCGCGTCATGTAGAGCGCGATGGGTTCGAGAAACACGATCACCCGCTGTTCCTCCCGCGCGAGGCGCACGCATTCCCGCATCATCAGCACGGCGTCGCGGCCATTGCTCGGGCATGCGATCACGAGGCCGGGTATGTCGCGCAGCGCGGCGATGCTGTTGTCATTGTGAAAATGGCCACCGAACCCCTTCTGGTAGGCGAGCCCGGCGATCCGGATGACCATCGGGTTCGTGTACTGCCCGTTTGAGAAGAAGCTGAGCGTCGCCGCCTCGCCCCGGATCTGGTCCTCGGCATTGTGGACATAGGCAAGGAACTGGATTTCCGGGATCGGGAGATAGCCCGCCTGAGCGAGCCCTATGGCAAGTCCGAGTATGCCCTGCTCGTCGAGCAGCGTATTGATGACCCGGTTCGCTCCGAACCTCGCGTGCAGTTTTGCTGTAACATTGTAGACCCCGCCTTTAGGGCCGATGTCCTCCCCGCAAGGATGACCGAGCCATGCTCCAGCATCAGGTCGGCAAGCGCCCAGTTGAGAAGCCGCGCCATGTGCTGGGGCTGCTCCATGGCCTTCAGGTCGTCTCCGAGCATCTGCGTGCGCACGGACGGGTCCGGTCCGTTTGTCGGGCGCACTTCCCGTACAGGCGGAACAAGGCTCCGCCCGACGGCTTCGGAGGACAGGAGCTTCGGCCGGGAAACAGTTTCGCGGCTGATGCGCTGAATGCGCCGATCAATGTCCTCATAGGCGGCAATTATCTCGCCGGGATCGCGCAGGCCGCCCTGGATGAGCCGGGCGGCACCGATGACGAGCGGATCCCGCGCTTCATCCTGCTCGATCTCCTCCTTCGCCATGTAGGCGGACTGAACATCCGAGCCGGCATGGCCATAGAGCCGCACGCAGTGCAGGTGCAGGAAGACCGGGCGGCGATAGCGCCGGACATGCGCCGCCGCTGCAAGGCTCGCGGCATAGGTCTCGGCTAGGTCGAGCCCGTCGCAGGACATGTAGGCAAGGCCCGGCTGGGCCCGGAAGCGCTCGGCGATCCAGTTTGCCGGCGTGCGGGTCGATATGCCGATCCCGTTGTCCTCGCAGACGAACAGCAGTGGCAGGGGCACGCCCTGATAGGCGGTCCAGCCGGCCGAGTTGAGCGCCCCTTGCGCCGTCGAATGGTTAGCCGAGGCATCCCCGAAGCTGCAGAGCACGAGCGCATCGTCCGGCAGGACCGGAAACTCGGGAGAGACCCGCCGTTGCAGCCCGAGCGCGTAGGCAGCGCCGACCGCCTTCGGCAAATGCGAGGCGATGGTGCTGGTCTGCGGCGGAATGTTCAGGCGCTTCGAGCCAAGCACCTTGTGGCGTCCCCCGGATATCGGATCGTCAGCCGAGGCGGCAAAGCTGAGAAGGATGTCCCAGAGAGGGGTCTCGCCGGGTACCTGCATGGCCCGCATGACCTGAAAGGCGGCGTCGCGATAATGCAGGAAAGCCATGTCGGCAGGGCGGAGGGCGGCCGCGACCGCTGCCATGCCTTCATGACCCGAACTGCCGATGGTATAGAACCCTTCCCCCTGCGCCTGCAGCGCCCGCCCGGCACGGTCGAGCTGCCGGCTCATCAACTGCGCTTCGTAAATGTCGAGCGCGAGGGTCGGCGCGAGCCCGAGATCGGGGAGCGAACGCCTCCCGGACATGTCTGGCAGGTCCCCGGTCCTGACCCGCCTGAGAAATTCCTCGTGAACGTGTTGAGCGCGATCCATGCCCGCAGTCGCCTTGGCCAGTTTCAGGGCGGTACCGGATGCCCGCAGAAGGGGCTACAGGCAGCGGCCGGCAAAATCCAGTGCCTGGCCCTGTCAGGTAGCGCTCGTCGCTTCGGCCGGCATGGCCGCTGCCGTTTCAGCGCACCGCGAAAACTCCATGGCCCCGTCATCGATCGCGCCGAAGCGAAGGGCCATCAGGTCCTTCAGGTAATTGTGGTTCTGCTGCCAGGGCATGCGCGATCCCTGCTTCGGCATGCGGCTGATCGCGCGCGCAAAATAGCCCGAGGAGAGCGGCGGCTTTGCTTCGGTATTGACATCCCCCTCGCGCAGCCGCGGCGTGCAGATGCGGGCTCCCGTCCGGTCCATATGGTTCAGGAGACGGCAGACATATTCGCTCGTGAGGTCGGCCTTAAGCGTCCAGGACGCATTGGTGTAACCGAACACGGCCGCGAGATTGGGCAGGTCCGAATACATCATGCCCTTGTAGCTCACGAGGTCGCCGGTGCGGATGGCCCGGCCGTCAACCTGCATGTCCAGCCCGCCAAGGAACTGCAGCTCGAGCCCCGTCGCGGTGACGACCATGTCCGCCTCCAGCAGCTTGCCGGACTTGAGGCGGATGCCGGCCGGCTCGAACCTGTCGATATGCCCGGTTTCGATGGAGGCCGAGCCGGACTTCAGCGACTGGAAGAAGTCGCTGTCCGGGACAAGGCAAAGTCTCTGGTCCCATGGATTATAGGCCGGGACGAAATGCGTGGCGACGTCATAGTCCGGTCCAAGCTCGTTCCGGACCATCCCGACAAGGCGCTCCCTGGCTTTCGCCGGATAGGTCCGGGCCTGGCGGTAGAAGAACATGCCGAGGAGAACGTTCTTCCAGCGTGTCAGCGCATAGGCGAGCTTGCCGGGGAGCACCCCGCGCAGCCAGATTGCCGCCTTGTCCGTTGACGGGCGCGAGACCATGTAGGTTGGCGAGCGCTGCAGCATGACCACGTGGCCCGCATCCTTTGCGAGTTCCGGCACCAGTGTCACGGCCGTCGCCCCGCTGCCGATCACGACGACCTTCTTGCCCGCATAGTCGATGTCATCCGGCCATTTCTGCGGATGAATGATGTCACCGCCAAAGTCGCCGATGCCCTCGAAATCCGGCGTGTAGCCAGCCTCGTAACTGTAATAGCCCGAACACATGAAGAGGAAATCGCAGGTCATGCGAACCGGCGCGCCGTTGCGCTCGGCCGTGACCGTCCAGCGCGCAGTGCCCGTTGACCAGGATGCAGCCTTTACCATGTGGCCAAAGCGTATGTGCCTGTCGATTCCATGCTCTCTCGCCGTTTCGCGCACATAGGTGCGGATCGACGATCCGTCGGCAATCGCCTTGGCATTCGTCCATGGCTTGAACCGGTAGCCGAGCGTATACATGTCGCTGTCGGACCGGATGCCCGGATAGCGAAACAGGTCCCACGTCCCTCCAACGGCATGGCGCCCTTCGAGGATCGCATAGGATTTCGACGGGCATCCCGTCTTCAGGTGATAGGCCGCCCCTATGCCGGACAGGCCCGCCCCGACGATCAGCACGTTGACGTGTTCCACGGTCATGCGAGCGGCTCCTGACGAGTTTATCGAATGTTCAATGGTAAACCGGGCTGGCGTGGAATCCAACAGTGACATTGCAGGCGTGCCGCTTTCGCCGGCTCGAACCCAGGCCTAGACGTCAATCGGGCTGGCCCGGACGATAGACCCGTGTTGCGACTGCCTCGATGTCACGGCGCTCCAGCAAGGCGGGGCGCCACTGCCCGGCCGCAAAGAGCGGCGCCTGATCGGCATAGTGTCGTGATCCGGCATCGAGTGTCGCCGACCCGAACGGATGGATCACGTCGGCCCTGAGGGTCCCGTCCGCATCCCATTCGACAAGGCTGATCCAGGTGTCCCCGGCAACCATGCGGAGCGTCGGCCCGTCATCAAGCGCCGCCGGGTAGACCGCGCGCAGCGTGTCGGCCGCGCCGGATATCGGCAGGCTGATGTCGCCGCGCACAAGACGGTTGACCTCGCCCCATTCCGGATCGATGCGGCCGAAATGTTCGTCGAGGTGAGCTGCGGCGGCACGGAAGGCATCTTCCGGCGAGGGCGCAGGCCGCCCTGTATATTTCTCGGTAATCGCCTCTGTAACCGTCAGGACACCAAGCGCCGCATGGCGGCTGTCAATCGGGGCACTAAAGTCCCAGGCGGCGAGGTGCGCGGCTGCGGCAGACAGGGTCGCGTCGCCAGACCAGTCCCCGGCAAGGACTTCTGCAACGACGCGCCGGGCGATCGAGCCCTCCGCGTATGCCGTGTCGAATTTCATCCCCAGCAGGGTGTCCCGGCCGATCGGAGCCTGTCCGTCCGCGAGTTCCCGCATGCGCAGGGCGCGGTTTGTCTGGTTGGTCTGCAGCCCCATGCTTGCCGGGAAATCGTCCGGCGAGAGATTGTCCGGCCCGTCGGTCGCAGTGAACGGGGAATTGTTGGAATTGTAGACAAAGCCGGATCGGGGATTGACGAGTTTCGGCACGCCTGACCAGGGCAGGTAACCCTGCCAGACAAGCTCGGCCCGGTCGCCCGGCAGATCTTTCTGCCAGTCCCAGCCGGGTGCGCGGTCCGGATACTGGCCATTGTGGAAGAAGCCGATATTGCCGTCCCTGTCGGCGTATACATAATTGATGCTTGGCAGGGCCAGCATGGACATCACCGTCTCGAAGTCTTCGAGAGTCCGGGCCGTGTTCAGCCGGTAGTATTGCTCGAGCTGACGGATCTCGCCCATGCCGGCATAGCGGACGGCATAGGTGCCGTGCTCGGCCTCAACCACCGGCCCGTGGACAGTTCTCAGGAGCGGCCGTTTTGCCCGGAAGGCGAAAGGTCCGGCCAGGCGGACCTTGATTTCGACGCTGGAGCGCTCGAAGTCGCGCCATTCCCCGTCGAACCGGTATTGCCACTTGTTGTCCGGATTGCGCTCCAGCCGGTAGATGTCAACGAGATCGGGTTCGCTCACCGTATTCGCCCAGCCGAGATCCCTGTTGAACCCGTGCAGGACGAGAGGCGTGCCTGGAAAGAGGCCGCCTGTCATGTCGAGTCCGTCCGCAGAAACCGTGTGCGCCTCGTACCAGGCGACCGGACCGGTAAGCGGCTGGTGTGAATTGATGAGAAGCCGGGTCACGCCGTCGCCGCCCCGCGCAGGCGCAACCGCCATCGCGTTCGATCCACGCTCGGCATGGGACTTCGGCGCGACAAGCCAGGCCTCCCGGCCGGGACCCGGGTCCATGGCAAGCTCGGCCTCCCGGCCCTCGCCGAACAGGTCCAGAAGGACGCTGTCCAGCCCGTAGAAGAACGGTGTCTTGAAGATGAAGCCGGCAACGACATCCCTGCCCGTGAACGGCGCCAGGCCCGTCCAGGTCGCTTCCGGATGCTCCGACGCATAGAGATTGAGGCCTGCCGCATAGGCCTCAGCGGTCGCCTTCACGTCCGCCGGCACGTCACTGTCATAGCGGCGGCCGACCGTCTCCCAAACCTCGAGGAGCGCTACGATATAGTCTGTCGGAGCGGCCGCTGCGCCCCGGTAGCTTGCCAGGTCCCCCCGGGTCGCGGCCACGGTTTCCTGGATCGTCTCGAAATCATCCTCGGCGTGCGCATAAGCGAGGCCAAACGCGGTGTCGGCGCGCGTCTCGCCGAAAATGTGCGGGACACCCCAGTCGTCGCGCAGAATTTCGACATCATAGGTGTCCGCGCCGGCGGCAAGCCTCTGGGACGACGGATTGGACGGCAGGGGGTCCCACAGCCATGCCGCCACGCCGAGGAGTATCAGTCCAAGCGTGCCAGCGCCCCCGTACCAGAGTTTCATTTTGTCGTGCCCTTTGGTTCGTTCCGCAGAAGACAGGCGTTTCCGGGCGCTGGCAAGAACAGAGGCGCAAACGTTCCATCAGGGTATGGGCCGGACACATGCCGCCTGGCAGGGGCAGCAGGATTTGAACCCGCGACCCTCGGTTTTGGAGACCGATGCTCTACCAACTGAGCTATACCCCTGCAGGCGAGGCCGTGTTTTGCCTCAAAGGCCCATGTCGCGCAAGCTGCTGATCGAGGATGGCTTGCTGCCGTCGGCTTGGTCACCGGCCTTCCAGCCTGCCAGATGCCAACAATTTCAACAATCGCCTTGAGGGGACGTTTCAAGCTCTGTGTCATCCTTTGCGCATCAGACAGGAGGTTTGCTGATGGGATTGAAGATGTATGCCGGCCTCGCCGGCGTGATCGCCGTGGGCGCTGCAGTTTCGCAGGCCGACAAGAGCATGAACCATGTATCGACAGATGCCGTCGTCACGAAAGCAACCGTGGATTGCTATATCGAGAACTCGCAATCGAAACTGATCGACAAGACCACCAATGAGATGGCCTATCTCGATTGCACGCTGGCACCCTATGCCGCCTCGATGCACGGTTATGCGGAATCGGACATTCACAAGCGCGTTCATTTCGAGTTTGCTTACACGTCGCCTGCGGACGGCTCGCGCCAGACCGGAGAACACACGACTTCGTCAGGCGTGGAACGCTATGACGAGCAAGGTGAGCCGTTCACGATATACGCCCACAAGTCTGAACCCTCCAGGAATCGCTTCTAGGCATCTTGCCCGGCAGCAAAAAGGCCGCCCCTGCCGGGGCCGGCTTGGCCCCTGCCGGGGCAATAAAGTCCTGCGATCGGTCCACCGGACCGATCGCTCCGCCCGGAGGCGGACCGGACTTTATTTCTTGATCGCCGAGACGACGCCGGCGCCGACGGTGCGGCCGCCTTCGCGGATGGCGAAGCGCAGGCCCTGGTCCATGGCGATCGGCTGGATCAGCTCGACATCGAATTTCAGGTTGTCGCCCGGCAGCACCATTTCCTTGTCGGCCGGCAGGGTCACGACCCCGGTCACGTCCGTTGTCCGGAAATAGAATTGCGGACGGTAATTGGTGAAGAACGGCGTGTGGCGCCCGCCCTCTTCCTTGGTCAGGATATAGGCTTCCGCCTCGAAATGCGTGTGCGGCGTGATCGAGCCCGGCTTGCACAGGACCTGCCCGCGTTCCACGCCTTCCCGGTCGATGCCGCGGATCAGCGCGCCGATATTGTCGCCCGCCTGGCCCTGGTCGAGCAGCTTGCGGAACATCTCGACGCCCGTCACCGTCGTCTTCTGCGTGTCGCGGATGCCGACAATCTCGACCTCCTCGCCGACCTTGACGATGCCCGTCTCGACCCGGCCGGTCACCACCGTGCCGCGACCGGAAATCGAGAACACGTCCTCGACCGGCATCAGGAACGGCTTGTCCAGCGGACGCTCCGGCGTCGGGATATAGTCGTCCACCGCCTGCATCAGTTCGAGCACCTTGGCCTTGCCGATCGCATCGTCCCGGCCCTCGACCGCCGCCAGCGCCGAGCCGGACACGATCGGGATGTCGTCGCCCGGGAAATCATACGAGGACAGAAGCTCGCGGATCTCCATCTCGACAAGCTCCAGGAGCTCGGCATCGTCGACCTGGTCGACCTTGTTCATGAACACGACCAGCGCCGGCACGCCGACCTGCCGGGCCAGAAGGATGTGCTCGCGCGTCTGCGGCATCGGGCCGTCGGCCGCGTTGACCACCAGGATCGCCCCGTCCATCTGCGCCGCGCCCGTAATCATGTTCTTCACATAGTCGGCATGGCCCGGGCAGTCGACATGCGCATAGTGGCGGTTCAGCGTCTCGTACTCGACATGCGCGGTATTGATCGTGATCCCGCGCGCCTTCTCTTCCGGCGCGCTGTCGATCTCGGCATAGGTCTTCTTCGTCCCGCCCGTCACTTCCGACAGAACCATCGTGATCGCCGCCGTCAGCGTCGTCTTGCCATGGTCGACATGCCCGATCGTCCCGATGTTCACATGCGGCTTCGTCCGCTCAAACTTTGACTTGGCCAT
>CAYSED010000076.1:0-13285 GCA_964429935.1 uncultured Hyphomonadaceae bacterium
GTCTATATCGACGACCAGGGCGGCCTCTCCGTCAGCCAGCTTGCCGCCCGCGCCCGCCGCCTGCAGCGCTCCCACGGCCTCGACCTGATCGTGATCGATTATCTCCAGCTCCTCACGGGCTCCGGCAAGACGCAAGGCAACCGGGTCCAGGAGATCACCGAGATTTCCATGGGCCTGAAGACGCTCGCCAAGGAGCTGAACGTCCCTGTCCTCGCGCTCTCGCAGCTCTCCCGCCAGGTCGAGCAGCGCGACGACAAGCGCCCGCTCCTGTCGGACCTGCGCGAATCCGGCTCGATCGAGCAGGATGCCGACGTCGTCGCCTTCGTCTACCGCGAGTCCTATTATCTCGAGCGCAGCGAACCGCAGAACGATCCGAACGACCCGCAGTCGCGGGACAAATGGCAGAAATGGCGCGACCGCATGGACAAGGTCTACGGCAAGGCGGAAGTCATCGTCGGCAAGCACCGCCATGGCCCGGTCGCCACCGTCGAGCTGGCCTTCGAGTCCGAGATCACGCGGTTCGGCAATCTCGAGACGAGCCGCAGGTCGAATGATGACTTCTAGCCCGCAACGCCTTATGGGCTTGGGCCATGCACACCGCTTCGCGCCTGACGATCGACCTCTCCGCCATCGTCCATAACTGGCAGGCCCTGCATGCGCTTGCGCACGGCGCAGAAGTGGCTGCCGTCGTCAAGGCAGATGCCTATGGTCACGGCGCGGCGCGCGTCGCTCCGGCGCTCGCCCGCGCCGGATGCCGGACCTTCTTCACCGCAAGCGTGCCGGAAGCCGTCATCGTGCGCGAGGCGGCGGGGGCCGGGCCGGACATTCTCGTGCTCCATGGCACGGGCGAGGCGGAGGCTCCGCTCGCGCTTCGCCATCGGCTCGTCCCGGTCATCAACACGCTCAGCCAGCTTCGCGACTGGCACCGCCTCGGCCTCGCCGAAACGGGCCCTGCCGTCCTGCACTTCGACACCGGCATGAACCGGCTCGGCCTGCGCCCGGAGGACCTGCCGGCCGTCCGCCAGATGATGCACGGGGCAGAAGTCGGTCTCGTCATGTCTCACCTCGCCTGCGCCGACGAGCCCGGCCATCCGATGAATGCAAGCCAGAGGGACGACTTTCTCGGGCTTGCTGCCGCCTGGCCCGCTGCCCGCCGGTCGCTTGCAAGTTCCGCGGGCATGGCGCTTGAAGGCTGCAGGTTCGATCTCGTCCGGCCGGGCATAGCCCTCTATGGCGGCGGGGGCCCTCTGCCGCTCGGCGGCGAGCGCCTCAGGCCGGGCATGTGCCTCGAAGCGCCCATCCTGTCGGTCTTCATGGCGCCGAAGGGCGCGAGCACCGGCTATGGCGCGAGTCGCCGGTTCGGCCGCCATCACCGTCTTGCCACCATAGCGCTTGGCTATGCCGACGGCTTGCCGCGCGCGCTCTCCAATCACGGGTTCGCCCTGGTCGGTGGCCAGCGTTGCCGCATGGTCGGGCGCGTGTCGATGGACCTCGTCACCCTTGATGTGACCGATCTAGAATGTCCTGTCGCCCCCGGCATGATGGTCGAAATTTTCGGTCCCCATGCCAGCATCGAGGCCCAGGCCGCCGAGGCGGGCACACTCGGCTACGAACTGATGACGGGCGTCGGCCCGCGCGTGGAGCGCTTATGGCATGAGTGACAAAGGTTCCAGCCTGCCTGCCATCCTTGCCCCCGCGCGGTGGGTCGGGGCGGGCCTCATCGGCACCCTGCGCGAGATCGGCCGCCTCGGCGGGTTTGGCATTGCCGTGTTCGTCGCCGCCCTGACGCCGCGCTGGTACCTGTCAGAGGTCTGGCGGCAGATGATCCGCATCGGATTCTATTCCCTGCCGGTCGCCGGGCTTGCCGCCGTGTTCATCGGCGCGGCGCTCGCGCTCAACATCTATACTGGCGGGGCCCGCTTCAATGCCGAACAGTTCGTGCCGAACATCGTCGTTCTCGGCATCACGCGGGAACTCGGCCCGACCATTACCGCGCTCATGCTCGCCGGCCGCGTCTCCGCAGGCATATCGGCCGAGATCGGCGCGATGAAGGTCACCGAGCAGATCGACGCCCTCACGACCCTCTCGGCCAGTCCGGTTCGCTACCTCTACGCGCCGCGCCTCATCGCCGCCATCCTGACCCTCCCGGCGCTCGTCTTCCTCGCCGATATCATCGGCGTCGCGGGCGGGTGGCTTGTCAGCGTCGGCAGCCTTGGCTTCGATTCCGCGGTCTACCTGCGCAACACGGTCGATTTCGTCGAAGCCGGCGACGTCGCGGCCGGGCTCGTCAAGGCCGCCGTCTTCGGGGCGGTCATTGCGCTCATGGGCTGCTACCAGGGCAGCCGCTCGCAGGCCGGGGCGACCGGCGTCGGGCGGGCGGCAACCCTTGCCATGGTCGGCGCGGCCGTCCTCATCCTTGCCAGCAATTACATGCTGTCGGCCCTGTTCGTGAGGATCGGCCTGTGACGCAGCCTCTTCTCGAACTTGTCGGCGTCCGCAAGGACTTCGGCGGCAAGCCGGTGCTGCAGGGCGTCGACCTCGATGTCGCGCCCGGCCGCTCGCTCGTCGTCATCGGCAGTTCGGGGTCCGGCAAGTCGGTCATGCTGAAGACCGCGCTCGGCCTGCTTGCGCCGGACGCAGGCGAGGTCCGCTTCGGCGGCGAGGTCGTCTCCGGCTCGAAATCCCGCCAGGAAGCCATGCGCGCGCGCATCGGCATGCTCTTCCAGTCGGCGGCACTCTTCGACAGCCTGACGGTCTGGGAAAATGTCGCCTTCCGTCTCATCCATGCCGAACGTGTGAAGCGCACCGAGGCGCGGGAGCGTGCCATAGAGACGCTGCGCAAGGTCCGCCTCGGCCCGGACGTCGCCGACCTGCGCCCCGCCGAGATTTCCGGCGGCATGCAGAAGCGCGTCGGGCTCGCCCGCGCCATCGTCTCGCGGCCGGACCTCATCTTCTTCGACGAGCCGACGACCGGGCTCGATCCGATCACGGCCGACGCGATCAATGACCTGATCGTCGAGCAGGTGAGGGCGCTTGGCGCGGCGACCGTTTCGATCACGCATGACATGGCAAGCGCCCGCAAGATCGCTGACGAGATCGCCATGCTGTTCGAGGGGCGCATTATCTGGCGCGGTCCGGCGAGCGAGATCGACGCGAGCGGCCATGCCCATGTCGACCAGTTCGTCAAAGGGCTCGCCGAGGGGCCGATCAAGCCGGGTTTCTGAACCCGGCAAGACCCCCTGCGGGCCCGAACTGTCCCACCCCTGTCCCACCGCTGTCCCACCGGGTGTCCCACCAGGCAGTTTATCCGGCAGGCACGCCGGCACTCTGTCCTGAGGACAGGCCGGCCATGAAAAAGGCCGCCCCGAGCTTGCGGAACGGCCTTTGTCTCTATCGGTCTGGCGCCAGGCCTAGCGGTCGTCTTCCGCCATGCGCTGGTCGGCCATCTCGGCGGCAGCCTCGGCAAGCTCGCCCGCCTGTTCGCTCGCCAGCGCCTGGTTCTCGGCGGCGATTGCATCGATGACGTTCTCGCCTGCGGCCTGGCGCGCGGCCTCGTCGGCGCTGCGGGCGACGTTGACCATGATCGCCACGTCGACCTCGGCATGCAGCCGGATGCGCACCTCGTGAAGGCCGATCGTCTTGATCGGCTTGTCGAGGCGGACCTGGCCGCGCGTCATCGAGTGGCCGGCTTCCAGGGCAGCATCGACAATGTCGCGCGCGGCAACTGATCCATAGAGCTGGCCGGTGTCGCCCGCCTGCCGGATGAGGACCAGTTCGGCCCCTTCGAGCGACGTGCTCGCCGCCTGGGCGGCTGCTTTAGCTTCGGCGTTGCGGGCTTCGATGACGCTCCGCTCGCGCTCGAAGCGGGCCCGGTTCTGGTCGGTCGCAAGCAGCGCCTTGCCTTGGGGAATAAGGAAATTCCGCGCAAATCCCGCGCGAACCTTCACTTCGTCGCCAATGCGGCCGAGACGCTCGACCCGTTCAAGAAGAATGACCTGCATCTGTCCGGTCTCCTATTTCACTGCGAAGGGGAGGAGCGCCAGGATCCGGGCACGCTTGATCGCCTGGGCGAGCTTGCGCTGGTTCTTGAAGCTGACGGCCGTGATCCGGGAGGGGACGATCTTGCCCTTCTCGGAAATGTAGCGCTGAAGGAGTTTCACGTCCTTGTAGTCGATTTTCTGGCCGTCCTTGCCGGCAAACGGATCGACCTTGCGGCGGCGGCCGAAGGAGCGGCGGGCCGGGATGTTCGTGATGTTCATGCCGGTGGGCGTTTTCTGTGACATTGTCCTGCTCCTCAATCCCGGTCGCGGTCGCGCGAGCTGCGGTCACCCCGGTCACCCCGGTCGCCGCGATCACCACGGTCGCCGCGATCGCCCCGGTCACCGCGTCCGCCGCGGTCATCGCGGTCTCCGTCGCGCGGCTTGCGGTCGCCGCGATCCTTGCGCGACAGCACCGCCGAAGGCTCGTCTTCGAGCACATCGACCTTCACTGTCATGTAGCGCATCACATCGTCGGAAATGCGGTGGCGGCGCTCGAGTTCATGAACGGCCGGAGCCGGTCCGTCGATGTTCAGGAGGCTGTAATGGCCCTTGCGCACCTTGTTGATCGGATAGGCGAGATTGCGCAGCCCCCAGTATTCGGTCCGGCCGACCTTGGCGCCCTGCTTGGTGAGAAAGGCCGAGGTTTCCTCGATGAAGCTTTCCACCTGGGCCGGAGAAATGTCCGGCCGCGTGATAATCACGTGCTCGTATAAAGCCATGTTTTTCAGTCCCTTGCGGTGCGCGGCGGCGGCCTGGCGGGAACCGGGACGCCGATGGCCCCTGTCGGCGCTCCACCATGGAGCCTGCAGGACCGCACACCTGTTGAAGCGCGGCTTAAAGCCCAAACGGCAGGCGAATGCAAGGCCGGTCATTTGCCGGGCGCAGTTGCCTTGTCGCCGCACGCATCTACTTCTGTGCCGTGCCCCCAAGCCGAAAAGGTCCGACCTACAATGCTCTTCCGCCTTCTCCCCATCGCTGCCTTCGGGCCGCTCCTCGCGGCGTGCGCAACCCGTCCGCCCATTCCGGCCGAGGCTGCTGCCGGTCCTTTCGTTATCGAGGAGGCCCTCGCGGGCGAAACTGTCGGGCGCGGCAGGATCACCACGATTACAGGCGTCGACCGGGGTTTCGAGGCGAGACTCAACGGCACCTGGGACGGCACGACGCTCACCCTCGTCGAGGATTTCCTGTTCGATGACGGCGAGACCGACCGCAAGACCTGGCGCCTGACAAAGCTCCCGAACGGCGAGTATGAAGGCACCCGGGAAGACGTGGTCGGAACGGCGCGAGGGTTCCGGGACGGCAACGGCTTTCGCCTCGAATACCTGATCGACCTGCCGACCGGTTCTGGCGGATCGCGCCGCGTGAAGTTCCGCGACATCCTCGCGCTCGACGGTGGCGGCGACGTGCTGAACGATGCGACCATCGGCTATTGGGGCTTCCGGGTCGGCCGCGTGCGGCTGACGATTTCCCCTGACTGATCAGTCTTGCGGCCATTGCGCCCGGTGAAGCTGCATCTTAAACGGAACCCCTGAAGCCAACAGGGAGACCCGCCGCCATGGCCATGCGCGCCTTCATCTTTCCCGGCCAGGGAGCCCAGTCTGTCGGCATGGGCCAGGCGCTCGCGGCAGCCTTTCCGTCCGCGCGATCCGTCTTCGACGAAGTCGACGAGGCGCTCGGCGAGGCGCTGTCGGCCCTGATCTGGAACGGTCCCGAAGACGCCCTCACCCTGACGGCCAACGCCCAGCCGGCCCTGATGGCCGTCAGCGTCGCGGCCGTGCGGGCGCTCGAGGCCGAGTTTGGCCTGGGGCTCGACATCGCCCGCTATGTCGCCGGCCATTCGCTCGGCGAATATTCGGCGCTCTGCGCTGCCGGGTCGATCGGCCTCTCCGACGCGGCGCGGCTCCTGCGCATTCGCGGCAAGGCGATGCAGGCGGCCGTCCCGCCAGGGGATGGCGCAATGGCGGCCCTGCTCGGCGCCGAGCCGGAACAGGCCGAAGCGGCCTGCGCGGCGGGCGTGGCGGCGGCCGGCGGCATCTGCGAAGTCGCCAATGACAACGCGCCCGGCCAGCTCGTTCTTTCCGGCACGAGGGCGGCCATCGAGGCGGCCTGCGCCCACGCCCGCGAGAACGGGGTCAAGAAAGCTGTTCCGCTCGCCGTCAGTGCGCCGTTCCACTGTTCCCTTATGGCTCCAGCCGCCCGCGCCATGCAGGAAGCCCTGGCAGCGGCGGAGATCCGGTCGCCCCGCGTCCCGCTCGTCGCCAATGTGACGGCAAGGCCCGTCACCGACCCGGACGCGATCCGCCGTCATCTCGTCGAACAGGTCACGGGCCGAGTGCGCTGGCGCGAGAGCGTCGAGTTCATGGTCTCAGAAGGCGTAACGGAGACGATCGAGGCCGGGGCCGGCAAGGTGCTCAGCGTCATGAACCGGCGGACCGCCCGGGACATGGCCGGACTGTCGCTCGGCACGCCGGAAGACCTCGAAGCCCTGGCCCGGTCGCTGCAATCCTGACCGACAGATCCGCCACAACAGGAAGGGACAAGACCCATGTTTGATCTCAGCGGCAAGACCGCGCTCGTCACCGGTGCTTCAGGGGGCATAGGCCGCGACATCGCCGCCGCCCTCTCGGCTGCAGGGGTCAGGGTTGCCCTCTCGGGCACCCGCGAATCGGTTCTCGAAGAGGTGCGCGCGGCCTGTCCCGGCGAGACGGCTGTCCTGCCCTGCAACCTCTCCGACACGGAAGCGGTCAACGGGCTTGTCGAGCGTGCCGAGGCGGCGGTCGGGCCGCTCGACATCCTCGTGTCGAATGCCGGCCTGACGCGCGACCAGCTCCTGCTGCGCATGAAGGAGGAAGACTGGGATCTCGTCCTCGATGTCAATCTCGGGGCCTATTTCCGGCTCGCCAAGTCCGTCCTCCGGGGCATGATGAAGCGTCGGCACGGGCGAATCATCGGCATCACGTCGGTGGTTGGCGTCACCGGAAATCCTGGCCAGGCGAACTATGCCGCCTCCAAGGCGGGCATGATCGGGTTCACCAAGTCGCTCGCCGCCGAGATCGCCAGCCGGGGCATCACGGCCAATTGCGTCGCCCCGGGGTTCATCGCCTCGCCGATGACGGATGTGCTGCCTGAAACCCAGAAGGAGATGCTGCTGAAATCCATACCGGCCGGGCGTCTCGGCACCGGCACCGACATCGCCGCCGCAGTCGCTTATCTCGCCTCGGACGAAGCCGCCTACGTGACCGGCCAGACCCTGCATGTGAACGGCGGAATGGCCATGATCTGAGACATGCTGGCGGCCCGGCAACGTTTCCGGGCTTGGCGGGTCATAAATCTGTGTGCTAACGGCAACACTTCTGGTTCTCGAAGCCAGCTTATTCAGACATCAACAAGAAGAGGGTGCCTCATGTCTGACGTTCTTGAGCGTGTGAAGAAAATCGTTGTCGAAAATCTCGACGTGGAGGGTGACAAGGTCGTCGAGAGCGCGAGCTTCATTGACGATCTCGGTGCCGACAGCCTTGATCTTGTTGAGCTGGTCATGGCCTTCGAGGAAGAATTCGACATCGAGATCCCGGACGATGTCCAGGAGAACATCCGGTCGGTAGGCGATGCCGTGACGCATATCAAAGCGCACGTCTCGTAAGGAGGCCTTCGCTTTGCGCCGCGTAGTCATAACCGGAATCGGCCTTGTCACGCCGCTCGCGGGCAATCGCGAAGCGACCTGGAAGCGGCTGATCGAAGGCCGGTCCGGCGCCGGGCTGATCGACGTGTTCGACACGACGGACATGCCCTGCAAGATCGCCTTCCAGGTGCCCTGGACCTCCGGGCGGGGCGGTGGCGAAGGCGATCCGGAAGCCTTCGATGCCGATGCGGCGGTCTCCAGGAAGGACCGGCGGCGTATGGACGAGTTCATCGTCTACGCCCTGGGCGCCGCCGAGGAAGCCCTCCGGGACGCCAACTGGCATCCTGTCACGGACGAGGCACGCGAGCGGACCGGCGTGATGATCGGCTCCGGGATCGGCGGCCTGCAGTCGATTGCCAGTTCCCAGATGGACCTTGCGTCCGGCGGTCCGCGCAAGGTGAGCCCGTTCTTCATCCCTTCTGCCCTCATCAATCTCGCGTCGGGGCATGTCTCCATCAAGCACGGCCTCAAGGGGCCCAATCACTCGATCGTGACCGCCTGTGCCACAGGTGCCCACGCGATCGGCGATTCGTCCCGGATCATCCGGGAGGGCGACGCCGATGTCATGCTGGCCGGCGGCGCGGAAGCCTCGATCTGCGAACTCGGCGTGGCCGGGTTCTGTGCCCTCAAGGCGATGTCGACAAAATACAATGACCAGCCGACCAAGGCGTCCCGCCCATATGATGAAGGCCGCGATGGCTTCGTCATGGGCGACGGGGCGGGCGTTCTCGTCCTCGAGGAATACGAGCACGCCAGGGCGCGCGGGGCGAAGATCTATGCCGAGGTCGCAGGCTACGGGCTCTCCGGGGACGCCTATCACATTACCGCGCCGGCAGAAGGTGCCGAAGGCGGTTACAGGGCCATGAAGATGGCGCTGGAGCGGGCCGGGATGCTGCCGTCCGACATCGACTACCTGAATACGCACGGCACCTCGACCCCGCTTGGCGACGAGGGTGAGGTGCGGGCTATCGAGCGGCTGTTCGGCAACTCTGCCGCCAAGCTCTCCCTGTCGGCGACGAAGTCGGCCATCGGCCACCTCCTCGGGGCTGCCGGGGCCGTGGAGGCGGCTTTTTGCGCCCTGGCGATCCGCGACAGCGTGATGCCGCCGACGCTCAATCTCGACAATCCGAGCTTTAAGACGGAAATCGACCTCATTCCCCACAAGGCCAAGCACGGCCCTGTCCGTGCCGCCCTGTCGAATTCGTTCGGGTTTGGCGGAACGAATGCGGCCCTGGTGCTGAAGGCTGTCGATTAGGGCTTTCCCGGGCGGGATGGCCGGTACACTCTTTGCCCACGAACCCGGAATCGTGCGGAGATCAAGCCTCATGACGGTGATAAAGGCAGTCCTGTCGCTTGCAGGCCTCCTTCTGGTCCTCGCGATCACGGGGGCCGGCGGCGCCTATGTCTGGTTCCAGAACGAGATCTCGCGCCCGGGGCCGCTCCTGACCGAAACCACGGTCACGGTCCCTGCCGGCGAAGGGCTCGGGCAAATTGCAGCTTCGCTCGAGGAAGCCGGCGTGATCCGCGACGACCGGCTGCTGCGGGCAGCTTTCCGGCTCGACCGGGATGGCGGGCAGGCCAAGGCCGGGGAGTACGAGTTCCGTGCCGGCGTGACGCTGGCGGAGGTCAAGGCGCGATTATTGTCCGGCGAGGCGGTTCTCCACAGGTTCACCGTGCCGGAGGGGCTGACGACCGCGCAGATCCTGCGGCTCGTCGAGGCTGACACGATCCTTGCCGGAGACATGCCGCAGACGCCTCCCGCAGAGGGCACCCTTCTGCCCGATACCTACGTCTATTCTCGCGGCATGACCCGGCAAGACCTTCTCGGCCTCATGGCCGAGGCCCAGGACAAGCTCCTTGCCGAGCTCTGGCCAGGCCGCCAGCCAGGCCTGCCATTCGACACGCCCGGGGAGGCTGTCATCCTCGCCTCCGTCGTCGAGAAGGAAACCGGGCTGGCCTCCGAGCGGGCGCAGGTCGCCGGGCTCTTCGTCGGGCGACTGAAAAAGGGCATGCGGCTCGAGAGTGACCCGACCATCATTTACGGTGTTTCGGGAGGCGAACCGCTCTACAATGCGCAGGGCCAGCGCCGAACCCTCCGCCGCTCCGAGATCGACAAGGTCACGGACTGGAACACTTACCAGATCGACGGCCTGCCGAAGACGCCGATCTGCAATCCCGGGCGGGACGCGATCGCGGCCGTGCTGCAACCGGCGGATACCGACTATGTATTCTTCGTGGCCGACGGTTCCGGCGGCCATGCCTTCGCCCGAACGCTCGCCGAGCACAACCGCAATGTCGCCAATTACCGGCGGATCGAGCGCGAGCGCATTGCCGCCGAGCGAGCCAACTGATGGCGGCCCTGTCGGGAATGACCGGGTTCGGCCGATCGGGAGGCGAGGCACCCTGGGGCCGATGGGCGTGGGAAGCCAAGTCGGTCAACGGCCGCAATCTCGATGTCCGGGTGGGCTTTCCCGGCGGCCTCGACCCGCTCGAGCCGCTGGTCAAGGCCGCTGCAGCCGAACGGTTCCAGCGCGGCAACCTGCAGGTCTCGCTGCGCATCGACCTCGCGTCCGGCGCGCGCAGTCCTGTAGACGAGGCGGCCCTTGATGCCCTCTGTGCCGCCTACAGGGCGAGAACCGGCGAAGTCCCGGCGGGTGCCGCGCTCGCTGCCCTCATGGCGACGCGCCCGGTGCTCGATGGCGGGGCGCAGGCTGCAGACGTGTTCCGCAGCCTCGCGGCGGATGTGGCCGCCATGGAAGCCCTTGCCGGCGGGGCGGCTGCGGCGCTCGACGAACTCGCAGCATCGCGGCTTGCCGAAGGGCGGTCCCTGAAACGGGTGCTCAGCGACCTCCTGCATCATCTGGAGACGCTCCGGCTTGCGGCCGCGGCGCAGGGGACAACACAGCCCGGACTGTTGCGCGAGCGCCTGCAGGCCCGCCTGCGGGAGATCGGTGCCGAGGGCGCGGTGGACGCTGACCGGCTCGCCGCCGAGGTTGCCATCGCGGCGGCCCGCGCGGACGTCCGCGAGGAGCTGGACCGGCTCGCGGCGCATATTGCCACGGGGCGCGGCTACCTCGCAGCGGGAAGCCCGGCAGGCCGAAAGCTCGATTTCCTCGCCCAGGAGCTCAATCGCGAGGCCAATACGCTCTGCTCGAAATCTGCCAGCCTCGGTTTGACGGAGGCGGGCCTGGGCCTCAAAGCAGGGATCGACCAGTTCAAGGAGCAGGCAGCCAATGTCGAATGAGATGGAGGTCCGGCGCGGCCTCATGCTGGTCATCTCGAGCCCGTCGGGGGCCGGCAAGACGACGCTCGCGCGCATGCTGATGGCCGAGTTCGACACGGTCGCCCTGTCGGTCTCGGTGACGACCCGCACGCCGCGCCCGAAGGAGGCCGACGGCGTGGACTATCATTTCCGCTCGGAGGCCGATTTCAAGGCCATGGTCCGGCAGCGCGGATTTCTCGAATGGGCCAAGGTCTTCGACCATTATTACGGCACGCCCCGCGCCGACACGGAGGCGAAACTGTCCTCCGGGCTGGCCGTCATCTTCGATGTCGATTGGCAGGGGGCTGACGCCCTGCACGACCAGATGCCGAATGACTGCGTTTCGGTCTTTGTGCTGCCGCCGAGCATCGGGGCGCTCGAGGCGCGGCTCGCCGCCCGCGAAGGGTCGACGCCGGACATCGTCGCGCGCCGCATGCAGGATGCGCGCGCCGAGATACGTCACCGGCGGCGCTACGACCATTGCATCATCAATGACGATCTCGGCGATGCCTACGAGCAGCTTCGCCGCATCCTCCTCGTCGAGCGCACAAGGCGTCTGCGCCAGCATGGCCTGGAAGCGCGCGTGCGGGCCTTGCTGGGCGAAGCCTAGCGCTGCATGGCGGCGCGGGCGGCCTCGAAGACCTCTTCAAACATGGCTGCCGTCAGCCGCCCCGTATTCGTGTTGTACCGCGAGCAATGATAGCTCGCATGAAGGCTGATCGCGCGGCCCTGCCAGGCGACCTTGTAGGCCGCGTTGTGGGCGAACCTGTGGTCCGCCAGCCGCAGCCCGAGCGCCCGGACCGTTGATTCGTGTGAGATTTTCCCGAGCGTCAGGATGGCTTCCAGGTTCGGGAGCGCGGCGATGCGGGCCGCAAGGAAGGGGCGGCAGGCATTGATCTCGGTGCCGGCCGGCTTGTTCTCCGGCGGCACGCATCGCACCGAATTGGTTATCATGGCCCCCGAGAGGGAAAGCCCGTCTGCGACGTCTGCGGCATACTGGCCGCGGGACAGGCCGAACTTGTCGAGCGTCGCATAGAGGAGGTCCCCGGCCCAGTCGCCTGTAAACGGACGCCCGGTCCGGTTTGCCCCGCGCAGCCCGGGCGCGAGGCCCACGACGAGGAGCCTAGCCGCGTCATCGCCGAAGGAGGGCACCGCGCCGTTGTACCAGCCGGGTTCGGCGCGTGCGGCAGCTTCGCGGAACTTGACGAGGCGCGGACAGAGTGCGCAGTCTTTCGGCGGTTCGGCGATTGCCATCAGGGGTGTCCTTCGGTCGCTCCGGGCGGAAGACTGCAATACCGCCTAGTCGAGCCCGCTTCCGGGCGCAACTGACGGGTTGCGGCGCGCCGTTCGTGCGCCTATACGGATCGGCTACAGGAGATTTACATGGCCCGTGTCACCGTCGAAGACTGCGTGCAGCAGATTCCCAACCGTTTCCAGCTCGTGCTGATGGCAGCCCACCGCGCCCGCATGATCCGCGAAGGCTCGCCCCTGACCGTGGACCGCGACCGCGACAAGGACCCCGTCGTCGCGCTTCGCGAGATTGCCGACCAGAGCGTTGACCTGAAGGTCGTGCGCGAGGCGCTCGTGTCGAACCTGCAGGAAGTCCGGCCCTCCGAAGAGGCCGAGCGCGAGGAGGATGCCCGCGCGCTGGAGGCCGCTCCGGCGGCGTCCGAGGAAGATGTCCTTCGGGCTTACCAGGTCGAGCTCGAGGCCGGGCGGGACGACCGCTACTAGGACGAGCCGCGCATGGACGGAGACGCCGCCAGGCTTGGTGAGCAGGACGCCTCGGCAAGGCCCGTCCGCGCGCCAGGCGGCTTTCTCCGGCAATACCAGCTTGTCGAGAAAGTCCTCGCCTACCAGCCGGATGCCGATGAGGACCTCCTGAACGCGGCCTATGTCTATGCCGTCTCCAAGCACGGCGAGCAGAAGCGCGCTTCCGGCGATCCCTATTTCTCCCATCCCGTCTCGGTTGCAGGCCTGCTTGCGGATCTCAAGCTCGATGTCTTCACGATCGTCGCCGGGCTCCTGCACGACACGGTGGAGGACACCGATGCCAGTCTCGACGAGATCGGCAAGCTGTTCGGCCCCGAAGTGCGCCAGCTCGTCAACGGCGTGACCAAGCTCGGCGAGTTCGAATACCAGACCGAAGCCTCGAAGCAGGCCGAGAACTTCCAGAAATTCATCCTCGCCATGACCGAGGACCTGCGTGTCCTGCTCGTAAAACTGGCCGACCGGCTGCACAACATGCGCACGCTGCACTTCATCAAGAAGGCCGACAAGCGCGAGCGCATCGCGCGCGAGACC
>CAYSED010000077.1:0-2946 GCA_964429935.1 uncultured Hyphomonadaceae bacterium
CCGTATCGATGATCGTGACTGTTGCGCCGTCGATCAGGTCGCCCGTGAGGCTGTCGAACAGGCGGCCGAACGGATCGACAAGAGCCGAATCCAGCGACACTTCGGTGGCATCGAAGGCATCGACATATCTCGCTTCCAGCGAGGTGCCGGACGGCGTTGTCAGGATCTGGTCATCGGCGTGGCTCGGTTCGGCGGAGGTCTGCAGGAAAGCGAAGAACACGCCGGTATCCGGGCCGCTCTCGAACAGGCGGAGCGTAATCGCGTCGCCGCTCTCGTCCGTGACTGTCACCGTCACGGTCTCGATCTCGCCGGGATTGCCGTTCTGGCCGGCATCAGTGACACCGACAACGAGGAGTTCGCCCGGCAGGATACGGTCCGTTTCGACGATGCCGACCTCTTCGCCGAAGCCGAAACCTTTCGGTGTCGCGTCGTCAAAGGGTCCGGAAACAGCCCCGCTCGGACTGAAGCCGGTGCCGTTCAGGCGGACCGTGACGGCATCGGGCGCGCCCGGCGCAACCCGGAAAAGGGTAATCGTGGACGAGGTGCGCTGCGCTTCGATGACGAAGGCGGCCTCGTTGGAGGAGATCGTAAAGGACCCGGCGAGGCCGCGATAGCTGATCTCGGCGGTGTTGACGACCTCCTGGCCAAGCTGGGCATGCGCGGCTGGTCCGCCAACCAGCCAGAGGCCGAGCGGCAGCAGGAGCGCGGCGCATGTCGCGCGCGCAAGTTTCAGGTCAGGAAACATTTTCCCGGATACCACCGCCGTCAACCCCGGGGCGCGTTTTTGCGCCTCTTTTCGCCAGCCTTGCGGCCGGTCTCTTGTCCAGGCTCGACCATATTATGGCGCGGTAAATGCCGAATTTATTTATTGGATATAAACCAAGAAAAACCCCGCGACAGGCTGTCGCGGGGCCAAGGTCGGTACTAATATATTCTGGATTTTATTTAACGATTGCGCGGATCGCCAGCGTGGCGGTTGCGCCGGCGGCAAGCTCGGCGTTTTCCACCGCAACCCGGCAGGTCGACGCTGTTCCGTCGCAGGACGTGCTGGCGGCCGGAGCCGAGGTCACTGGAGCCGGGGAGGCATTGAAACCGGCCACCGCGAGGCTGGCAAACTCGACCTGGAGCGGCAGCACGTCCACAACATCGACATCCTGTGCCGTCGCGATCGAGCCATTGTTGACGACCGTAATGAGGTATTCCACGCACGAGCCCGGGACCGAGAACTGGTTCCCGGTGAGCGGAGCAGCGCTCGCGCAATTGAACGGCGTCCGGCCATTCGTCGCGACGACCGCAACCGTCTTGGACGCGGCAAGGTCTGGCGAGGCGACGAGGAAGGTCGCCTGGCGGGAGAAGCGCCCGTCATTGGCAATTTCCTGGGCCGTGCCGGTGCCGTCGGCAAGGACGTTCTCGGCGACGCCGACCTGCGTATTGCCGCCGGTATCGGCCGCGGTGACGTTGCCGGCCGAGCCGGACGCGCCCTCGAAAGCCCAGGTGACCGGATTGCGGCTCTCGGCGATGAGGATCAGGTCGTCGGCGGTGCCGTCGGCCTGCGAGGACGGGATCGAGCCGGAGACGAGGACGCGGTAGACCGTTCCGGCCGCGATGTCCGGCGTACGCTGGAGGGCGGTGGCGGTGGCGGTACCCGGCGCGACCGCCGGAACCGTGACCGCCGTGTCGCCCGGGCCGAAGCCCGGCGTACCGTCATCGTCGATCTGGTAGGTGATCGTCACGCCAGTTGCATTGAAGTTCGCCGCCGCGCCATTGGAATCGACGCCGTCCTGAAGGGAGAATGTGTAGGACTGCGCGTCATTGCCGGTGTTCGTCACCTCGAAGATGAGCGTCGCGCCCGTGCCCGACGCGCCCGGCGCTACATTGAGCGGCGAATTGGTGACCGCGACCGTGAGGTCGATCACCCGGTCGACCGTGAAGCGCGTTTCGGTGCCCTGCACGATCGCGCCCGGAATGACCGTGTCCGTGTCATTGGTGATGGTCGGCTGCGGCGTGCCGGCGACCTGGTAATTGAGGGTAAACGTGTTCTCGACCGTCGTGCCCGCCGTGGTCTGGGCCTCGGCTGCCGCGAAGGCGAGCCCTGCTGCGAGGACCGGCACGACCGGCCGCATCCAGTTCAGGGATTTCAGGAGTTTGCGTCCGACAGACATGGTATTGCCCCAATGTGTTTTATGGGCTGTGCCGCCCGGTTCTTTATGCGCTGTAATTAGCCGTCATTGCTTAAGGGGCAGCTAACCAGGCCGAATAAAATGGCGCTTGGCGTGCCACAAGTTGTCGCAGGGGGGGGAAGTTGACGGCGGCCCTGAGATCAGCGCACAAAGGCGCGATAAGACACTGTGCCGGAGCCGCCTGCCGGCAGGGGCGAGGACAGCACCCAGCGGACGGTCGTTATGTCCGCTGCCTCGGCCGGACGGGGCGTGCCGTTCTCGACGACGGTCAAAGCGGCGCGATCGGCAAAGGTCTCGCCGCCATCGGCCGAGTAGACGACCCGCTCGCCGGCGGGACGGACGGAGCCTTCCTCGATGATGACCTGTGGCGGCACGGCCATGGTCGGCGACAGGGCGTCGACTCCGGCCTCTCCGGCATTGCGGAAGGTCAGCGTGTATTGCAGCCGCTCGCCAGGCTTCAGGGCTTCGGTCGGCTCGAGCGTTTCGGTCTCGCTGCCGTCTGCGTTGACGGTGACGATCACCTTTTCAACCGTCTGCACCGCCTCGAGCGGCTGGGCAGCGACAGGCAGCGCGGAGAGGACAAGAGCAAACGCAAGGACAAGCGCGGCGCGAAGCATGGGTGCAGACCTCCAACAGGTTCAGTCACAAATCGCCCCGCAGCGGTTAATGGCGACTTAAACCGGACCCGCTGTCGCCCCTGCCGGGTCATCCTTCGCCTTGGTTTGACCCCCTGGGTCCAACCCTTTGCTACGGCTGGCGGGGAGAC
>CAYSED010000077.1:2956-12954 GCA_964429935.1 uncultured Hyphomonadaceae bacterium
GTCTCACACTAACGCGCGTCTGCCCGCAAATATTGGAGGGTGGCGGTGAGACAGGGATTCGAACCCTGGAGACTATTGCTAGCCTACACACTTTCCAGGCGTGCGCCTTCGACCACTCGGCCATCTCACCAGAGGCGATGGCTTATAACGGGCCGCCCGGCTCACGCAAGCTTGCATTGCGCCTGCGCCACTGCCGCCCTAAATCAGGCTCAGGTTCCATAAGGAGGCCCGTTCCTTGTTTTCGCTCAAGCCCGCAACACTGCCGACGCCCGAGACCGCCCTGCCCGGCCGGCCCGCGCCGATCCCTACGTCCGCCGAGCACACGATCTATGGCCGGCCGATCAAGAGCGAGGTCCCCGAAGGCTATGCCGAGATCTGGCTCGGGCTCGGCTGTTTCTGGGGCGCGGAGCGCAAGTTCTACAACCTGCCGGGCGTCTGGCTCACGGCCGTCGGCTATGCAGGCGGGCACACGCCGAACCCGACCTATGAAGAGGTCTGCTCTGGCCGCACAGGGCACACGGAAGTTGTCCGCGTTGTCTTCAATCCGGCGAAGGTGAGTCTCGAAACGGTGCTGAAGACGTTCTGGGAGAGCCATGACCCGACGCAAGGCATGCGCCAGGGAAATGACCGGGGCACGCAATACCGCTCGGCGATCTATACGACGGCCGAGGCCCAGCGCGCGACCGTGCTCGCGTCGCGGAATGCCTATCAGGGCGCGCTGAAAGCGGCTGGGCACCGCGCGGCGATCACGACCGAGATCGCGCCTGCCGGCGAATTCTACTATGCCGAAGCGTATCACCAGCAATATCTCGACAAGAACCCGGCCGGCTATTGCGGGCTTGGAGGAACCGGCGTGACATGCCCCATGGGGACGGGCGTAGAGGGGTAGGTCCCGTCTAATCGATCTGCGCGAGCACCTGGCAGCCAAGCGGGGCGCCGGCATTGCATCCCTGTTCCAGGAGCTGGCGGCCCTTCCGGCGGTCACGGCGCACACCATTGTCGCCGCGATAGAGTATCTGCCCGTATGACGCGCAGCTCCACATCTCGCCTTTCTCGCAGGTCTCCTTGAAGATCCGGGTTGCCTCGACGCCGTCCTGTCGAACGCCCTTGCCGCGGGAATAGGCCGCGCCGACATTGTAGCAGGCATCGAGATTGCCCCCCTCACAGCCGAGCCTGTAATAGCGCACCCCTTCGCTGGCATTCTCGGGGATGCCGAGGCCCTCATAATGGGCCGCACCCAAATAGGCGCATTCGGCCGCGTTGCCATAACGGCAGGCAATCTCGGACCATGCCGCCCCAGCCTGGACGAGCGGCGGGACATAAGAAGCGCCGAGGGCCACGGACACGGCGTTCGGCGTCCGGTTCGCCACGGCCTGCGCGAAACAGGCCGGTGCGAGGCCGGACGCGCAGGCACCGTCTATGATCTGTTTGCCTCTTGCCCGATCCGCCGGAACGACGCTGCCGCCGAAATACAGTCCGGCCAGCCATACGCAACCGGCCGTCTCGGCATCGCTGCAGCTCTGCTGCAGCAATTCGACGGCTCGTCCGGCATCGCGCGGAATGCCCTTGTCGTCGAGATAGGCATAGCCAAGCTGTGCGCAGGCCACAGCAAGCCCGGCATAGCAGGCCGCCTGATACTGGCTGACCGCCAAGCCGGGGTCCTTCATCGTCCCGGTAACGCCGAAATACTGAGCCACCCCGGCGAGAAAGGCCGCGCGCGGCTCGACCGGGGCGAGGCGCAACAGTTGCGGCAAGCCGTGTTCCGCGAGCACTGCCTCGGCGGCGGCGAGCGGCGCCTCCAGCTTGAAGTCAAACAATTCGAGCCGGGCGAGCAGGGCCTCGTCTTCCGGGTCGAGGCGCACGCCAGTGATGGTCACAGTCTCTGCGGGCGCCTCGGTTGCAGCGGCCGTCCCGGCAGGCCCTGCAGGCGCCGACAAAGTCGGTGCCGGGGTTTCAGGCGCGGGCAAAAGGGGCTTCTGCGGGGCGACGCCGCACCCTGCCTGGTTGAAGCAGAACTCCGCCCCGATCAGGCCGTTGGAATAGTACGGCCATTGTTCGTCGTTCGTCTCGGCGAGCACGCGCTCGGCAACGCGCTTGAAGGTCAGCTCCGCGATCAGGCCTTCCTGGCGCATGACCTCGGCGAGCGCGGCCGTGAACGGGCTGTTCCGCCCGCGCCCGTCTGTTGCGACCCTTCCGGGCTGGGCGGCATAGGCTATGAGCAACCCGGCCGCACGCGGCAGGTTGGCGAGGCCTTCCGGGCGATCGCCCGTGCGCCCGAGGCCCGACCGTTCGGGCAGGGGATTGTCATTGCAGGCATCGAGAATGACGATGTTCACATCGTTCCCCGCCTGCTCCATCCATTCGATGGCGATGCCGAGCTGAGGCTCGGACAGGGCGTCCTCCCGGAAGCGGACGCGGGTATCGATCGGGATGAGATGGTTGCTGCCGTTCACCTGCATGCCATGCCCGGCATAGTAGAAGAGACCGATTGCCTGCGGCCCGGCTGCCGAGAGCCGGTCGCGGTGGTCGGCGAAGGCGGCGAGCATGTCGTTGCGTGTGGCATTGCGCCAGGCGACGACCTCGAACCCGAGTTCGGAGAGCACGGTTGCCATGAGATTGGCGTCATTGACCGGATTGGCAAGGTCGAGCACGTCGCGCTGATAATCGGCATTGCCAATGACGGTTGCCACGCGCGGCTGGGCGAGAGCCGGGAGAGCCACCAGCACAATCGAGGCAAGCGCCGCCAGAGCCAAGTATCCGAAACGCCGCATGACTGTCCCCATGTCATCTCCGACATGACGGATAAGACGGCAAGGACAGGGCCTTGCCAAGCAGAATCACACCATGACCGCCCCAGCCCCGAGATAGAGCGCGGTTGCCCCGGCGGCGGCGATGAGCGCATAGGGAAGCTGGGTCTGGACATGGCTGATATGGTCGCAGCCTGCCGCAAAGCTCGCGATGATGGTCGTGTCGGAGATCGGCGAGCAATGGTCGCCGAAGACGCCGCCGCCCATGACCGCCGCGAGGGCGAGCGCGGGGGGCACCCCTGCCCCGATGGCGAGCGGCATGGCCAGCGGCACGAGGATGCCATAGGTGCCCCAGCTTGTCCCGGTGGCGAAGGCGGTGATGCCGGCCGAGACGAAAAGAATCGCCGGTATGGCGAACGGAGCCGGAAAGGCGGCCGCGAGCCCGGCCATGTATTCGCCGGTGCCGAGCGCGCGCAGGCTGTCGCCAAGGGCGAGCGAGAGGAAGATGACCGTAACGGCGGGCAGAAGGTCCCCCATGCCGCGAAAGCCCATGTCGACGAGCGCGTCGGTCCTGAAGCGCCCGGAGACGCGCAGCATCACGAAAGCGACGAGCGTTGCGATGACGACCGCCCAGAGGATCGATTGCGAGCCGGAGCCGCGGATCATGTTGCCGTTCCCTGTCCACAGCATGAAGCCGAGCGTGCCGAACACCATTATGGCGAGCGGCAGGGCCATGTAGATCGCCCGGGTCGGGGCAATCGCATCATCGCTGCCGGTCTCGACGCGCGTCTCGGCTGTGCGCATCGGACCGATGACGCGGTCCGTCCCGGCTGTTGCCCAGGCCCCGGCCAGCGTGAGGAGCGCATAGAAGTTCAGAGGGATGGTCGCGGCGACGATGGCGACCGGATCGGCAAGGCCATAGTCGCTGACGAGGCTGAGAATATAGGCCCCCCAGCCATTGACGAGGATCAGCACGCTGACCGGCGCGCAGGTGGAGTCTATCAGGTACGCCAGCCTTTCGCGGCTGAGGCCGAGCCGGTCGAACAGCGGACGGCCCATGATGCCGGTCGACAGAAGGCTGACATTGGTCTCCATGAAGATGGCCGTGCCGGCGGCGACCGTGACGAGACCGGCGCGCCGCCGCGTCGAAGCAACGCCCGAAGACACGAGGCGGCTGACAAGGGCCGCGACGCCGCCCGAACGCTGCATGTAGGCGATCAGGGCGCCGATGATGAGGCAGAAGAGGAGGATGCGCGTATTGCCGCCGCTCTCGAACACGCCCGCCGCCCGGTCGACGCTCGCCAGCAGGCCGAGCCCTGGATTGCCGGACGAGATGAGCGTCTCGGAGAGCAGGATGGCCCCGCCGAGCGCATAGTAGACATTGCGTGTGGCGACCGCGATGGCGAGCGCCGCGACCGGCGGGAGGAGGGTCAGCATGTCCACGGCCGTCACCCCACGATGCGCAGGCGGTGACGGTCGAACGCCTTGAGGACGGGATCGAGGTCATGGCCGCGCTTTAGCACCTGGCCCTCGGCTCCGCGCACGGCCCAGGCCCCCTGCTGGCGGGCAAGCGCCGGGACTTTCTCGATCGTCCAGGTCGCCCGTTCGGCCGCGCGGCGATAGATCGAGAAGACGGCCCTGTCCCGCAGCATGGCAATGGCATAGTCGCGGGCGGCGCCGGTGCCCACCATGTGGCCGTAGACCGAGAGGATGCGGTTGAGTTCGGCGCGCTGGAACACGACCCGGGTCAAGCGTGCCTGCATCGCGCCGGAAGGCTCTGTCTGCTGTGTCATCCGGCCTCGCTCGGTCAGGTCTGCGCCATGGCGACTATCGCGATTGTAACGAAGCGCCGCAATACTGACACAGTCTGGTCGCGACCGGGCCTTCAATGCAAGCGACCTTAACTATGTCGGGTGGCGGTGCACATCAGGCATCCCAGACCCATCAGCCCCCCCAGCCCCCTGGGGCGCTTGGTAGCCGCCTCCCGACAATTTTTCCGACAACCGATCAAAACCGGCCTCAGCGAGGGATTTCTCGCCTGGGTCGCTGCGCAGGCGTGACTGGCCAAAGCGCCGCCTTGCCGCTAGAGCGGAACGCATGGGAGACAGCGGCGACAACACGGATCGCGGGCCGGTCATGCTCGAACTGGCTCGCCTCGCCAAGCGGTTCGGCGGCCGTCCGGCCGTGGACGGCATATCGCTGGCGCTCCGGCGCGGCGATGTGCTCGGCTTTCTCGGCCCGAACGGGGCCGGCAAATCGACGACCATGCGCATGATTGCCGGGGTGCTGACCCCGGATTCCGGCGATGCCCGCATCATGGGACATTCGATCACCGAAAACCGCCGCGCTGCGCAGGCTGCCCTCGGCTACCTGCCGGAGGGCGCGCCGCTCTACAACGAAATGACGCCGCCGGAATTCCTGCGCTTCCTCGCCGAGGCGCGCGGGCTCGGCCGGGCGGCGCGGGAGGCCGCCGTCGAGCGCGTCACGGCAGATGCCCGGATCGGGGCCGTCACCGGCAAGCTGATCGGAGAACTGTCCAAGGGCTACCGCCGCCGGGTCGGCCTTGCCGGAGCCCTGATCGGCGACCCGCCGGTTCTCCTGCTCGACGAGCCGACCGACGGGCTCGACCCGAACCAGAAGCGTGCCGTGCGCGCCCTTATCGCCCGCATGGCCGAGGGCAAGGCCATCCTCATCACGACACATACGCTCGAGGAAGTGCCCGCCATGTGCACGCGGGTCGTCATCGCCCACCAGGGACGCATCGTCGCCGACGATGTGCCGGAGGCGCTCGCCGCCCGCGAGGGAGGCCTCGAGCGGGCCTTCGCCGACCTGACCTACCGGGCGGAGGCCCTGACGCCATGATGGACGCGCCGGTCTTCCCGCCCCTGCCGGGCGCGCTCGCCGGCCTAGGCGCGGTCTACCGGCGCGAACTGAACGCCTATGTGACGACGCCGCTCGCCTATGTCTTCCTTAGCGTGTTCCTGGTAGCGCTCGGGGTCTTCACCTGGGAAGCTGGCGCCTTCTTCAGCCTCGGCCGGGCGGACCTTGCCGCTTTCTTCGCCTGGCATCCCTGGCTCTATGTCGTTTTCCTGCCCGCACTCGCCATGCGCCTCTGGGCGGACGAACGGGCCGGCGGCACGGCCGAACTCCTGTTTTCCCTGCCGCTCGGCCTGCCCGGCATCGCGCTCGGCAAGCTCTTCGCCGCCTGGACTGTGGCCGCCGGCGCTCTCGTCCTGACCCTGCCGATGTGGATCACGGTCAATTATCTCGGCGAAGCCGACAATGCCGCCATCGCGCTCGCCTATGGCATGAGCTTCCTTATGGCCGGGGCCTATCTTTCGGTCGGGCTTGCCCTTTCGGCGCTGGCACGCAGCCAGGTAACGGCCTTTGTCCTGTCGGTTCTCGTTGCCTTCGTGTTCACCTCAGCCGGCCTGCCCATCGTTCTGTCGGGCGTCGCGGACCTCTTCGGGACAGGCGTTGCCGAGGCCATCGCGCGGCTCTCCTTCCTTACCCATTTCGAGGCGGCGCAGCGCGGCGTGCTCGAACTGCGCTCGGTCCTCTTCTTTGCCGGCTTCACGGCTCTCTGGGTCAGCCTCTCGGCGCTCTGGGCCGGCCAGGCGCGGGAAGCCTGACCATGACAGGGCGCGCCCATGTCTGGATCACAAGCGGGCTCGCACTCCTCGTCTTTGTCATGGCGAATGCGCTCCTGCAGCCCGCCCTTGCAGGCTGGCGGATCGATTTCACCGAGGGTCGTCTTTACACGCTGAACGGCGGCACGCGCGCCACGCTCGGGTCGCTCGCCGAGCCTGTCGAGCTGACCTTTGTCTATTCGCGCCGCGCCGGCCAGGAATACCCGGTCGTGCGGGCCTATGCCGAACGGGTGCGGGAGCTCCTGGCAAGTTTCCGGTCTGTCGGCGGCGGGAACATCCGGATCGAAGAGATCAACCCGGCGCCGTTCTCCGAGGCCGAGGACGAAGCGCTCGCCCACGGCATCACGGGCATCCGCACCGACGGGCGCGACCCCCTCTATTTCGGCCTGATCGGGCGCAACACCGTGGACGACGAACTTGTCATCCCCTTCCTCGCGCCTGAGCGTGAAAGCACGCTGGAATATGACCTTGCCCGCCTGATCGCGCGGCTCGACAAGCCGGAGCCCCCGGTTGTCGGCATCGTGACGGACCTCGCAAACTTCAGGGGCGACGGGCAGGAAGGCGGTTACCACGCCTTGACCGAAATCGCCCGGACATTCGACATCGAACCGCTCGGGGTGAGCTTCACGTCCATTCCCGACCGCATCGACGTGTTGATGCTCGCCCATGCCGCGACGCTGACCGAAGCGCAGACTTATCTCGTCGACCAGTTCGTGCTCGCGAAGGGCCGCGCGCTGATCCTTGTCGATCCGGCCTCGAAAGCGGCGGCGATTGGCGGCGTGCTCGACCCGGCGAGCGGCGCGGCGAGGTCCGATCTCGGAGTAATCGGGCAGGCCTGGGGACTGGAACTGTCCCGTTATGCCGTCGCCGATGCGGCTCTTGCCCTGCCGGTCAATGTCGAGGCGGGCGGCCGGGTGACCGAGGTCGGTCAGCCGCTCTTTCTCGGCATTCCGGGCCGCCTGATGGCAGGCGACGACATCGTCACCGCGCCGCTGACCCGGCAGGTCAATCTCGGGGCGCCGGGTGCGCTGGAAGCCTTCCCGCCGGCGGGTGCAACCTTCCGGCCGCTGATCCGGACCGACGAGGCGCCCGCCTATATCGACAGCGCCAGGGCGAGCGGCGAGATGGACCCGCAGGAGGTTATTGCGGCCTATGCGGCGGAGGATGGCAGCCTCGTGCTTGCCGGACGCCTGTCCGGAACCCTGCCGACAGCCTTTCCGGGCGGGCCGCCATCGCCGGACATCGGGACCGGCGGGCCGCACCTGTCGGCAAGCCTCGTGCCGGCCGAGATCATCGTCATCGCCGATGCCGACCTCCTCGATGACGGGTTCTATATCGATCCGCGCTCCTCGACGGCGGTCGCCGACAATGCGATCCTCATCCAGAATGCACTCGACAATCTCAGCGGCGGAGACCGGCTCCTTGCCTTGCGCTCGCGGACTCCGAACCCGCGCCGCATGACGCGGGTCGACCGGCTCCGCGAAGCCGCTGAAGCGCGCTTCTTCGACGAGCAGGTGCGCCTGGAGGGACGGCTGAATGCGGCGCAGGGACGGCTGGAGGAATTACAGGCGATCGGCGCGGCGGGCGGCTTCTTCTCCGGCGACCTCGATGCCGACCTGACCGGAGACGAGCGCGCCGAGCTCGCCGAACTGCGCCAGAGCGTCGTCGAGACGCGGTCCCGCCTGCGCGCCATCGAGCGCGATTTCCGGCGGGACATAGACAGGCTGGAGGCGGGCTTGCAGGCGATCAATGTCTGGGGCGGAAGCCTGCTTGTCCTTCTTGCGGGCCTGTTCGCTTGGTGGCGGCGCAGACGGGGGACCGCATCATGAATGCCCGCCTTCTCCGCCAGCGCCGGCGAACGCTGCAGGCCCTCGCAGGCGCTGCCCTCGCGCTTGTCCTCGCCAACCTTGTCCAGCAGCCCGGCAATTCCGGCAACCAGGGGACAGACCGGCTCGGCGAGCCGGTATTCCCGCGCATCGAGCGCGAGCTTAGCGACGTGCGCCTCATCCGCGTGACGCTTGCGGACCTGAGTTACACGATGCGCCGCGACCCGGCGGTCGAAGGCCGCTGGACGATGATTGAGTCCGGCGAATATCCGGTGCGCGTGGACCGGCTCGCCGAGCTCGCCGCAGGGATCGCGGGGCTTGAATGGGGCGAACGGCGCACAGGCGACCCGGAAAAGCTCGACCGGATCGGGCTCGGCGATCCGGAGGCGGGCGGCACAGGGGCCCAGATCGACCTCTCCGGCGCCGGCGACGGACCACTCGCGAGCCTCGTGACAGGGCGCAAGGGCGAGCGCCTGTACGGACGATTACCTGACGAAACGCAAGCCTATGTTCTGACAGGCGACCTGCCGCCGCTCTATACGCGCCAGTCCTGGCTCGACATGGACATCATCGACATGCAGGAGGATGCCATCGCGGCGGTGCGGCTGACCGGCGCGGACGGGCGCAGCATCTACCTGACACGGCCCGCCGGGTCGGGTTCACGTGCCTTCCGTCCGGCACCGCCCTACGAAGCCTATACGGTCATCAGCAGCGCCGCGGCGAGCGGGCCGGGCCTCGCGCTCAGCCGCTTCGACCCGATCGATGTGAAACCGGCGACTGCCATCGAGACGCGCCGGGCCGGGCGGCATGTCACGACGACGCATGACGGGCTGGAGGTTGATGTCTCGGCCTATCGCGAACCGGACGGGCTCTATGTCACGCTGCGCGCGGTCGAGGCCGGGGAAGGCGCGGCCCGAGCCGAAACGATCAACCAGCGCGCCGAAGGCTGGGCTTTCCGGCTCGCCGAAATCGACTGGAACGAGTTCGTCCCGGCCATCGGGACTATCGTTCGCCCGCCTCTGGTGCCGGACCCTGTTCCGGCCCGGTAACATGGTCCGGACCGAACTCGGCCACCGACAAAACCGGCCCGCAGCCGGCTGCCTGGACGACAGCGATGCAGCGCGTGGCGCACGGCACGTCGAGTTGCCGGGGCTCGCCGGACCAGGGGCCGAGCGCCTGGACGCCGGTGACCACGTTCGGCACGATGCCGCCATTGCGGGTCGTGCGTCCGACCGTCAGCACGAGAATCTCGGCGTCCAGCGGGCCCGACAGGCTGACCATGTCGATAACGCCAGCCGTGGCGCGAAGGCTGACCAGAGCCGGCCTTGGCGCGTCGCGCTCGGCCCGGACGAGCCGCCGCGCCGCACCCATCCGGTTGCCCGCCACATGGGCCTTGCCATTGGCGACGAGTTGCGGCGTGTAAGGGCCACGCACCGAGAGCCGGTCGGCATAGGCGCGCTGGCGCTCGACCGATTCCGGCATTGCCATCGGATCCGGCTCGGCGACATAATCCCAGTAATCGACGACCCAGACGAGCGGAATGAAGCCCGGCTCGCTTGCGGCGAGTTCCCGCAGGTTCGCTTCGGCCTTCGGGCAGGCCGGGCAATTCTGCGAGATGAACATTTCCGCGAGAACTGCCCTGTCGGCGCGCGCAGGCGCGAGAAATCCGAGCACGAACGGAACGACGAGAAGGATGCGCAGTGCAAACGCCATCCAATTGACTAGAGCGGTTTAAGTTTCAGCGGAAGCATATCCTGCGTTGACGATGTAGTTGT
>CAYSED010000078.1:0-539 GCA_964429935.1 uncultured Hyphomonadaceae bacterium
CGACATCTGCCGTGCACCAGTAGACGTCGTCCTCCTTCAGGTCGAACACGTATTCATGCGTCATCGACGCCCAGACGAGATAGCCGCCGGTCGTGTGCAGGACGCCCTTCGGCTTGCCGGTCGACCCGGACGTGTAGAGGATGAACAGCGGGTCCTCCGCCCCCATCGGCTCTGGCGGGCACTCGTCGCTGACCGTCGCCGCAACCTCGTGCAGCCAGTGGTCGCGCCCCGCTTCCATGGCGACCGGACGGCCGGTATGCCGGACCACGATCTGAGCGGTCACGATGCCGGCAATCTCCGCTGCCGCATCGGCATTCTGCTTCAGGGGCACGGTCCGGCCGCCGCGCACGCCTTCGTCGGCCGTGATGACGAAGCGGCTGTCGCAATCCTTGATCCGGCCAGCAAGGGCATCCGGCGAGAAGCCGCCGAAGACGACCGAATGCACCGCTCCGATGCGCGCGCAGGCGAGCATGGCATAGGCCGCCTCGAGGATCATCGGCATGTAGATCGTCACCCGGTCGCCTTTCCGGACGCCGAGC
>CAYSED010000078.1:549-12733 GCA_964429935.1 uncultured Hyphomonadaceae bacterium
GCCCGGTAGGTCACCGCCCTCGTCTCCCCCGGCGTGTCGCCCTCGAACAGGAGCGCGGTCTTGTCGCCCCGCGCCGCGACATGCCGGTCGATGCAGTTGGCCGACACGTTGAGCACGCCGTCCTCATACCAGCGGATGCGGAAATCGCCGGTCGCGAAGCTCGTGTCCTTGACCTTTGAATAGGGCCTGATCCAGTCGAGCCGCAGGCCCTCCCGCCCCCAGAAGGCCGCCGGGTCGGCCAGCGAAGCGGCATGCATCTCGCGGTACCGGTCCGGGGTCAGGTTCGCCCGCCTCGCGAACGCCTCCGGCACCGGATAGGTCTTCGCGTCACCGTTTGTCCCGGTCATCTTCTGGGCCACTTCGTCTGGATGCGTTCCTCCCAGAATGCATGTTTTGGCGGGAAGGTGAAGGCGCCCCGGCCGGTTATGCCGGGGCCATGCCGTCCCCTGCAAGCCCGTGCGCCGCGCGGCGGCCGGGCACGCGGATGTCCTCGACAAGGTCCTGGATCGCCTGCGGCGGCGGCTTGGTTGCGAGCGACACGGCCACCCCGGCGCTCGCCGACACGAGCATGAACACGAATCCGATGCCTTCCGGCGAGACCCCGAAGAGCCAGGCCTCGGCCCCGGCGCTTTTCCCGGCCCCGAGCTTGAAATGCCAGATATAGGCAAAGGTCGGGATGAGCCCCGTCAGCATGGAGGCGATCGCCCCCTCCCGGTTCATCCGCTTCCAGAAGATGCCGAGAAAGATGACCGGGAAGAGCGAGGCCGCCGCCAGCCCGAACGCAAAGGCGACGACCTGCGCCACGAAAGCAAGCTGAGAGGAATATATCCCCATGAAGCCCGCCGCGACCACGGCTCCGCCAGCGGCGAGGCGCGCCACAAGCAGCTCCCTCCTGTCCGACATGGCCTTGAAGAAGGTCCGGCGGCAGAGGTCGTGGCTGACCGCCGAGGAGATCACCATCAGGAGGCCCGCCGCCGTCGAGAGCGCGGCCGCGAGCCCGCCCGCGACGACAAGGCCGATCACCCAGTCCGGCAGTTCGGCAATCTCCGGATTGGCGAGCACGGCAATGTCATTGTTGATCGTCACTTCATTGGCGAGCCCGTCTGGCGCGGCCGGACCCCGGATCTGCATCACGCCGTCGCCATTCCTGTCCTCGAAGCCGACCAGGCCGGTCGCTTCCCAATTGGCAAACCAGGCCGGGGACGGCACCGCGCCGCTCTCAGCCACAGCCGCCGCATCGGCCGCAAAACCCGCCCCCGGCGCGACATAGGTCGTCTCGTTCACCGTATTGATGACATTGTAGCGCGAGAACATGCCGACAGCGGGCGCGACCGTGTAGAGGAGCGCGATGAAGACGAGCGCCCAGCCGGCCGAGAGGCGGGCGTCCCGGGCACGCGGCACGGTGAAGAAGCGGATGATGACATGCGGCAGCCCGGCCGTGCCGAACATCAGGGCCGCCGTGATGCAGAAAATGTCGAAGACCGATTTGTCGGTAGAGGTGTATTCGGCAAAGCCGAGGCTCGTCAGCGTCTCGCTCAGCTTCGCGATGAGCGGGACATCCTCGCCCTTCACATCGGACATGAGCCCGAGCTGCGGCACCGGATTGCCGGTCAGCATCAGCGAGATGAAGATCGCCGGAACCGTATAGGCGAAGATCAGCACGACATATTGGGCGACCTGCGTATAGGTGACGCCCTTCATGCCGCCGAGGACGGCATAGATGAAGACGATTCCCATGCCGATGAAGATGCCGGTATTGAAATCGACGCCGAGAAAGCGCGAAAAGGCGATGCCGACGCCGGACATCTGCCCGGCAATATAGGTGAACGAGACGAACAGCGCGCAGACGACCGCGACGATCCGCGCCGTGCCGGAATAATACCGGTCGCCAACGAAGTCCGGCACCGTGAACTTGCCGAACTCGCGCAGGAACGGGGCGAGCAGCAGAGCGAGCAGAACGTAACCGCCCGTCCAGCCCATGAGATAGACCGAACCGCCATAGCCGAGGACGGCGATCAGCCCCGCCATGGAGAGGAAAGACGCTGCACTCATCCAGTCGGCGGCCGTTGCCATGCCGTTGATCACCGGATGGACGCCGTGCCCGGCGACATAGAAATCATGGGTCGAGCCGGCGCGGGCCCAGAGCGCGATGCCGACATAGGTCCCGAAGGTCGCGGTGACCCAGAAAATGGTCCAGTCCATGAACGGCCCTCAGCCCCTGATCCGGTATTTGCGCTCGATCCCGTCCATCGCAGCGCAATAGTAGAAAATCAGCGCGACGAAGACATAGATCGACCCGTTCTGCGCGAACCAGAAGCCGAGCGGCACCCCGCCAAGCTTTACGCCGTCCAGCGTCTCGCGAAACAGGATGCCCGCCCCGAACGAGACAAGGAACCAGACCGCGAGCAGTGACAGCGTCAGCCGGATCACCGCGCGCCAATAGGCCTTGCCATCGAATCTTGCAGGCTCGCCCGCCTCATTGCCCGCCATCCTGCCTGCCTCCCCGGTCTGCCTGGTCTCATGTCTCGGAAGACAGACTGCGACAGGCAGAGCGCGGCGTACAGCCCGGCATTGCTTGTTGGGGGGAGTTCGGAGCGGCCACGCAGCTTGACACGCAGCTTTGTCCACAGGCGTCACGAATCTGTGGAAAAACTCTCCGCAACAGGGAAAATTGGCTTGAACCGACTCGACTCAGGCGAAGTGCTAAGAGATGGTTAATGCATGGTCGCAGACGCGGTGGGGAGACAACCCCGTAAGGCAGGCGACCGGAGCATGTCGCACCCGGCGACGCCCGGGACCAGAGCCAAGATGCGAGAGCATCGGCGTGAAGGGTCCAGGGACGGTCAAAGGGACAAAACAAACGCGATGTCCTCGGCGGCGGGAGCTAGAACCCGCGAGGACGAGGGGCCGTATGCCATGACCGGGGCGCGATCCGAAGCATGGTGACCAAAGGAGCGCTGTCAAAGGCGATCCGGCGGTGAGGCTCGAAACCGGGCGCTGCAAGGCGGAACGGGCGAGCCGATAGCGGACGCAAAGCCACAGGCCGCAAGGCCGAAGACGGAGCGCCGCGACGGATTACGGAAGAACCGCGAAAGCGGTCTTGGAAGTGACCCGGGGTGTCTCTCGAAGACTGATGCCGAGTGCTAGCACAAGGACGAGGTAGTCTGATTCGACACACCAGGAAAGGCACGGATCCTTCGGGGCCCGTGCCTTTCTCTTTTCCGGAATCTTGCGGATACCCCCAGCTCCCTGTCCCACCTGTCCCACCCCTGTCCCACTACCTGTCCCACCCGCCCGCCTGTCCCGGGGACAGATCGCGCGAGCACCCGGCCGGAGAGGTCAGGATTTCAGCTTGTAACCGGACCGGATCATCCACCAGGTCGCAAGGCTCGAGGCAAGCGCAAGCAGGCCCGAGACCCAGGCCCCGATGACGAGATCCGAGTTCGCCGCGCCAAGGAATCCGTAGCGGAAACCGTCGATCAGGTAGAAGAACGGGTCGAGCAGCGAGAGCGTGAGGAAGGGCTCCGACAGGACATTGACGTCGTAGAACGTGCCCGACAGGAAGGTCAGCGGCACGATCACGAAATTGGAAATGGTCGCCAGGTTGTCGAACTTGTCGGCCCAGATGCCGCCCATCGTGCCGAGCGCGCCAAGTATGACCGCCGAGCAGAGCCCGAACCAGAGGATCGCCAGCGGGTGCTTGAGCGGCAGGTCCGCGAGCGGCGAAAAGTGAATAGCGACGCCGGCAATCAGCGCCACGGCAACGCCGCGCGTCGCCGCCCCGGCAATGAATCCGATCGTCAGTTCGAGAGGCGACAAGGGCGGCATCAGGAAATCGACATGGCTGCCCTGGACCTTGGAAATGACAAGGGACGACGAGGAATTGGCGAAGGCGTTCTGCAGGATCGCCATGACGAGCAGCCCCGGCGCGAGGAAGTCGCCATAGGCGAGGCCCTCGAAATCTCCGGTCAGGTTGCCCCGCGTTCCGAAGGCAAGCTGAAACACGGTCATGAACAGGAGAGTCTGGACGATCGGGGCGACGAGCGTCTGCTTCCAGACATTGAGAAAGCGGGCGACCTCGCGCCAGTAGAGCGTCCACAGCCCGAGCCCGTTGACCGCGCCATACAGCCGGACGGAAGGCGGGGTCGCGGCCGCACTCTGGCGGGCAAGGTCCTGAGCAGTCAGTTCGGTTCGCGCGCGATCAGCCATGGCGCCTCTCTAGTCGCGTTTGTCCCCCTTGGCGAGAGCCGCAACTCGCGACAACAGCGCATGCGGCACCCACAAGATATAGAATCTCTTGTGGAGAACCACGCCTGCATGTTGTGTTTCGTTCCGCTTTGGATACGATATATTGGGTATAGAGACGGCATCACTGATGGGTTGCCACAACATCTAGGGGTAGCGGGCCATGCCCGCCCGGGAGCATGAAAATGTCGTGGACCGATGATCGCGTAGACGTTCTGAAGAAGCTTTGGGCCGAGGGGCACAGCGCAAGCCAGATCGCGCGCCAGCTCGGCGGCGTGACGCGAAACGCCGTCATCGGCAAGGTTCACCGGCTCGGCCTGTCCGGGCGGGCGACCCCGTCGCGCCCCGTCAAGCGGCCGCCGCGCCTCGCCCGGCCGAAACCGCAATTCGTCGCGCAGCCCGCCACCGCTGCGGCACCCGGCCAGCGGCCCGCCGCAACCGGGGTTCCGACCGTGGCGGAGAAAGCGGCCATGGCCGCCCTGCCGCCGCTTCCCCTGAAGGACGGCGAGGCAGCGACGATCCTGACCATCCGGGATTCCATGTGCAAATGGCCGATCGGCGACCCGGCAGACCCGGCCTTTGCCTTTTGCGGGCGCAAGGCCGATTGCGGCCCCTACTGCCAGGACCACGCCAAGGTCGCCTTCCAGCCCGCCCGCAAGCGCGACCGCAAGCGCAACGAGTTCGACTATGTCCGGCGCATTGCCGGCTGAACCCCGGCAGGCCGGTGCCTTCGGGCGCCGGCCTTGCCTTGCCGCCCGTCCCTGATTGACAGCCCCCGGCTCCCGGGCCGATAAGGTCCCTGACGATGGTGCCGCCCTGACCGGCGGCTAAGAGGGAACCCGGTGCAAATCCGGGGCTGTGCCCGCAACTGTCAGTCGGTGGCTCCCGGCCACGATGCCACTGGATGCCTTGAGGACTCCGGGAAGGCGGCAGGGAGCAAGGACCGACGAGCCAGGAAACCTGCCAGCGTCGGAGTCGTTCGTTCGCGGGCCGGGACCAGCCCATCGGACAGGAAGCCTATTCCTTTGAAACGGCCGTCATGCCCCGCCGCGCTGGCCACCCGCAAGGTGCCTGGCTGGGGTGCCGTTTACGAGAGCACCTGCGTCGGCGCGCGGGGCCCTATAAAAGGAACAAGGCCCGATGACGCGCCTGTCTTATCCCCGCAGGGTCGCCCTGACCTGCGCAACCCTCCTCTTCGCCGCCCCGCTTTGCGCCCAGGAGACCCCAACGCCCGAAGCTTCCGAAACCCTCGAGCCGGTTACCGTCACCGGCCTGCGCATTCCCGCACCGGCCGACGAGACGGGTCGTTTCATCTCAGTCGTGACCGCAGAGGACATCGCCCTGCGCCAGCAGCGCTTCCTGACTGATGCGATCAGCCTCGCCCCCGGCATTCAGCCGACCCGCGCGGGCAGTTTCGGCGGCCTGTCCTCTGTGTCCATACGCGGCCTGCCGACGGACCAGACCCTCGTCGTGGTCGACGGCGTCGAGCAGAATAATCCGGCCTTTTTCGGCAACAGTTTCGACTTTGCGAACTTCGACACGAGCGACATTGCCCGAATAGAAGTCCTGCGGGGCGCGCAATCCACGGTCTACGGGTCGGACGCCATTGCCGGGGTCATCAATATCGTCACCGCCGACGGACGCGAGGGCCTCGGCGGACAGGCCCTGGTCGAAGGCGGCAGTTTCGGCACCTATCGCGGCTCGGCTTCCCTAAGGGGCGGCAATGACGCCTATTCCGGCCGGGTCACCGTCTCGGCTGTGCAGACCAACGGTTTCTCCGCGGCCGACAGCGCCAATGGCAATACAGAGACGGATGGCTACGAGAATTTCACGGTCGGCACCAAGCTGCGTGCGGCCCCGCTCGACGGGCTCGAACTTGCCGGTACGGCCCGCTATTCGTCCAGCCGGACCGAATTTGACGGCTTTCCGCCGCCGAATTTCGTTCTCGCAGATGCCGACGATACCGGCGCAACCGATGAGCTGGGCCTTGCAGCGACGGCGACGCTTACGAGCCTTGGCGGCGCACTCGAGAACAGGGTCCGCATCTCCTATTTCGAGAATGACCTGCTCAATGAGGGCGGCGGCTTTGTCACCTTCGATGCCAATGGGCGTCGGGCAAGCTATGCCTGGCAGGGCACGGCGCGGCCATCGGAGAGGCTGGCATTCGTCACCGGCATCGAACTCGAGGAGGAGCGCTCCGGCGTCGATACCGGGCTCGGCTCGGACCTTGAGGCAGATACGTTCAGCTATTTCATCCTCGCCGAGGTCAAGCCGCTCGAATTTCTCACGCTGAATGGCGGGGTCCGCAACGACAATAATAGCGACTTCGGCGCCGAGACGACCTTCTCCGGAGCCGCAGCGCTTGCCGTGCCGGACACCGGGCTCGTTCTTCGCGGGGCCTGGTCGGAGGGCTTCCAGGCCCCGACCACCGGGGAACAGGACTTCAACTCCGCGCAAGTCGCCCAGTTCGCCTTCCCGCCGGGCACGGTGCTGGCGCTCCGTCCCGAGACAAGCCGGGGCTGGGAGATCGGGGCCGACTATTCGGCCCTGGGCGACAGGCTCCTGCTGCAGCTCACCTGGTTCGACAACGAGGTCGATGACCTTCTCGCCTTCCAGTTCGTCCCCGGCGCGCCGAATTTCGGCATTTTCGTCAATGTCCAGGAGTTCGACACGCAGGGCCTCGAACTTGCCGCGCGCGTCCGCGTCTCCGGCACGCTCGACCTCACGGCGAGCTATGCTTATGTCGATGCGCTGAACCTGACGACCGGGATCGCCGCCGGAAACCTGCCGGATCACCGGTTCAGTCTCGACGCCGCCTGGCGGCCGCTCGAGAAGCTCACCCTGTCCGGCACGCTGACCTTCAACGACAACGAGACAAGCGGGGTCACGACCCTGGACAGTTTCACCCTCCTGTCGCTGCGCGGGGCCTATGACCTGACGGACCATGTCGAGCTGTTCGCCCGGGTCGAGAACGCGCTTGACGAGAGCTATCAGGACAATGCCGGGTTCGGGACAGCACCGGCCTCGGCCTTTGGCGGCGTGAGGGTGGCCTTCTGATGGCGCGGCGGGCGTCACCTCGAGGCAAGGCAGGGGTCTGCGCCCTCCTCGCCGCGTGCGGGACGCCCGCCGCCCTTCCACCCGCCAGCGCGCCGGCATCAAGGATCGTGAGCCTCGACTATTGCGCCGACCAGTTCGTGCTGAAACTCGCCGGTCCTGACCGCATCCTCGCCCTCTCGCCCGATGCCGACGCGGCCTTCTCCTACCTGAAGGATCAAGCCGGCGGGCTGCCGCAGGTCCGCCCGGTGGCCGAGGACGTGCTCGCGCTTGAGCCCGACCTGATCGTGCGGACCTATGGCGGCGGGCCGCAGGCTGCTGTTCTGTTCGCGCGGGCGGGCGTGCCCGTTCTGCAGGTCGGCTATGCCGGCAGCCTCGAAGACATCTTCGCCGTGACCGAAACGGTCGCCGAAGGGCTCGGCGTGCCGGAAGCCGGCGCGGCCCTGAATGCCGAAACGCACGCTCGTATCGCGGCAGTCGCGGCCCGGGCGGGCCAGCCGGAAACCCTCTACATGACCCCGGGCGGCGTCACGGCTGGAACCGGCACGCTGATCGATGACCTCTTCGCGCGGGCCGGTCTGTCAAATTTCGAGACGCGGGCAGGCTGGCATGCCCTGCCGCTCGAACGCCTCGCCATGGACCAGCCGGACCGGGTCGCCGCGGCCTTCTATGCAACCGCCGGCCTAGCCGGGGATGCGTGGAGTTCGGCGCGCCATCCCTTGGCGAAGCGGCAGGTCGAAACCCTGCCGACCACCCGGCTCGAAGGCGCGTGGACGGCCTGCGGGGCCTGGTTCCTGGTCGACGCCATCGAGGCGCTTGCCGCCGGGGACGACACGCCATGATGTCCCGCGCGCTCGTTCCGCTCCTGGTGGTCGCGAGCCTCGCGGCCCTGCTTGCCGCCTGTCTCCTCGGCTCGACCGCCATGAGCCCGGCGCGCGTGCTGGCAGGGCTTTTCGGCACGGGCAGCTCGGGCGATGCGGTCATCATCTGGGAGATCCGCCTGCCCCGCGCCCTCGCCGCCTGGCTCACGGGTGCCGCGCTTGGCGCTAGCGGGGCGGCCTTGCAGGGCCTGCTGCGCAACCCGCTTGCCGAACCGGGCGTGCTCGGCGTCTCCTCTTCGGCCTCGCTGGGGGCGACGCTCGCGCTTTATTATGGCCTTGCCTCGCTGTCGGCCTTTGCCCTTCCGGTTGCGGCGATTGCCGGCGCGCTCGGGGCGACCACGCTGATCGGTCTTGCCGCGACGCGCACGTCGTCGGTCGTCACGCTCATCCTTGTCGGCGTTGCCCTGTCGAGCTTTGCGGGCGCGGTCATGGCCCTCGCGCTCAATTTCGCACCGAACCCGTTCTCGCTTTCCGACATGGTGAGCTGGATGCTCGGCTCGGTTGCCAATCGCAGCTTTGAGGATATCGCCCTCGCCGCCCCGTTCATGGCGGCAGGCCTGGCAATCCTCTTCCTGAACCGGCGGGGGCTTTCGGCGCTGACGCTCGGCGAAGAGGCGGCAAGCGGCATCGGGCTCGATCTGGAAAGGCTCTAGGTCGCAGGCAGCCGCGGAACCGGGCTTGCGACTGGCGCCTCGGGCGCGGTCGCGGGCGCGAGCGGCGTTGCGGGCATTGTGGCCCCGCACCTTGTCCGCCCGCTCACGGGGCATGATCCGGCCCGCAGCCTTGTTCCGTCCGCCCTGCTCGCCGGGGTGTTTCTCTTGGTTGCAGACATTGGGGTGAGGCTCCTCCCGGTGACCGGGGAGCTTCGTCTCGGCGTCGTCGCAGCCCTGTTCGGCGCGCCGGCCTTTGCCTGGATCGCCCTGCAGAGGCGGGCCGTGACATGAGCCTCCTCTCGCTCAGAGACGTTTCGGTAAGCGCGGGCGGCGCAGCGCTTGTTACGGGTGCGAGCCTCGATATCGCGCCTGGCGAGCTTGTCGCGCTTGTCGGACCAAACGGCGCAGGCAAGACCTCGCTCCTGCGCGCCGCGCTCGGCCTTGTCCCGCTCGCCTCCGGGACGGCCAGTCTTGGCGGCAGGCCGGTCGGCGGACTTGCCCCGCGCGAGCGGGCACGGGCAGCCTCCTACCTACCGCAGACAAGGCCGCTCGCCTGGCCGAACCGCGTCCGCGATCTCGTGGCGCTCGGCCGGTTTGCCCATGGTGCCGCGCCGCACAGGCTCGTCGGCAAGGACGCCGAAGCCGTCGAGGCCGCCATCGCGGCGTGCGGGCTTTTCTCCTTGGCGGATCGGCAAGCCGACACGCTTTCCGGCGGCGAGCTGGCCCGTGTCCATTGTGCGCGGGCCATCGCCGCAGGTGCGCCCTTGCTTGTTGCCGACGAGCCCGTCGCGGCCCTCGATCCCTTGCACCAGTTCCAGGTCATGTCCCTGATCGCGGGCTATGCCAAGGGTCCGCGCGGGGCACTCGTCGTCCTGCACGACCTGAACCTCGCGGCCCGGTTTGCGACGCGGTTCATCTGGATGAAAGAGGGCCGGATCGTGGCCGACGGCCCGCCCGGCGAAACGCTGACCGAGGCCCGCATCGCCGAGGTCTTCGGTGTCAGGGCGAGCCTCTCCGGCGGAGCGGTTCGGATCGAGGGGCCGGCCTGAGGCCTGCCCGCTTGTCAGGCTTCCCGCAAAGCATAGCCGGCTGAGCGGACGGTGCGGATCGGGTCTTCCCCGGCGCTTTTCAGGATCTTGCGCAGGCGGCCGACATGAACATCGACCGTGCGCAATTCGACATAGACATCAGATCCCCAGACCGCGTCGAGCAATTGCTCGCGCGAGAAGACGCGCCCCGGATGCTGCATGAAATGGTCGAGCAGGCGATACTCGGTCGGCCCGAGATGCAGGTCGCCATTGCCGCGGGTCACCTTGTGGGCTGTGCGGTCGATCGTGATGTCGCCGACGGTCACGGTATCCTCGACAAGGCCCGGACGGATGCGCCGCATGACGGCCCGGATGCGGGCCATGAGTTCGGTCGTCGAGAACGGCTTGGTGATATAGTCGTCCGCACCGGTATCGAGCCCGCGCACGCGGTCGGTCTCCTCGGAGCGGGCGGTCAACATGATGATCGGCAGGTTCTTTGTCGCCGGGCGGCTGCGGGCGCGGCGGCAGACCTCGATCCCAGGCACCTTGGGCAACATCCAGTCGAGCAGGAGAAGGTCCGGCGCCCGTTCCTCCATCAGGAGAAGTGCCTCCTCGCCATCGCTCGCCACGGCGACATCATAATCCTCGCGCTCGAGATTGTAGCGCAGAAGCTCGCAGACGGCCGCTTCGTCCTCCGCGATCAGCACATAGGGTTTCATGACTTCGGTCCCTCTTTGCCGGTGCCGGGCAGCCCGTCCTGTTTGGGCCGGGCATCGAAAGTGAGATAATCGCCTGTGACGAAAAAATAAATCAATTCTGCAATATTTGTAGCGTGATCGCCGATCCGCTCGAGATTCTTCGCCATGAACAGGATGTGCGCCCCGTCGCCGATCGTGCGCGGGTCCTCGATCATGTAGGTCAGCACTTCGCGGAAATAGCTGTTGTAGAGCTGGTCGACATCCTCGTCGCCGATCCAGAACCGGCTCGCCCGCTCTGCGTCGCGGTTGCGATAGGCGTCTAGCACGCCCGAAAGCTGTGCCCGCACCGCCCGGCCCATGCGCTCGATGCCCTTCAGGACATCGCGCCGGGCCAGCCCTTCGAGCGCGCTCGCCCGCTTGGCGATGTTCTTCGACAGGTCGCCGACGCGCTCGAGCTCATTGGCGATCTTCAGGGCGGCGAGCACTTCGCGCAGGTCCCGCGCCATGGGCTGGCGGCGGGCAATGACCTGCATGATCCGGCGCTCGATGTCGGCCTCGACCGCATCGACTTCGCCGTCGCGGGCAACGACGCCTGCAGCCCTCGCTACGTCGCCGGTCAGGGTCGCCGTGCAGGCATCGGTAATCATCATCTCGCACAGCCCGCCCATGCGCAGGATGTCGGCCGACAGCCGCTCAAGTTCGTCCGTGAAGGCCGTGACGATATGCTCGTTCATGTCCCGTCGTGTCCCTATCCGAACCGGCCCGTGATGTAATCCTGGGTCTGGGTATCGACCGGATTGGTGAAGATGCGCCCCGTCTCCCCCATCTCGATCAGTTTGCCAAGGTGAAAGAAGGCCGTCTGCTGCGAGACCCGGGCCGCCTGCTGCATGGAATGGGTGACGATGATGATGCAATAGCGGGCGCGCAGCTCGTCGATCAGTTCCTCTATCCTGGCGGTCGCGACCGGGTCGAGCGAGGAGCACGGCTCGTCCATTAGGATAACGTCGGGACTGACCGCGATCGCGCGGGCGATGCACAGCCGCTGCTGCTGGCCGCCGGAGAGGCTGGTGCCGGGCGCGTCCAGCCGGTCCTTGACCTCGTCCCAGAGCCCGGCGCGGCGCAGGCTTTTGTGGACGATGGCCTCGAGCGCGTCCTTGCCTTCGGCAAGAGCGTGGATGCGCGGGCCGTAAGCGACGTTCTCGAAGATGGATTTCGGGAAGGGATTCGGCTTCTGGAACACCATGCCGACCTGCGCGCGCAGGCGGACCGGATCGACGTCCGGCCGGTTGACGTCCTGCCCGCTCATCAGGATCTCGCCTGTGACGCGCGTGTCCGGGATCGTGTCGTTCATCCGGTTGAGGCATCTGAGGAAAGTCGACTTGCCGCAGCCAGAAGGGCCGATGAGCGCCGTGACGGAGCGGTCGGCAATGTCGAGGGATACGTCGAAAACAGCCTGCTTCCTGCCATAGAAGACATCGACATGCCGGCAGGAGACCTTTACGGGCCGCCCGTCCGGCATCAGCCGCTCCGCCCCGTCATCCGGGCCGGATGCCCCTTCCGCCTCGCGCGCTGAACCTACCATGTCTTGTCGAACCTCTGCCGCAGCCAGATGGCCCCGGCATTCA
>CAYSED010000079.1:0-12337 GCA_964429935.1 uncultured Hyphomonadaceae bacterium
CGCCGAGACGAGCCCGGTCAGTTTTGCGCTCCTCCTCAATCTGGTCAGCGCCGCGAATGCCGAAAGCAAGGACCAGCTCTGGGGCTTCATCTCGCGCTATGCCCCTGAGGCCAGCGCCGGGAGCCATCCTTTGCTCGACCGGCTCGCAGGCCATGCGCTCGCCTATTACGAGGACTTCGTGAAACCGGCCAAGACCTATCGCGAACCGGTCGAGAAGGAACGCGCCGCGATGCGGGACCTGGCTGACCGGCTGGCGGTCCATGAGGGACCGGCAACGGCCGAAGACCTGCAGACGCTGACCTTCTCGGTCGGCAAGGAGCACGGCTTCGACAATCTGCGCGACTGGTTCCAGGCGCTCTATGAGGTCCTGCTCGGCCAATCGCAAGGGCCGCGCTTTGGCGGCTTCATCGCGCTCTATGGCGTGCGGGAGACGGCCGAGATGATCAAGGACGCGCTCGCAAGGTAAGGCGGCCGGGCAGGCTTCGAGCCGTCTTGCCCCTTGCCCGTCGCCGCAAAGCCTGAAAGTCCCCTGCCATGACCAAGCCTCTATCTGTCCTCGTCGCCGGGGCGAGCCAACCGCTCGGCGCGGCGATTGCGTTGCGCCTTGCGGGCGAAGGCCACAACGTCACCGCAACGCGCCGCCGGCCGGAAGCTGCCTGCGACACGGCCCTTGCCGGGGCTGGCGTGCGGCTCGACACGCTCGACCTGACGGACCTCCACGCCCTTGCCAAGGCGGCTGCGGGCATCGACGTCGCCGTGCTGACGCCGATCCTTGCGGTCGCAGCACCCGCCGCGCGCGTGCTCGCCGCTGCCGGGGTTGCGCGCGGCGTCGTCTTTTCCTCGAACAATGTTGCTATTTCCGGACCGGATCCGGTTTATGACCGCCTGCGGGCCGCCGAGGCCGACCTCCTTGGCGCAGCGGACACCGCGCGATGGGCGATCCTGCGCCCGACCATGATCTACGGACATCCGGGCGACGGCAACATGGCCGAGCTGATGCGCCATGTGTCGCGCCTGCCCGTCTTCCCGCGCCTCGGCTCCGGGACGGCGCGCCAGCAGCCGGTGCATGTCGAGGACCTTGCACGCCTTGCGGCGGGGCTTGCCTCCGGGGCCTGGGAGGCTTCCGGCATCCTGCCTGTCGGCGGGCGCGATACGGTCACGCAAGCCGGGCTCGTCGCACTGGCCCGCCGGGCCTGCGGGGCGTCCGGCCTTGTACTGCCCGTGCCGCTGGCACCGGTCCGGACAGGCGTGCAGGTCCTCTCCCGGCTCGGCCTCCGCCTGCCTTTGAGCCCGGCTCAGCTTGCACGGCTGGAGCTCGACAAGGCCGCCGTCGGCCCGGCGGCCATTCCGGCAACGCTGGTCCCGTCCGTAACCCTCGAAGCCGGCCTCGCCCGGCTCGCGGCGGAGCTGGGGCTTTAGGCTTATTCCTCCGGCGCTTCGGCCCGGATCGAGAGCGCATGCAGGCCGCGCCCGAACTCGGCGGCGAGCGCCCGGTTGACGGCGCGCTGGCGCTCGACCCGGCTCATTCCGGCAAAGGCATCGGCGACGATATGAACATTGAAATGCGTTTCCCCCCCCGGCGCGGCCCCGGCATGGCCGGCATGGCGCGCGCTGTCGTCTGCAATCTCGAGGCACCGGGGCGAAAAAGCCTCCAGCAATGTCTCGCGAATCCGCTTTTCCCGATCTGTCAATTCTTGCCTCGTTAAGTCTTTCCGCCCATGTTCCTGCGCGATGAGCAACGCATTTTCATACCGGGTGAAGTTCAAGGACATCCGTGTCAAGCCGCCGGAGGAGGATGTCTCCCGCGCGCGGGCGCGGGAAAGCCAGGCGTGCGACCACAAAGGATGCGACCTGGCCGGGGACTGCCGCTCCCCCCGGCATGGCGGCGGCTACCACCAGTTCTGCCAGCGCCATGCCGCCGAGTACAACCGGCACTGGAATTTTTTCGACGGCATGACCGAAGCCGAGGTGATCGCCTTCAACGAGTCCGCCCGGCACGGCCACAAGCAAACCTGGAAGTTCGGCACCGGGCCGATGGGCAAGAAAGCTGCCCAGATGGGCGATCCGCGCCACTGGCGGGGCCGCGACATGTTCGAGGACGGGACGGCGCGGACGGCCAGCCCGAGAAAGCGCGGGCGGTCGCGGCTCGAGCTGCGCGCCCTCGCCGAGCTTGATCTCGAAGAGACGGCGAGCCCGGCCGAGATCCGCGCCCGCTATGCCGACTATGTCCGCCGTTTCCACCCGGACTCGAATGCCGGCGACCGGTCCTCGGAAGAAAAACTCGCCCGCGTCATCCGGGCCTGGAAGACCCTGAAGGAAGCCGGCACCACGAAGGGCTAGCCTTCCCTGGCCTCGAGGCCGAGCCGGATCTCGTCATGCGCCGCCCGGGTCAGCTTGTGGCCGCGCATGATGATTGCGCCGAGGAGCAGGAACAGGGCCGGAACGATCACGAAGGTCGCCGTCAGCCAGGCTTCCCCCGACGCCGTCACCTCTAGATTGGGATCATAGCCCGCCCAGCCGAGGAGATTGTAGGCGATGAAGGGCCCGGTCGCGCCGCCGACCTTGGCCATCAGCGTGATCGAGGAGAAGAAGGCGGCAACGCGCGGTTCGCCATGAATGAGCGCGTCCCCGTCGGCAATGTCGGCGAGCATGGCCCGGACGAGGAATATGCCCGCCCCGAAGGCAAGGCCGTAGAGGAAGGACGCGGCGAGGGCCTGGCCAAGCTGGCCTGGCGGCAGCAGCAGATAGAGGCCGAGCGTTGCCGCGCCATAGAGCAGCGCGATCGAAAAGGCGCGATGCTTCTCGAACCGCCTCGCCAGCCAGATCCAGGCGGGCATGGAGAGGACCGCAGCCCCGAAATAGGCAAGGAGGATCAGGCTTGCCGATCCGCCAAGCTTCCAGACATCCTCGGCAAACCAGATATAGAGGCTGCCCGTGACCCCGAGCGCCGTTGCAAGGCAGAACTCGGCGGCGAGCAGGCGGCGCAGATGCGGGTTCGAGGCGAGCGCCGAAATCGTCGCGCGGAACGGAATGATTGAAACCGGTCGCCTGGGGGAGGGGTCCGGCACCGTTCCCACGGTGAAGAAGATCGTCAGGGGCAGGGCGATCACGATGTAAAGCCCCATGGCGCTCGCCCGCGCGACACTGTCCTGGTCGAGCGAGAGGAGCGTTGGCAGGACGAGAACCGTCAGCATGCCGCCATTCACCGCGATCTGCCGCGCGCCCAGAACGCGCGAGCGGTCGTCATAGAGCCCGGAGAGTTCCGCGCCCCAGGACAGGTGCGTGATGAAGGCGATCGTGTAGCCGCCATAGACCATGCTGATCCAGAAGACGAGGTAGAACCATCCGGCGGTCGCTGGCGGATTGAACAGCATCCAGACCGAGACCATCAGGATGGGGAGCGAAGCGATCATCCAGAAACGCCGCCGCCCGATCTTCGGCCGGATCGTGTCGGCATAGAAACCGAAGGCCGGATCGGTGAAGACGTCAAATATCCGTGTCAGGAAGAACAGGGTGCCGATCGTGTTGAGGCTGAGCGTCGTGTGCTCGGCATAAAGCGGCGGCACGAAGACGGCGAGCGGAAGGCTCAGCGCCGAGAGCGGAACGGCAGGCAGGCAATAGGCGGCGATGCGGCCATTGCCGAGCCGCGATCCTGTGCCTGGCCTGTCAGTTCCGTCAGCCATGGCGGGGACCCTGAGCCGCGGCCCTCTTCGCCCGGAGTTCGGGGCGGGCGCCGTGACGGCCGATCCGGAAGGGGCGCATGGGGGATCTCCGCGATGTCTTGTTGAAAGACAATAAGCGGTAGCGCGCGCTGCGCGCAATGGCCGGAACCGGCAGGACCAGAGGCAGCCGCCCGGGCCCTTCGCGCGCGCCATGTTTCGCCCTGAATTAGCAGCGCGGAATCAAGCGCCTGCGCCTCCATGACCATGAATTCGCCGTAATTCGTTCCGGTTTATACGCATTATGTTCCGGAAATGTTTTATTAACGGTTTCCTGTGGAGAAGCGAATAATCCATCTGAGCCCATGGTCTCCCATGTCTTCCTATGTTAGCCCATTCCGGTGCATAATCGGCCCAGAGGCTGGCGTGCAAAATCTGAGACTGGGCAAGGGGTCTGGCTGGTGTTTTCGTCCAATTATGAAAGCGCGATCGACGCGAAGGGGCGGGTATCCGTTCCGGCGCGGTTTCGGGCCGAACTGGACGGATCCGACAGGATTTTCGTCTGGCCGTCCCTGAAGGGGCACAAGTGCCTCGAGGCGGGCGGCGACGCGCTGATGGACTATTACCGGCATATCCTCCTGCGCATGAGCCCGTCCGATCCGGACCGCGAGGCCATTGTCCACGTCATCTTCGGGCGCAGCGCCGAGCTGAAGATGGACGAGCCCGGCCGGGTGAAACTGCCGGACAGCCTGCTCGCCCATGCCGGTATCGAGAAACAGGTTCTCTTCGCCGGCGCGCTGGAACGCTTCCTGATCTTCAGTCCGGAAACCTATGCCGCCTATGATGCCGAGAAGTCCGGCCATGCCGGGGCCGCGATGGCGAAGCTCGACGGACCGTTCCAGTCTGCCCTTGCCGCCGGGACGCTGACCGATGCGCTGCCCCGCAACGGCGGAGGCCGCTCATGAGCGTTGCCCAAGGCCATCTGCCGGTCATGCTTTCCGAGGTTCTGGAGGCCCTCGCGCCCCGGGACGGCGAGACCCATCTCGACGGCACGTTTGGCGGCGGCGGCTATGCGCGGGCCATCCTTGCTGCTGCCGATTGCCGCCTTGTTGCCATCGACCGGGACCTGTCGGCCATCGCCCGGGCCGAGGCCATGGCCGAGCGCCAGCCGCGCCTTGTTCCGCTGCTGGGCCGGTTCAGCCGCCTCGACGAGATCGCCCGGGACGCGGGCTTCGACATGGTTGACGGCGTCGTCCTCGACATCGGCGTGTCGTCCTTCCATCTCGACGAGGCGGACCGCGGCTTTTCCTTCCTGCGCGACGGCCCGCTCGACATGCGCATGGGGGGATCAGGCCCGACCGCTGCCGATGTCGTCAACGGGCTCGGCGAGCGGGCCCTCGCCGATGTCATCTTCCGCCTCGGCGAGGAGCCAAAGTCCCGGCGTATCGCAAGAGCGATCGCGCAGCGCCGGGCCGAGCGGCCGTTCACCCGTACCCTCGAACTGGCCGAACTGATCGAAACCGCGCTCGGCGGCCGGCGCGGCGCGCGCACCCATCCGGCGACGCAGGCCTTCCAGGCGATCCGCATGTACGTGAACGACGAGCTCGGCGAGCTTGCCGGCGCCCTCGTCGCTGCCGAACGCGTGCTGAAGCCTGGCGGACGGCTGGTCGTCGTAACCTTTCATTCGCTTGAGGACCGTATCGTCAAGACATTCCTCAGGGACCGTTCGGGCGAGCGCGCCGGCGGCTCGCGCCATGTTCCCGAAAGGGGCGAGGGGGCGACAGCAAGCTTCGCGCTTGCGAGCCGCAAGGCGGCGGCCGCAGGGCCTGAAGAGGCGGCGCGCAATCCGCGGTCCCGCTCGGCGAAACTCCGGGCGGCGAGGCGCACGCAAGCCCCGGCCTGGGGCGGACAGGCCTGGAAGGGCCTCGGCCTGCCGGGGCTCGACGAACTGGAGATGACACCATGAGCCGCAAAGCCTTCTTCCTCGGCGTTCTGGTCGCCGTCCTGCTCGTCATCGGGCTATACCGGGCGAAGGACGGCGCGCGGGAATCCTCGGCGGAGATCGTCCGGCTCGAGGCGCAGATCTCGGAAGCTTACCGTCAGAAGGCCCTCCTCGAGGCGGAGCTTGCGCACATGAGCCGCCGCGAATGGATCGAGGAATATGCCCGCACCGAGCTGGGCATGGGCCCGGCCCGGGCCAACCAGTTCGCCTCCGAGTTCAATCTCGACGTGCTCGTCGGGCAGGCCGGTGCCTCCCGCCCGTCCCGCGAGGCCCGCGCGGAGGCGCCGCCTCAGCCATGAGCCCAGATCCTGCCCAGATCCTGCGCACCGGGGCCTCCCGCGCCGCACTTGTCGCCCTTGCCATGGCAGCGGTGTTTTCCGTGCTCGGCGTCAAGGCCGGCCTCGTGGCGACGAGCGGCGCGGGGTCGCGGACGCAGGCAGCAGCGGCGCAGCCCGAGCGCGCCCGCCGGGCGGACATTGTCGACCGCAATGGCGAGCTGCTGGCGACGTCGGTCACGGTCTGGTCCCTGTTTGCGGACCCGCGCGCGATCTGGGACGCCGGCGAACTCGTCGAGGCCCTTGCCACGGTCTTTCCGGACCTGCCGCAAGAGGACCTTGCCCTGCGCCTGGAGGACCGCAGCCGACGGTTCGAGTGGATCCGGCGCGGCCTCACCCCCCGCCAGCGCCAGGCGGTGTTCGATCTTGGCCTCGAAGGCCTGCACTTCCGCGCCGAAAGCCAGCGCGTCTATCCGCGCGGCACCCAGTCCGGGCACCTACTCGGCCATGCCGATGTCGACGGCCGGGGCCAGATGGGCGTCGAGCGATCGTTCGACACGGTGCTGGCGCGCGGCGGGGAGCCGCTGCGCCTGACCATCGATTCGAGCGTCCAGTTCGCGCTCGAGGACGAACTGGAGCGGGCCGCCGAGCGACATGATGCGGCGGGCGCTGCGGGTCTCGTCATCGCCGCGCGCACAGGCGAGATCCGGGCGCTGGCAAGCTGGCCGGCCTTCGACCCGAACCGCCCGGCGGAGGCAACCGAAGAGGCGCGCCTGAACCGCGCAACCGGCGCGCTGTACGAGCTTGGTTCGGTGTTCAAGCCGCTCACGGTCGCCGCCGCCCTCGATGCCGGAGCCGTCCGCCCGGGCGACGTCTTCAACACGAGAGACCCGCTCGTCATCGCCGGCAAGACGATCACCGATACCCATCCGGGGGCTGATCGTGTCGATGTCGCCCATGTTCTTGCCGAGAGTTCCAATGTCGGCACGGTGAAGATCGGCGCGGCGCTCGGGCCGGGCGGCCTCGTGTCAGCCTACCGCAAGACGGGCCTCATGGACCCGCCGGCCTTCGAGGCGCTTCCTGCCGCCGCCCCGCTGCTGCCGCAACGCTGGGGCCCGCTCGAGACCGCAACGCTCAGCTTCGGGCACGGCATCGCGGTGACACCGGTCGCGTTTGCCCGCGTCTTTGCCGCCTTCGCCAATGACGGCGCCGCGCCGACGCTCACCCTTGTCCCAAGGGCCGACACGGCCCCTGCGGCACAACTCTGGCGGCCGGAGACGGCGGCCATTGTCGTCGGCATGCTGCGGCTTGCCGTGACCGGGGGAACGGGCCACGGGGCCGACATTCCGGGCTATGCGATCGCCGGCAAGACCGGCACGGCCGAAAAGCCCGTGGCAGGGGGCTATTCGCAGGACCGCAACATCGCGACCTTTGCGGCGCTCTTTCCTGCGGGCAGCCCTGAATATGTCGTATTGATCCTTCTCGATGACCCGAAGGCAGACGAGGGCGACGGCGCAACGGCGGCGCGCAATGCCGCGCCCGTGGCGGGCCGGGTGATCGAGCGGATCGCGCCTTTCCTGGGCGTCAAGCCTGATGTCGGCGCGCTGGGCCCGGCCACCCGCGCCTTCGCCGAGAGGAGGGCTCCATGAGGCTCGACAGACTGTTCGACGAGGTGCCGGGTCCGGCTGGCGGCATCGAGGCGTCCGGCCTGACGGCGGACAGCCGCCGCGTCCGGCCGGGCTTTGTCTTTGCCGCGCTGAAGGGCGTTGCTGCTGACGGACGGGACTTCATCCCGCAGGCCGTCCGCGCCGGGGCGGTCGCCGTGCTTGGCCATGCCCTGCCGCCCGGCATGGGTGTTCCGGGCATCGAGGCTGCCGAGCCGCGCCTCGCCCTCGCCAGGGCTGCCGCAAGGTTCCATCCGGTCCAGCCGGGCACCGTGGTGGCGATCACCGGCACAAATGGCAAGAGCTCGACGGTCGACTTTCTCCGCCAGATATGGACGGCCTCCGGGCGCAGGGCGGCGAGTCTCGGCACGCTCGGGGCGATCGGGCCGAAAGGCGCGGTCGATCTCGGCCACACGACGCCGGACCCGGTCGCGATCCACGCTACGCTCCAGTCCCTCGCCGAGGACGGCGTCACCCACGCTGCCATGGAAGCGTCCTCGCATGGCCTCGCCCAGTACCGGCTCGACGCGGTGCGGCTTGCGGCCGGGGCGTTCACGAACCTGACGCAGGACCATCTCGACTATCACCCGACCTTCGACGACTACCGCGCTGCCAAGCTTCGCCTGTTCTCCGAGCTCCTGCCGAAAGGGGCCCCGGCGATCATCAATGCCGACAGTTCCGAGCGCGACGCGTTCGAGGCCGCCGCGCGCGCCGCCGGGCTGCGGATTGTCTCGGTCGGCTGGCGCGGGGCGGACCTGAAAATCGCCGAACTCATGCCGCGCGCAACGGGCCAGACACTGTTCCTCAACTGGCGGGGCGATGAGGCCCGCATCAACCTGCCGCTGATCGGCGAGTTCCAGGCGCTGAATGCGCTGACGGCTGCCGGGCTCGCCCTGGCCCTGGGGGATTCCCTCGAGGCGGTCTGTGCCGGGCTGGAGGGTCTCGTTCCGGTCAAGGGCCGGATGGAATTTGTCGGCGAGACGGCGAGCGGGGCGGGCGTCTTCGTCGACTATGCCCACACGCCGGACGGGCTCGACGTCCTCCTGCGGGCGGCCCGTCCGCACACGGCCGGAAACCTCGTCCTCGTGTTCGGCTGCGGGGGCGACCGTGATCCGTACAAGCGCCCGGTCATGGGCGAGATCGCCGCGCGCCATGCCGACCGGCTGATCGTCACCGACGACAATCCGCGCTCCGAAGACCCGGCGCTCATCCGCAAGGCCATCCTCTCAAAAGCCAATGGCGCCCTCGAGATCGGCGACCGGGGCGAAGCGATCCGGACGGCGATTGCCGGCCTGAAGAAAGGCGACACGCTCCTCATTGCGGGCAAGGGCCACGAGACCGGCCAGATCATTGGCGGCAAGACACTTCCCTTCTCTGATCAGGACACCGCGCTCGCGGCCATTGGGGGCGCATCATGACCGACTATCTCTGGACCTCAGCCGATGCCGCCGCTGCAACCGGCGGGAAGAATTCCGGCGGATGGCTTGCCACGGGCATTTCGATTGATACCCGCAGCCTTGCGCCCGGCGACCTTTTCGTCGCCCTGGCGGACCAGCGAGACGGGCACGATTTCGTGCCGGCCGCCTTTGCGGCGGGCGCCGCCGCCGCCATGGTTTCAAGAGACATAGAGAGTGCTGGCGGGCCGGTGCTCAGGGTCGAGAGCGTCCTGCCCGCGCTTGAGGCCCTGGGCATTGCGGCCCGCGCCAGGTGCGATGCAGTCCGGGTTGCGGTGACCGGCTCGGTCGGCAAGACGAGCGTCAAGGAAATGCTTGCCCGCATTTTCGCTGCGCACGGACCCGCCCACTGGTCGGCCAAGAGCTTCAACAATCACTGGGGCGTGCCCCTGACGCTCGCCCGCATGCCGCAGGAAACCGCTCGCGCGGTCTTCGAGATCGGCATGTCGACGCCGGGCGAGATTGCCCCGCGAAGCCGGATGGTCCGTCCGCATTGCGCCATTGTCACAAAGATTGCCGGGGTCCACCTGCAGGGCCTCGGCACGATCGAGGCCATTGCCGAAGAGAAGGCCGGGATCTTCGCCGGACTGGAAGCGGGCGGCGTCGCGGTCCTGCCCGGCGACGACAGGTTCCGCAGCCTGCTGGCAAGCCGCGCCGCTGCGGCGGCATCCGATGTCGAGTGCCTCGCCTTCGGCCTCGCGGACGGGTGCGATGCGCGGGTCCTCTCGGTAACGGCGGACGGCCATGACACGCTTGCCCGGATCGATGTGACGGGAACGCCCGTCTCGCTTCGCCTCAGGGCAGGCGGGGCGCACTGGGCGGTCAATGCCGCTGCGGCGCTTCTTGCAGGCGTCGCGATCGCCCGCCTGTCCGCCGAGGAATGTGCCGGGGCGCTCGACGGCTTCGCCCCGCCGTCAGGGCGCGGACAGGTCGAGCGCCTGGGCCTGCCCGGCGGCGGCACGTTCACGCTCGTCGATGACAGCTACAATGCCAATCCGGCAAGCATGGCGGCGGCCCTCGAGGCGCTTGCCGCGCGTCCGGCAAGCCGCCGCCTCGTCGCCCTCGGCGCGATGGGCGAACTCGGGCCGGCATCGCGCGAGATGCATGCGGGGCTCGCGCCGCCGGTGGCCGCCTCCGGGGCCGAGATGGCCTTCCTCTCGGGCGACGACATGGCGGCCCTCGCAGAGGCGTTGCCGGGCACGATCCGCCACCATCACGCGGCGAGGGCAAGCAGCCTTGCGGGCGTCATCAGGGACTGCCTTCGTGATGGCGATACCCTCTTGATCAAAGGCTCGAATGCCTCCGGGATGGTACAGCTTGCCGAAGAGTTGCGTCAGTGGAGTACCGCCGCGGCCAGCATGGTGATGGATCGCGCCGAAGAACCCGGTGCAAGGGGTAGCTAGATGTTCTACGCGCTGTTTGCCCGCGATGACGGGCTGTTCAATCTCCTGAACTATATCACGTTCCGGAGCGGGGCGGCGGTCGTCACGGCCTTCATCCTTGCCGCCCTGTTCGGCGGCCCGCTGATCGATTTCCTGCGTGCCCGCCAGGGCAGGGGCCAGCCGATCCGCGACCTCTCGCTCGAGGCGCAGCTCTCCAAGCAGGGCACCCCGACCATGGGCGGCTTCATCATCTGGCTCGGCCTGTTCGGCGGCACGCTCCTCTGGGCCGATCTCGGCAATCCCTATATCTGGACCGTGCTGCTCGTCACGGCGACCTTCGCGCTGCTCGGCTTTTTCGACGATTATGCCAAGGTGACGAAGCAGACCGATGCCGGGGTTTCGGCGCGCCTGCGCCTCCTCGTCGAATTCGTCACGGCCGGGCTCGCCTGCGCCTTCATCATGGGACTTCACGGCGCGCATACGCCGCTCGGCCATGCCGAGTGGGGGCCTCTGACCGGGCTTGCCGAAAGCATAGCGGGCCTCGCCCCAGCCACCAGTGTCGAGCCGAACGACCAGGCCTTCGCGGGCGGTGTCGCCGTGCCCTTCGTCAACGACTATTTCCTGCCGCTAGGGGCGCTCTTCATCCTGTTCGGCATGGTCGTCACGGTCGGGTCGGCCAATGCGGTGAACTTCACCGACGGGCTCGACGGGCTGGCCATCGTGCCGATGATCTTCGCGGCGAGCGCCTATGCGCTGATCGCCTACCTGACGGGCAATTTCCGCTTTGCCGACTATCTCGGCATCCAGTTCACGCCGGGCTCCGGCGAGCTTGCCGTGCTCCTCGGCGCGATGATGGGCGCAGGCATGGGCTTTCTCTGGTACAATACCTATCCGGCGCGCGTCTTCATGGGCGATACCGGCTCGCTCGGTCTCGGCGGCATGCTCGGCATCGTCGCCGTCGCGGTGAAGCACGAGTTCGCCCTCGTCATCATCGGCGGCCTGTTCGTGCTTGAAGCCCTTTCGGTGATGATGCAGGTAAGCTGGTTCAAGCTGACGCGCAGGCTGACCGGGCAGGGCAGGCGCATTTTCGCGATGGCCCCGCTGCACCACCATTTCCAGAAAAAGGGCTGGCCGGAGACGCGCGTCGTCGTGCGCTTCTGGATCCTGTCGGTCCTGTTCGCCCTCGCGGGCCTCGCCACGCTGAAGCTGAGGTGATGCCCGTTCGATGATCCCGATCAGCGAATATGCCGGGCGCGATGTCGCCGTTTTCGGACTGGGACGCACGGGCCTAAGTGCCGCCAGGGCCCTCGCGGCCGGCGGCGCGCGCGTGCATGCCTGGGACGACAATGAAGAGACGCGCGCCAGGGCGGAAACGGCCGGGGTCCCCCTCTCGGACATCAACAAGCGGGACTGGCAGAGCTTTGCCGCGCTCGTCCTGTCGCCCGGCGTGCCCTACCGGTTTCCCCAGCCGCACCGCATCGTGCGCATGGCCGAGATGACCGGTGTGCCGGTGGTCGGCGACATGGAACTGTTCGCGCGGGCCGTGCAGGCCGTGCCGGAGCGCGGCCGCCCGAAAGTCGTCGGCATTACCGGCACGAACGGCAAGTCGACCACGACGGCGCTGATCGGCCATGTCCTGGCGCAGGCCGGGCGCGATGCGCGCATCGGCGGCAATATCGGCAAGGGCGTGCTCGACATGGCCCCCCTGCATGCCAATGCGACCTATGTCCTCGAACTGTCGTCCTATCAGCTCGACCTCGTCAAAAGCCTGCGCTGCAATGTGGCGGTCTTCCTCAACCTGTCGGCCGACCACCTCGAGCGCCATGGCAGCCTGCAGGGCTATGTCGATGCCAAGCAGCGCATCTTCCGCAACCAGGGCCCGCAGGAGTTCGCCATAGTCG
>CAYSED010000080.1:0-1516 GCA_964429935.1 uncultured Hyphomonadaceae bacterium
CGGGGGCGTGGATCGAAACACAAACTGTCTGTGCGAGCCGGGAACCGCGCCTGGGTCGCCCCCAGCACGGGGGCGTGGATCGAAACCAGTACGAGATCGGCCAGACCTATACGCACGAAGTCGCCCCCAGCACGGGGGCGTGGATCGAGCGGAAGACCGGCTTCAGGCCGGCGGAGAACCGTATGATCCCTTGTCTATGGTCGAGCAGGTCACGATCGGGGAGACCATGTTACAAGTGATGCTCCGGACCGAAGCCTCTCCCGAACCGCATCTGATCGCTGCCCCCTTCACCTGCCGCAGGCGCGGGGTCGAGACCCGGCTTGTCCTTGACGGCGCACCGGCAGCGCGCCCCGACCCTGTCCTCATACGGAGGGTGCTGCAGGCCATGGACTGGCTCGGCCGTATAGAGTCCGGGCAGGCGATCAACGAGATCGCCAGGGCCGAGGGCATCACGCTTGGCTATGTTGCCCAGCACATACAGCTTGCATTCCTGTCGCCCAGGGTCCTGCGGGCCCTTGCGGCCGGGAACATTCGGCCCGACCTGACAGCGAAGCAGGTCCGCCGGATGCAGGTTCCGCCGAGGTGGGCGGATCAGGACGCGGTTTTCTTCTGAAATCGACATTCCCTGTTACAGGCCGAAAAATTCCCTGATACCGATTTGGCAATTCCCTGTTACGCCGAAATGAATTCCCTGTTCCTGAACTAGGGAATTAGTCCGCAAGTCCCGGTAAATGCGGGAGTTTCTCGGGCGATATCCCACGAAAATGCCCCGAAAATTCCCTGTAAATCTGGCTTATCAGGGAATTCGGACCCCGAAGCGTACCCGTTTCCGCGTCTCTGGAGACGGCCGTCGGAAACGGCTCCGGCAGGACCGTTTTGCGGGACCGGGAGACCGGAATGGCAGATATCGCGTCGGCAAGTCCCGGAATTTGCAGGAGTATTCCGGGAGGATCGGTATCGGGGCGGAACGGCGAGACTGGCTGGCGGAGAGGCAGGGATTCGAACCCTGGGTACTCTTGCGAGTACAACGGTTTTCGAGACCGCCCCGATCGACCACTCTGGCACCTCTCCGCGGGGCCTCGCTCATAGGCCGGGATGGCCGGTGGCGCAAGGGCCGAGCGGCACCGCAGGGACGCGCACCTTGGCATTTGACACCGGGCCGCCTTTGTGGTTTTTCCGCCGCTCCAGCCCGGCGCGGGTTTCGCGCGCGGGCACATCTGAAATTCACGTGCACTCAAGACTGCACCAACGTGCTGGAAGGACCCCGCCAATGTTCGCGGTCATCAAAACGGGCGGCAAGCAATACAAGATTGCCGAAAATGACGAGATCATCGTCGAGAAGCTCGAGGCCGACGCGGGCGGGCAGGTCACGTTCAGCGAGGTCCTGATGCTCGGCACGGGCGACAAGACGACCGTCGGCGCGCCCTTCGTGGCGGGCGCGAGCGTCATCGGCGACGTGATCGAGCAGCGCAAGGGTGACAAGGGTTCCCTGGATTGCGCCTTTGTGCTGAGGTGT
>CAYSED010000080.1:1526-8446 GCA_964429935.1 uncultured Hyphomonadaceae bacterium
ACGACCTGCACGACATCAAGGGGTTGGTCTGGCGCAAGGGTGACAAGGTCATCATCATGAAGAAGCGCCAGCGCTCGACCTACCGGCGCAAGAAAGGCCACCGCCAGCTTGAGACGGTGGTGAGGATCACCTCGATCCTCGCCGACGGCCAGAAAGCCCCGGCAAAGAAGGCCGCCGCGCCGAAAAAGGCCGCTGCGCCTGCCGCTGACGAAACAAAGGCCGCCGCCAAGCCGAAAGCTGCCCCGAAAGCGGCTGCCGCGCCTGCTGCCGACGACCTGACCAAGATCAAGGGCCTCGGCAAGGTGTTCGCCGAGAAGCTCGCCGCCGAGGGCGTGACGAGCTTTGCCCAGATCGCCGGCATGAAGGCGGACGACATTGCCGCGCTCGAGGAAAAACTCGGAGCTGCCGGCAAGTTTGCGAAGAATGACTGGGTTGCCCAGGCTGCCGATCTGGCAAAAGGCGCCTGAGTGTGAGACAAGGCCCGCGAAACTGATCGCGGATGAGGATTGAAGGAGCGCCGTCATGGCCCACAAGAAATCAGGCGGCTCGTCACGCAACGGCCGCGACTCGAACCCGAAATATCTCGGCGTCAAGAAATTCGGCGGACAGCATGTCGTGCCGGGCAATATCCTTGTCCGCCAGCGCGGCACGAAGGTGAACCCGGGCGCGAATGTCGGCGTCGGCAAGGATCATACGCTGTTCGCGCTCGCCGAGGGCCGCGTGACGTTCTCCCGCAAGCGCGGCGACAAGGCCTATGTCTCGGTCCTGCCGCTTGCGGATGCAGCTGAATAGCAGCCGGACTAGCGGCTGCGCGGGGCGCGGCCAGACGAACGGAAAAGTTCAAGGGAGGCCAGCCGGGCCTCCCTTTTTTCTTGGCCTCCCGTCCGGACCGGCAAGGGTGGAGGAGCCCGCAATGACACACGAGATCAGGACGCTGCGGCTCGTGCTGCGCCGGCCCCGGCCGGACGATGCAGGCCAAATCGCCGCGTTCATGTCCGAGCGTGACCTGCCGTGGAATCTCGGCCGTGCGCCATACCCCTATCGCCTCGAACATGCCGAGGCCTGGCTGCCGCGCATCATCGCGGCGGCGGATGCGGGCGAGGAACATGCCTTCATGATCGAGCGGAGCGGCCATGCCGGGCTCATCGGCTGCTGCGGGCTGACGCGGGCGGGCGAGGCCTGGGAGCTTGGCTACTGGCTTGGCAAGCCGCACTGGGGGCAGGGCTATGTCACCGAGGCGGCGGGCGCGCTCCTCGGCTGGGCGGGCGACGCGCTTGGCACGAGCGCGTTCATCTCCGGCCATATTGCCGACAATCCGGCTTCGGGCCGCGTACTCGGGAAGCTCGGCTTCGCGCGCGCCGGAGAGATCAGCATGTTCGTCACCGGGCGCAATTGCGAGGTTCCGGCAATCCGCTATGTTCGCGGCGCTCCGATGGATGCCGCGCTCGCCGGCGCGGCGCATGGAAAGCCGGAAACGCCATGAAGTTTCTCGACCAGTGCAAGATCTACATCGCCTCCGGCTGGGGCGGCAACGGCTGTGCCTCGTTCCGGCGGGAAGCCTATGTCGAGTTCGGCGGGCCCGATGGCGGCGATGGCGGCAAGGGCGGCGATGTCTGGGCCGAAGCGGTCGAGGGCCTCAACACGCTGATCGACTATCGCTACCAGCAGCACTTCAAGGCCGAGCGCGGCGGCCACGGCATGGGCAAGCAGCGCACCGGGCGGGGCGGGTCGGACTGCATTATCCGCCTGCCGGTCGGCACGCAGGTCTTCGAGGAGGACCAGGAAACGCTGATCGCCGACCTCACCGAGCTTGGCCAGCGTGTGCTTCTTGCGGCGGGCGGCAATGGCGGCTGGGGCAATATCAGGTTCAAGACCTCGACCAACCGCGCCCCGCGCCAGGCGAACAAGGGCGCGCCCGGCGAGGAGCGGACGATCTGGCTGCGCCTGAAACTGATTGCCGATGCCGGGCTCGTCGGCTTGCCAAATGCCGGCAAGTCGACCTTTCTCTCCGTCGTCACTGCCGCCAAGCCGAAGATCGCCGACTATCCGTTCACGACACTGCACCCCGGCCTTGGCGTCGTCGATCTCGGCCCGAGCCGGCGCTTCGTCCTGGCAGACATTCCGGGCCTCATCGAGGGCGCGGCGGAAGGCGCTGGCCTCGGCCACCGCTTCCTTGGCCATGTCGAGCGCTGCAAGGTCTTGCTGCATCTCGTTGATGGCACCTCCGAAGATGTCGCTGGCGACTATGAAACTGTGCGCCGCGAGCTCGAAGCCTATGATGTTGGCCTCGCCGAAAAGCCGGTCATCCTCGCGCTCAACAAGGTGGACGCCCTCGATACGGGCGAACGGGCGGCGAAGCAGGCCGCGCTCGAAGCGGCCACCGGGCTGAAGCCGCTCCTCGTTTCCGGTGCGAGCGGGGAAGGGGTGAAGGCCGCCCTCAATGCCATCGCCCGCCATTTGCGCATCGAGGCTGAAGAAGACGCCGAAGCGGCAGGCGAGGCAGACGAAGAGGCAGGCTGGCGGCCATGAGCTCGCCGCTCGGGTCTGCGAAGCGGATCGTCGTCAAGACCGGCTCGGCCCTTGTGGCAGACCCCTCCGGCGCGCCGCGCACGGCCTGGCTCGCCCGGCTCGCAGCCGACATTGCCGCCTGGCGCGCTGAGGGCCGAGACGTGCTGCTCGTCAGTTCCGGGGCCGTCGCGCTCGGGCGGGGCCTCCTTGGGCTCGGTACGCCGAAACGGCTCGAGGAGAAACAGGCCGCCGCAGCACTTGGCCAGCCGCTCCTCATGCGCGCCATTGCCGAGGCATTCGCGTCCGAACGCCTCGTCACGGCGCAGGCTTTGCTCACGCTCGAGGACACCGAGCGCCGCCGCCGCTGGCTGAATGCGCGGGCGACGCTCGAAACCCTTCTCGAAGCAGGCGTCGTCCCGGTCATCAACGAGAATGACACGGTTGCGACCGAGGAACTGCGCTATGGCGACAATGACCGGCTCGCCGCCCGCGTCGCGCAGATGGTCTCGGCAGACCTGCTCGTGCTCCTCTCCGATGTTGACGGGCTCTACACGGCCGATCCGAGGCGGGACCCTGTAGCGAGCCATATTGCCGAACTGGCCGCAATCACGCCGGAGACCGAGGCCATGGCAGGCGGCGTCAATGCGGCGGCAGGCGTTGGGTCTGGCGGCATGGCGACCAAGATTGCGGCGGCGAAGATCGCCTATGGTGCAGGCTGCGCCACGGTCATCACGCGCGGCGACCGCGAGAGGCCGCTCCTTGCCCTGGACCTGGGCGAGCGCGCGACCTGGATTCGCCCGCCCGTCTCGGCCGAAACGGCCCGGCGAACCTGGCTGCGCGGCCACCTGACGCCGGAAGGCGCGGTCATCGTCGATGACGGGGCGGCCCGCGCCCTCGGCAAAGGCGCAAGCCTGCTCGCGGTCGGCATTGTCGGGGTCGACGGCCAGTTCGACCGGGGCGCGGCCATCGCCATCAAGGCACGCTCGGGCGAGACGCTCGCGCGCGGCATCACGGCCTATTCGGCCGGCGATATCCGCCTCATCGCGGGCCGCCAGTCCGAAGAGGCCGACGCGATCCTCGGCCTCTCCCGCCGCCCGGCCATCATCCACCGCGACGACCTCGTGCTCGGGGACTGAGGGAAGGGTGACCGACCGCTAACCCCGCCGCCAGGTCGCCCCGCCGGGCCCGTCCATCACCTCGATCCCCTCGGCTGCCAACGCATCTCGCAGCCGGTCGGCTTCGGCCCAGTCCCGAGCTGCCCGGGCTTCGTCCCGGGCCTTGACGAGCGCATCCACGCGCGCTGCGTCTGTGCTGTCGGCGCCCTTTGCCCAGGCTTCGGGCGAGGACTGCAGGAGGCCAAGCAACGCGCCCGCGGCAAGCAGGTCGGCCCGCGCATTCCCCATCGCCGCCTCGTTCCGCCGGTCCGCCGCGACATTGGCCGCGCCTGCCAGCGCCGAGAGGGCGGCAAGCGCTTCCGGCGTGTTGAGATCATCCGACAGCGCTGCGAACACCCGGCCGTCGGACGCCATGCCGTCCCTCGCATCCCAGACCCGGCGCAGCGCGCCATAGACCCGGTCGAGCGTCGTCTTGGCCTGCATCAGGAGATCGTCGGTCCAGTCGAGCGGTGCCCGGTAATGGCCGCTCAGCATGGCAAAGCGGATGACCTCGCCCGGCCAGTCGGCGAGCAGGTCCCGCAGCAGGACGACATTGCCGAGCGATTTCGACATCTTCTCGCCCGACATGTCGAGAAACCCGTTATGCATCCAGACCCGCGCCATCGGCACGCCATGGGCGCATTCACTCTGGGCAATCTCGTTCTCGTGGTGGGGAAACTGCAGGTCGATGCCGCCGCAGTGGATGTCGATCGTCCGGCCGAGCACCGACGCGGCCATGGCCGAGCATTCGATATGCCAGCCCGGCCGTCCGCGCCCCCAGGGGCTGTCCCAGATCGCATCGCCGGGGTCGGTGGGCCTGGCGAACTTCCACAGCGCAAAATCGGCCGCGTCGCGCTTGTCGGCGTCCACGGCCACCCGCGCGCCAGCCTCATTGTCTTCCAGCGTGCGCCCCGAGAGCCGGCCATAATCGGCCATGGACGGCACATGGAACCAGACCCCCGAAGTCCCGGCATAGGCATGGCCTTTCTCGATCAGCGCCGCGATGATCGCGATCATGCCGTCTATGTGCCCGGTCGCGTGCGGCTCGAAGGTCGGGCTGAGGGCGTTCAGCGCCGCCGCCTCGTCCCGGTAGATGCGGGCATACTTGCCGGTGATCTCGGCGATCGGCACGCCGGCTTCGCCTGCCGCCGCGATGATCTTGTCCTCGATATCGGTAATGTTGCGCGCATAGGCAACAGCGCCCGCGCCATAGACATGCTGCAACAGGCGGTACAGCGTGTCGAAGACGATCACCGGCCGGAAATTGCCGATATGGGCGTGATTGTAGACGGTCGGTCCGCAGACATAGAGCGTCACCCGCGCCGGATCGGCGGGGCGGAAGTCTTCCTTCCGGCGCGTCAGCGTGTTGTGGAAGCGGAGCGTCAACAGGTCACCTTTGCGTGAAAGCAGTGTCGATAGCGGGTCACGGTCCCGTCGGCCACGGGAAAAAAGTTGGAAACGGCCCGGCCTGTCCCCTATATTGCGTCTGTCGCCCTGAGGGTATCAACCCGGGCGGGCGTTAAGTCCGGGTTTTGATGCGGCTGGCCAGCCGACGCAAAGGAACCCCGGCTCGACCCTCGTCCCTCAGCACCAGGAATCTCCGCAATGGACGCCATCACCCAGAAGACAGACATCGTGCGCGCAGACGCCGTGAAACGCCCGTCGCGCGAGGAGGCCGAGGCGGCCGTCCGCACGCTGCTCGCCTGGGCTGGCGACGATCCGGCCCGCGAAGGCCTGATCGACACGCCTTCCCGCGTCGTCAAGGCCTATGAGGAATGGTTCCACGGCTATAACGAGGACCCGGTCAAGTACCTGTCCCGCACCTTCGATGACGTTCAGGGCTATGACGACATGGTCATGCTCCGCGAGATCGATGTCGAGAGCCATTGCGAGCACCACATGGCGCCGTTCATCGGCAAGGCCTATGTTGCCTACATGCCGACGCAGGCCGTTGTCGGCATCTCGAAGCTCGCCCGCGTCGTCGAGCTCTATGCCAAGCGCCTCCAGACGCAGGAGACGATGACCGCGCAGATCTGCGATGCGATCACGGAGAGCCTCGCCCCGGCAGGCGTCGCCGTCCTCATCGACGCGGTCCACCAGTGCATGACGACCCGGGGCGTGCACCACCCGAACGTGTCGACGATCACGACCCAGTTCACCGGCGTCTTCAAGACCGACAAGGACATGCGGGAACGCTTCTTCCGCCTGGCCGGCCGGTAGGGCGGGGTTTCACTCCGCCAATGCGAAATGGGGATGGCGGGGTGAACCCCGCCTTACCCGCGCAAGGCCCCGCCTGTGCCCTTTGTCACGGCGTCGATGATTGACTTTGACAGGGCATCGATATCCGCATCGGTTAGCGCTTCCCGTTTCGGCTGGATGACGACCTCGATGGCGACCGATTTCCTGCCCTCGGCAATGGCCGCGCCGCGGAACACGTCGAAGACCGTTACGGCCGAAATCAGGGTCTTGTCGGCCTTCTCGGCAAGCCTGATGATCTCTCCGGCAGGGACGGCTTCCCCGACCACGAAGGCAAAATCCCGCCGGATCGGCGTCAGGCCCGCCCGTTCGAGCACGGGCCTCGTCTTGGTGGTCGAGACCTTCATGTTCGGCAGGGCCTGCAGGTTCAGCTCGAAGGCGAATACCGGGCCATCGACATCAAGCGCCTTCAGGACGCGCGGATGCAGCGCGCCGAAATGGGCGATGGTCGTCTTGGGCCCGAGCGTCAGGCGCGCGGCGCGCCCGGGATGCCAGTGGTCCTGGCGCGGCTCGGCGATCTGGAAGCGCTCCGGCGGCTGGCCGAGCGCGCTGAGCACGGCGTAGAGGTCTGCCTTGGCGGCCTGCGCGTCATAGGGCCGGGGCGCGCCTTGCCAGTGGCGTTCGGGGGCGGGCTTGACGAGGGCGGCGAGGACGGCGCGCTGGTCCTTCGGCCCGTCGCCGAGATAGACCGGCCCGGCCTCGAAGAAGCGCAGGCCCCGCTCGCCATGGTCAGACCCTTTCTGCGCGGCCCGGGCGAGATTGCCGAGAATGGACGGGCGCATGTGCGACAGGTCGCTCGCGACCGGATTGGCGATGGCAAGTGCCGGATCGCCGCCGCCGAACAGTTTCGCGTGCGGCCCGGCCATGAAACTCCAGGTCACCGTTTCGAGGAAGCCGCGCGCCGCGAGGGTCCGCCGGGCCGTCCGGACGCGCTGCTGGAGCGGGGTGGGGGCTGCCCGGCTGCATGCCGTGGCAGCCGGGTGACGTGCAGGAACTGAACAT
>CAYSED010000080.1:8456-12270 GCA_964429935.1 uncultured Hyphomonadaceae bacterium
GCGGGGTGGGGGTTGCCCGGATGCCGGTGGCCGGCGGGGGCAGGGAGATTTCCGGCAAGTGCTGGAACCCGACCAGGCGCGCGACTTCCTCGACCAGGTCGGCCGAGCCCTCGATGTCGAACCGCCAGGACGGCACGGTCAGGTACCAGGCGTCGCCCGCGTCCTCGATCTCGAAGCCAAGCTCCTTGACCATGCGCTTCATTTCGGCGGCCTTCACCTCGAGCCCCGTCAAGCGGGCGACATCGGACGGGTGAAACGTCACCTTCTCGGCCCGCATGTGCGGCGCGCCCGCGACGATCGGCTTCGAGACCTTGCCGCTGCCATGGTCGCGGATGAGGGCGACCGCCATCTGCAGCCCGTCCATGCAACTGTCGGGGGCCACGCCGCGCTCGAACCGGTAGCGGGCATCCGATGTGATGCCGGTTGCCCGGCCGGTGCGGGCAGTCCGCAAGGGGTCGAACCAGGCCGATTCCAGGAACACGTTCACGGTCTCGGCAGACACAGCGGTCGACTGCCCGCCCATCAAGCCGCCAAGGCCGATCGGGCCGCTATCGTCGGCGATGACGCACATGTCGGGCGTGATCGCATAGGTCTTGCCGTCGAGGGCTTCCAGCCGCTCGCTCGGCTTGCCGAACCGCGCCGTCACCGTGCCGGAGAGCTTGTCGGCATCATAGGCGTGCAGGGGCCTGGCGCGGTCGAGCGAGACATAATTCGTGACATCGACGAGCAGGCTGCGCGGCTGGATACCGACGGCGGCGAGGCGCTTCTGCATCCAGGCCGGCGACGGGCCGTTCGTGACGCCCTGGATCATGACCCCGGCAAAGACCGGGCAGGCATCGGCATGGATGATCGCGACCTCGACCGGGCAGGTATATGTGCCGTTGACAGGTTTTGCCTCGCGGCTGACGAGCCGTCCGCCGCCGGCCGCCGCGAGGTCCCGGGCAATGCCCATGACGCCGAGCCAGTCGGGCCGGTTTGGGGTGACCTCGAAATCGACCACAGGATCATTGGCCCCAAGCGCCTCGGCCGCCGGGGTGCCGAGGGCGAAGGAGGGTTCGAGATCGGCAATCCCGTCATGGTCCTCGCCGGCGCCCAGCTCCCTGGCCGAGCACAGCATGCCGTGGCTCTCGACCCCCCGGATCTTGCGCGGCACGGCATCGAGCGCGAATCCGAGCCCCGGAATCCAGGCCCCGAGCGGGGCATAGACCGCGGTCATCCCAGCCCGCGCATTCGGTGCGCCGCAGACAATCTCCTTGGTTCCGTCCACCGTCTCGACCGTGCAGACCTGCAGCTTGTCGGCGTCCGGATGCGGGCGGGCATCGATGACCTTGGCGACGGTGAACGGGGCGAGCTTCGCGGCCGGGTCGGTGACCTCCTCGATCTCGAGGCCGAGCTGGCCCATCAGCGAGGTGATCTCGCCAAGCGAAAGCTTGGTCGCCAGATGGTCCTTCAGCCAGGACAGCGTAAACTTCATCAGCTCAGCCCTCCGCTCACGCTCGGCGTCAGCCATGGCCGGAACCCGTAATGCCGGGTCCATTCGGCATCCGCCTCGAAATAGGGGCGCAGGTCCGGCATGCCGTATTTCAGCATGGCGAGCCGGTCGACCCCCATGCCGAAGGCGAAGCCCTGGTATTCCTCGGGGTCGATGCCGCAATTCCTCAGGACGCTTGGATGCACCATGCCGGAGCCTAGGATCTCCATCCACGCATCGCCCGCGCCGATTTCGATCGTCTCGCCCTTGCGGGCATATTTCACGTCCATTTCCGCCGACGGCTCGGTGAACGGGAAGTAGTGCGTCCGGAAGCGGGCCTCGACATCATCCACCTCTAAGAACGCCGTCACGAAATCGATCAGGCAGCCCTTCAGGTGGCCCATGTGGATGTCCTTGCCGATGACGAGCCCCTCGACCTGGTGGAACATCGGCGTGTGGGTGGCGTCCCAGTCATTGCGGTAGACCCGGCCGGGCGCGATGATGCGGATCGGCGGCTTCGTCGTCATCATGGTGCGGATCTGCACGGGGCTCGTGTGCGTGCGCAGGACTTTCGGCTTCGCCCCGTCCTGCGGGTGGAAGAAGAACGTGTCGTGCATTTCCCGCGCCGGGTGGCCTTCGGGGAAATTGAGCGCGGTGAAATTGTGCCAGTCGTCCTCGATATCCGGCCCCTCGGCGACGGCAAAGCCCATGTCGCCGAAGATCGCGGCAATTTCCTCGAAGACCTGCATCACAGGATGCAGCGCGCCGACAGGCTCGGGCCGCGGCGGCAGGGTCAGGTCCTCGGTCTCGGTCGCGAGCTGCGCGTCAAGCGCGGCGTCCTCAAGCTCTGTCTTGCGGGCGGCAACCGCCTCTGCGACGCGGTCGCGCAGGCTGTTGAGCGCCGGACCCATGACCTGGCGCTCGTCCGGGGACATGGCGCCAAGCGTCTTCATCAGCCCGGAGACGCGACCCTTCTTGCCAAGCTCGGCAACACGCACGGCATCAAGCGCGGCAAGGTCGCCCGCATTGCGGATCCCGGCCAGCGCTTCGGCCTCTATCGCTTCGAGTTCTTTCAACGGTCCCTCCGCACATCCCTGCACGGGGCAGGGATCCCCGGGTTCGGCAGATCCCGCGCTCGCCGGCTCGCGTTCCCTGCTTTCGCAGGGAACGGCGGAAAATCAAGTGCAGCCTAGGCGAGCGCGCCCTTGGCCTGCTCGACGAGCGACTTGAAGGCGTCCGGCTCGTTGATCGCGATTTCGGACAGCATCTTGCGGTCGACCTCGATATTGGCCTTGTGGAGCCCGTCCATGAGGCGCGAATAGGTCAGCTCGCCGTCGATCTCGCGGACGGCGGCATTGATGCGCTGGATCCAGAGCGAACGGAACGAGCGCTTTTTCACCTTCCGTCCGACATAGGCATACTGGCCGGACTGCCAGACGGCCGAGATCGCGGTGCGGATCTGCTTCGACCGGGCGCCGCGAAAACCCTTGGCGGCTTTCAGGAATTTCTTGTGCCGGGCATGTGCCGGAACCTTGTTTCTGCTGCGAGGCATTGGAACGTCTCCCTCGGAATGGGGTCAATAGGGGTTCAGGACAGGCGGGCGGCGGCCTAGTCGAGGCCGTAGGGCAGCCATTTCATGATGCGCGGCTTGTCTGCGGCCGACACATCTGTCGTGCCCCGGTTCTGCCGGATATACTTGGCATTGTGGCTCATGAGGCGGTGGCGCTTGCCGGCGACGCCATGCCGGATCTTGCCGGTAGCCGTCATCCTGAACCGCTTCGCAGCGGCTTTCTTGGTCTTCATTTTCGGCATTTTCGTCTCCTGTCGTAAGGGTCGGTTCGGGACGGGCAGGCAATGCCGTTTTTCGGCCTGCCGCGTCCGGCAAGAGCGCGCTTATGGCGCAAGGCGCGCGTTTGCGCAAGCCGGGTCCGCCATCTTCAGGTTTTGCTCCAGCTTGCCGGCGGCGTTTCCCCGCCAACTGCCTGCCCCGGCGCGCCGTCCTCCCGCCTGTCATCAAATCAGACAACTGACTTGATGACAGGACGAGGGATGGCCCTGCCTTGTCAGCGGACTCGGTCCGGACGGCCCCTAGCGCGGGGCCATGACCATCGTCATCTGGCGGCCTTCGAGTTTCGGTTCGAGCTCGACCTTGGCAAGTTCGTCGAACTCGTCGCGGACCCGGTTCAGGAGTTCCATGCCGAGATGCTGGTGGGCCATTTCGCGGCCGCGGAAGCGCAGCGTGACCTTGACCTTGTTGCCTTCCTCGATGAAGCGACGCAGGTTGCGCATCTTCACGTCGTAGTCGTGGTCGTCGGTGCCGGGCCGGAACTTCACTTCCTTGAC
>CAYSED010000081.1:0-12189 GCA_964429935.1 uncultured Hyphomonadaceae bacterium
CGTGACGCTAGCAATCCGACAAGTGCGGATCAACTCGCTTAATCTTTGATTAAGCACTTTTTGCTCCGCGCGCAGGCGGTCCTGTGCAAGCTCGCGCAAATAAGAAGCGGCCGCGCGGTCACCATCAAACGGGCACTGGGGCCACGGATCGGAGTGTGGCTGGGGCGCCAGGATTCGAACCTGGGAATGGCGGTACCAAAAACCGCTGCCTTACCGCTTGGCCACGCCCCATTGGGAAGACGGGGAGATACAGAATCGCGCGGACACTTGCAACTCCCCCGCTCCAGCTTTCCCGGCAGGGCACCCCGCCGGCCAGGACGGCCAGCCAGCCAGCCATGGCCATGGTTTGGGACGACATGGCATTTTTCTGCAATTCCGTTTGATTTCAGCCATGGACTTCTTATTATTTATCGATAAACCAGACGCGAGTTTGTTTCCCCTCGCCCGGAGCATGATGTGAAAACCTTCTTCCTGTCGCTGGCCGGTGCGTTCGTCGCGCTCGTTCTTTTCTGCCTTGTGTCCCTCTTTGCCCTGATCGGGTTCGTGGCGTCGGCAGGGGCCAGCGATCCCCAGCCGCGGGACCTCGTGCTGACGCTCGACCTGCGCGTGCCCTATGCAGACCAGGCGCCTGCCTCTGGCTTCGAGGCACTGTCGGGCCGGCCGGGATTCATCGACATCCTCAGCCGCATCGATGCGGCGGCGTCGGACCCGGCGGTCAAGGGCCTCTTCATTCGCGGCACGGAAGGCAGCATCGGCAGTTCGCGGGCCGAGGAATTGCGCGATGCGCTGCACGCATTCCGGCAGGCCGGCAAGTTCGTCATCGCGCACAGCCAGGGGATATTCAGCACCGGCCCTTCGGCCCTGCGCGCCATCACGGCGGCCGACGAGATCTGGCTGCAGCCCGGCACCGACATCATGACGGCCGGCATCACGTTCGAGACCCTGTTCCTGAAGGACCTCTTCGACAATATCAGCGTCGTGCCCGAGATCGAAGCCTTCTACGAGTACAAGAACGCGCCGAACGCCTACAAGGAAGCCGATTATACAGGCCCCCACAGGGAGGCCATGACGGCGCTCGCCCAGTCGCTCTGGGACACCTCGCTCGACGACCTCTCGGCCGATCGCGGCATCGACCGGCAGGCGCTCGCGGGACTGTTCGATGCGAGCCCGACAAGCGCCGAGGCGGCACTCGAAGCCGGACTTGTCGACATGCTCGGCTGGCCGGAAGACGCCCTCGAATCGGCCCGCACGCGCGGCGGCGGGGAACACGCGCTGCTCGACATCGGGGCCTACCGGATACCGAGCCTGCCCGCGCGCGCGCCACAGATTGCGGTCGTCGGCGGCGAAGGCCCGATCGTGACCGGTGGCAGCAGCGGCGGCGTCTTTGCCGACGCGCCGGCCTTTGCCTCCGATCCGATTGCCGAGGCGATCATCGCGGCCGGCGCGAACGAGCGCGTCCAGGCCGTCGTCTTCCGGGTCGACAGCCCGGGCGGCTCGCCGACGGCATCGGACCAGATCTGGAATGCCATCGAGCGCGTCCAGGCCGACGGCAAGCCGGTCGTCGTCAGCATGGGCTCGCTCGCCGCATCGGGGGGGTATTATGTCTCGACCGGGGCCGACTACATTCTCGCCAGCCGGACGACGGTTACGGGCTCCATCGGCATTTTCGGCGGCAAACAGTCGATTTCCGGCGGGCTCGAGCGGATCGGCATCAATCCGCGCACGATCAGCGTTGGTGGTCCGTTTGCCGATGCCTATGATTCGGACCCGTTCACCGACGGGCAGCGAACCGAGGTGATTGCCAGCCTCAAGCGCGGCTATGACAGGTTCGTATCGCTCGTCGCCGACGGACGCGGCATGTCTGTCGAGCAGGTCGATGCGGTGGCGCGCGGGCGGCTCTGGAGCGGTGCCGATGCGATCGACAGGGGTCTTGTCGACCAGCTTGGCGGCTATCTCGATGCCATCGGCAAGGCCAAGGAACTCGCCGGTATCGACCCCGACACGCAAGTTCGCCTCATCCCCTACCCCGCGCGCAAAAGCGGGCTCGAAGCCCTCGAAGGCCTGTTCGGCGCCTCCTCGGAGGCGGCCAGGGCCGCCAGCATGCTTGGCCTCCTCACGGGCGACGAGCGGCTGAACGCGGCCATCCGGCAGATGCGCCTCCTCTCGTCCGGTCCGGCCCACGCCGTCGGCCCGGTCCTCATCGAACACTAGGCACCTGGGAGAACGATGCCATGGACAAGTTCAGGAAGGTGACGCCGGACCTGTCGGTCGCGCCGCAATTGTCGGAAAGCGACCTGCAGGCCGCGAAGAACATGGGCTTCCGGACCATCCTCTGCAACCGCCCGGACGGCGAGGAAGAGAACCAGCCACCCATCGAGACCCTGAAAGCGCACGCCGAAGCGCTTGGCCTGGCCTTTCTGGCGCTGCCCTTTGCCGGTCCCCCCTCGCCCGAAACGATCGGCCAGCAGGGCGCGCTGATCGAGCACGCCGCCAAGCCCGTCCTTGCCTATTGCCGGTCGGGCACGCGCTCGGTCACGGCCTGGGCGCTGTCGCAGCGCGGCCAGGGCAAGGGCCCGCAGATCATTGCCGCAGCAAGCGACGCCGGTTACGACCTTTCGGCGCTCGCTGCGGTCCTCTAGGGAGGCTCATCGCGACACGGTGTCGTGATGGTGGCGGCGGCCGCCTTGAGCAGGGGCGCGCTTGTTTCAAGCCTGCCCGCATGCCATGTGATTGGTAGTTTCCCGGCCAGCGACCGGGCCAGAAACCGGAAGGCCTGGATCGATGAACGAGCGGATCTGGTTTGCAGACTTCAAGTATGACAATGGCGGCTTTCTGGTCAAGAAGACTGGCGCGCGCATTCCCTTCCGGCTGTCGCTCCTCCACGAAGTCTTCACCTGGTTTGCCTTCTACTTCTTCGCCCAGAGCTGGCGCATCTGGCGCCGTCTCAGCGGTCACAAGCGCCCGACCATCGCCTTCGTGCCGGACAAGCCGCGCCCGTGGTACTTCATATGGCCGGTCCTGCAGGTCGCCGGGGCCCGCATCGTGCCGGATGCCGCAAGTGCCGACATCGTCTTCCAGTTCGACGACACGACACAATGCAGCCATCCCGCCCCGCCGACCAAGCCTGGCGCAACGCTCGTCAATTTCGGCTGCTGCGACATTTCCAAGTCCCACATCGCCAGGGTCTTTGCAGAGGCCGCCGGATACGACCTTTCGGTCGACCCGCGCAGCCATGACGGCCCGATGGTCGAGAAGTCAGAGCAGAACGCCGCCCATGACGGGCGTATCCTCATTGGCCCTGTCGAGCCCGTTCCCGGCAAGACCTACCAGCGCCTTGTCGACAACGAGATACCCGGCGGTCTGGTCGAGGACCTGCGTACCTGCATTGTCGGCGGCGAGCCGACGGTCGTCTTCCGCAAGCGCCGCCTGCTGGACCGCCGCTTCCTCAATGAGAACCAGGAAGTGCTGCTCGACCAGCCGAGGCTCGTCTTTTCACCCGAAGAACTCGACATCATCCGCAGGTTCGCTGCCGGTATCGGGCTTGACTGGGGCGGCGTCGATGTCCTCCGGGACCGGCACTCCGGCCGAATTCATATTGTCGATGCCAACAAGACCGACATGGGACCGCCTGTCGCGCTTGCGCTCGGCTCGAAATTGCGCTCAACCCGCCGCATGGCACGCGCCTTCGCCATCGCTTTCGCGCCCAAGCGGTCCTAGGCAAGCAAAAAAGCGCCCTCGCCAAGCAAGAGACTTTCACAAAAGTAAGAGCACTGAATGGCTTCCCCGATACCTTTCGTCCGCGAGATAGACTTTGAATACGGCCGCCTCGACGAGGTGAGCCCGCTGATCCGCCGGGTCATCGCGAACAATCCCGGCCCGTTCACCTATGTCGGCACCGGCACCTACATTATCGGCCATGGTGACGTCGCCGTCATCGATCCGGGCCCGATGCTGCCCGACCATTTCGAGGCGCTGAAGGCGGCGGTCGCTGGAGAGAAAGTGACGCATGTTCTCGTCACGCACGGGCATTCGGACCATTCCCCGCTAGCCAGGCCTTTCGCCGAATGGGCTGGATGCGAGACCTGGGCGCTCGGCGGCTCGGTGCCGACCGCCAAGGGCGAGCTCGGCTCCGAAGACGACCCGAACTTCGCGCCCGACCGGCTCCTGAAGGATGGCGATGTGATTTCCGGACCGGACTGGACGCTGGAAGCCGTCGCGACACCCGGACACACGGCCAACCATCTCTGCTTCGCCCTGAAGGAAGAAAACGCGCTGTTCTCCGGCGATCACATCATGGGGTGGTCCACCACGATCGTTGCCCCGCCCGATGGCGACATGGGCGACTACATGGCGAGCCTCAAGAAAGTGCAGGACCGCAACTACGACAGTCTCTGGCCGACGCACGGCTCCCCCATCCGCCATGATGTTCACGGCTTCATCGAAGCCTATATGGCCCACCGGCGCGGCCGCGAAGTTGCCATTCTCGACCATCTGAACCGCGGCGAGACGAGCATTCGCGATATGGTCGCGGTGATGTATGCCGATGTCGAGAAACGCCTCCACCCGGCAGCAGCCCTCTCCGTGCTCGGCCACATGCGCGAACTCGTCAAGCAGGGCGTCGTGCGGTCACCGGACGCCGTCCCGCAAGTCGGGAGCGTCTATCATCTCGTGGCAAAAGCTGCAGAGTAGCGACGTTCGGGCCTGGAGACTCTCAGCCTCCGACAAGCTCATCCTTCGACAAGCTCAGGATGAGTTCCGGCCCCGGCACTGACTCATCCTGAGCTTGTCGAAGGATGAGCCTGTCGAAGGATGAAGCGGCAAAGACCGGACAAGCCTCTATTCGTAGCGCTGCCCGGCAAGGTCATAGAGAAACGCGCTCACGCGCCGCGCATTGGCCCCGAGGTCCGACACGCCCACCCGGCTGACGGACCGCATGTCCACGCGCGTGCCCTCGCCGTCGGCACGGATGCGGATCGCCATGTCATCCTTGAAGCCCCACCAGGGCGACGTGTGCGTCGCTTCGATCAGGCCGGCAGGTGCATCCGCCGTGACAATCTCCCAGCCCTCGGCGCGCGCAAGGCGCTCGGCCGCGGCAAAGACAGCCTCCGGCGCGGCGGAGAGCACAAGCGGTTCGATTGGCCGGTAGGGCTGGTCTGCCTGATCGTCCTCGCAGACATCCGGATCATTGGACGTGCACTCGGCAGCTTCCTGGATGTCGGCAATCAGGCGGCCGCCAAATTGCGGATTGTCCGCCGGAAGGAACACCGCGTCTTCGCCATAGCGGACCGGATTGGAGCCGTCGCCGCGCGCGGCCATCAGCGCATCACTGAACACGACCGGATCGTTCCAGTCGGTCTGAATGTCGTGGATCGGCGGGACGGCCTGTGCCCCACCCTGAAGGCCGACGAGCCGCCCGCCAAGGAGCGCCATGACGAGGACCGCGCCAATCGCGAGGATCGCCGGGCGCACGCGCGACGGTGTTGCCAGCCCGATGACCAGCGCCCCGAGACTGAGCGCGATCCCGCCTGCGGCAACATTCTGCCCAAGCTGCACCGTCATCTTCAGAAGCCCGAAACGCCAGTCCCAGAAGCCCCATTTCGAGCCGAGCGCGGCGAGCGCAAACCAGATCACCGACAGGATGGCCACCACGAGGGCGACCGTCGCCAGCCCCTGCCCGGTCAGCCGCTGCTGGCGGAACAGGAAGATGCCGCCGAGAATCAGGACGAGCGCCGAAACGCCATAAGGCCAGTTCCGGATGCCGCCATCGCCGCCAAGAAAAGCCGGGACTGCCCAGAGAACCAGCGCAAATGCCAGCGTCGCCAGCAGTCCGGCAGCGTTGCGGCCTGTTTCGGCTTGGCTTGTCATGTTTCCCTCATATTCCCGTTTGCAGTCCGTCCGCCTTGTCCCCTATGTTCACCCCGGATGCAACGGAGATCGCTCGTGGGGACACGCATGGCCTGCTGCCAAACCGGGCGCGACAGACGGATGGCCCGAACGCGGTGACGGTGCTTGCCGTCGCCCTTTATGTGCTTGTCCAGCTCGGCATCGCCGCCTGGGTTGCGCGCAATACAAGTTCCGAAACCGACTATCTCGTCGCCGGGCGCAGCCTTGGTGTCTTCGCCGTCGGCATGTCGCTGTTCGCGACCTGGTTTGCGTCGGAATCCGTCCTCGCGACCTCCGCCGAGATCGCTGCAGACGGCATGGCCGGCGCGCGTGTCGAACCGTTCGCCTTCGGGCTCGGCATCCTCCTCCTCGGCCTGTTCTTCGCCGCCCGGCTTAGGGCAGGCGCACACCTGACACTTGCAGGCTTCTTCCGCGAGCGCTTCGGCCCCGGCACCGAGACCCTGAGCGCCGTCGCCATCGCCGTCAGCGGCACGGTCTGGGCCTCGGCGCAATTGTTTGCCCTCGCGACCATTCTCTCGGCGACCTCCGACATCAGCTTCCTCGTCGCCCTGACGGCCGCAACCGCGCTGGTCCTCACCTATACGCTGCTCGGCGGCCTGCTCGGCGATGTCGTCACCGACATGGTCCAGGGCGGCATTCTCGTTCTCGGGCTTGGCGTGATGTTCGCGCTGATGATCAGCGCGGCGGGCGGTCCCATGGCCGCCATTGATCTCATCCCGCCGGAAAAGCTCGGTTTCAGCCTGCCCAACGAGACGATCTTCGACAAGATCGAAGTCTGGATCGTGCCGATCTTCGCCTCCATCGTGGCCCAGGAAGCAATCAGCCGGACGCTGGCGGCACGCTCGCCCGAGGTCGCCCGAAACGGGGCCATTCTCGGCGCCGGGCTGTACGTCGCCGCCTGCATCTTCCCCATCGGGTTCGGCCTTGTCGGCTCGCAGCTTGGCCTGCCGCTCGGCGAGGGCGACCGGTACATGGCCGACCTTGCCACCGCGCTCCTGCCGCCCTGGCTCTACATCATCTTCACCGGCGCACTGATGTCCGCGATCCTGTCGAGCGTCGATTCGGCGCTCCTTGCCGTCTCGGCCGTGGCAACCGATTCCGGTTATGTGCGCGTGCGGCCGCAGGCAACCTCCCGCCAGAAGCTCGCCGTCGCGCGGACCGCGACCGTGGCCGCCGGGCTCATTGCAGCGACGGTAGCAGCATCAGGCGAGAGCCTGCGCGAGCTCGTGCTCGCCTCGGCGGCGATTGGCGGCATTGTCGCCGTACCGCTAGTGCTTGGCATCGTCACGAGATCCGGCGGGCAGCTCGCCGGAATGTTCTCCATCAGCACGCAGAGCGTCGTCTTCATTGCCTGCGACTGGATCGCCGGACTGCCGGGAGCCTTCGTCTACTCGATCGGGGCCGGATGCGCCGCCTACCTCGCCGGAACGCTGATCGAGCGCCGTCCCGCCGGTCGCGCTGACCAGCCCGATCAGGCGGTCGGCAGCTTGTAGTCCCGGAAGCGCTCGCGCAGGGCGAGCTTGTTGATTTTGCCGGTCGCGCCAAGCGGAATAGTCTCGACGAACTGGACATCGTCGGGGGTCCACCATTTGGCGATCTTGCCTTCGAGGCTTTTCAGGATTTCGTCCCGGGTCGGAGTTTCACCAGGTTTCGGCTGGATGATGAGCAGCGGGCGCTCGTCCCATTTGGGATGGTAGATGCCGATGGCGGCAGCGTTGGCGACCTTCGGATGGCCGACGGCAATGTTTTCGATGTCGATGGACGAAATCCACTCCCCGCCGGACTTGATGACATCCTTCGCCCGGTCGGTGATCTGCATCGTGCCATAGGGACAGATGTTCGCCACGTCGCCCGTGTCGAAGAAGCCTTCCTGGTCGAGCACGGTGCCGCCGGCGCCCTTGAAATAGCCAGACGCAATGGCTGGTCCCCGGATCATGAGCCGACCCGACGCGCGGGCATCCCGGGGCAGGGGCCGCCCCTCATCGTCGACGATCTTCAGCTCGACCCCGAACGGCGGGCGTCCCTGCTTCAGCTTCTGCTTCATGCGGGTCTCGATATCGGCTTCGGCCAGGTGCGGCGGCAGCGTGCCGAGCGTGCCGAGCGGTGAGGTTTCCGTCATGCCCCAAGCATGGACGACATCGACCTCGTAATCCTCCTCGAAAGCCCGCAGGATGCGCTCCGGCACCGCCGACCCGCCGATCAGAACGCGGCGCAGGTGCGGCAGCTTCAGGCCGTTCTCCTGCAAATAGGTCAGCAGCCCGAGCCAGACCGTCGGCACGGCTGCCGTAATCGTGACCTTCTCCGTGTCGAGCAGTTCGTAGATCGACGCCCCGTCCATCTGCGCGCCCGGCATGACCATGTTGGCCCCGGCGGCCGGACAGCCGAAGGCGAGCCCCCAGGCATTGGCATGGAACATCGGCACGACCGGCATGACGACATCGCTCGCGCCCATGCCCATGGCGTCCTTGGACATGGTGATCAGTGTGTGCAGCACGTTGGAGCGATGCGAATAGAGCACGCCTTTCGGGTCGCCCGTTGTGCCGGACGTGTAGCAGAGCCCGCAAGCGGTCTCTTCCGGAAAGTCGCCCCAGCGACAGGTTGTCGATTGCCTAGCGATCCAACTGTCGAATGCGACCGCGCCAAAACGGGTCGGCGGCATGTCGGCTTCGTCGGCGAAGATGATGAAATGCTTCACGGTTTCGAGCTTGTCGCGGATCGCCTCGACAATGGGCAGGAAGGTCGTGTCGAAGATCAGCACCTTGTCTTCGGCATGATTGGCAATCCAGGCGATCTGGTCCGGGTGCAGGCGCGGATTGATCGTGTGCAGCACCGCCCCCATGCCCATCGTGCCATACCAGCTCTCCATGTGGCGGGCCGAGTTCCAGCCAAGCGTCGCGACGCGGTCGCCTAGTCCGATGCCAAGGCCTGCCAGCGCGTTTGACACTTGCTTGGCCCGGTCATGAAGGTCGGCATAGGTCCGCCGCACGATCTGCCCGCCGACCCGGCGCGTTATCACCTCCCGAGTGCCGTATTGAAGGCGCGCGTGATCGAGAATCTTGTCTGTCGTCAGTTGCCAGTCCTGCATGATGCCGAGCATGGTGTTCCCTCTCCCCGGGACCTGCCTCAAGGGGCTTTGGTCCGATCATTATTGTTGCTTTGCGCGCGACTTTATTTCGGGCTATGGCCGGGCGCAATGCAAGAGGAGGGCTGAGGATGCGGCGGATGGCGGCGATAGCGTTCGGCCTGGTCCTTGCGGCGTGCGGGCGCCCGGCAGATACCGGGGCGGCGGCAAGCACGGGGGCGCCGGGGACGCTGCCGGGGATCGCGACGACCGACCTGCCCGGCTTTTTCGACTGTGTCCGCGAGGCTGGCGGCGTACTTGTCGCCGCACACCGGGGCGGGCCGACGCCTGGCTATCCGGAGAACGCGCTGGAGACTCTCCGGCATGCGTTCGACGCCGGCATCCGCGTCTTGGAAGTGGACATCGCGACGAGCCGGGACGGCGTCCTCTTTCTCCTTCATGACCGGTCTCTCGGACGCACGACGACCGGTGAGGGCGCGGTTGCAGATACCGACTGGGAGACCATTTCCCGGCTGAAACTGAAGGACAATGACGGCCGGATCACCGGCTTCTCGCCGCCGCTCCTCTCGGACGTTCTCGACTGGGCCGTCGCGACCGGCGCGGTCCTCGAGATCGATAAGAAGGAAACGGCCGGCTGGCGCAGCCTCATCCGCGCCATCGAGGCCGCCGGGGCCGGGAACCATGTGATCCTCATCACCTACACGGACGCCGACGCCGCCCTCGTCCAGCGCCTCGCGCCCGGCATGATGCTGACCGCCAATGCGCGTGGCGGGCGCGATGTCGCGGCGCTCGAAGCCCTTGGCGCGGACCGCTCGAAACTCGTCGCCTGGACCGGGACCGAGCGCGAGGACGAGGCCGCCTGGCAGCGCCTCCTCCGCGAAGGCGTCGAGCCCGCCTTTGGAACACTCGGGCGGCCGGGCGAGCGGCTCGATGACGCCTATTGGGCCGACGGCGACGGAGCCGAATACGAGGCGCTCGCCAGGAGCGGCGTCATCTTTATTGCGACCGACGAGCCTTATCGCGTGGCCGAATTCCTGTCAGCCGACGACCGGGCTCTGAACGCCTGCGCCGCGCCCTGAGTCCAGGTCACGGGCAGAGCCTCGTCCGCGCCCAGCCATGGCCGTCGCGGGTGAACAGGAGCCGGTCATGCAGTCGCCAGGGCTGGTCCTGCCAGAACTCGATCGTCTCGGGAACCACCGCATAGCCGACCCAGCGGTCCGGACGGGGCACCGGGCCCGTCTCGCCGAACCGCCTTTTCACCGCGTTGAGACTGTCCTGCAGCACGCTCCGCGAGCCGAGGGGCTGCGACTGGTCGCTCGCCCACGCGCCGAGCTGACTGATCCGGGCACGGCTTGCAAAATAGGCGTCTGCCTGCGCCTCGGGTACACGGACGACAGGGCCCCGCACGCGCACCTGGCGGCGCAGGGACTTCCAGTGAAACCCGAGCGCTGCCTTTCCGGAGGCCTCGATCTGGCTGCCTTTCGCGCTTGTCCGGTGCGTGAAGAAGGTGAAGCCCGCCTCGCCGACATCCTTCAAGAGCACCATGCGGACATCCGGCATCCCGTCAGGATCAACAGTCGCGAGCGCCATGGCGTTCGGGTCGTTCGGCTCGGCTTCGGCCGCGTCCCGAAGCCAGTCTGCGAACAGGGCGACGGGGTCGCCGGCGTCCGGTACAGGCGGGCGGTCCCCGGCAGCCTGGTAGGCGGTGTCGCTCGGCGTCGGCGGGATGATAGGCTTATCACTCATCGCCCGGCCTTACGATGTTTGGCGGCGTCATTCCAGCCCGCCCCTTTACGCCTGCGCGGAATTTGCCTCTAAGCTCGTGCCGGAGGACCTTGCTCATGTCGCATAATACATTTGGCCACCTGTTCAGGGTGACAACCTGGGGCGAAAGCCATGGTCCGGCGATCGGGTGCATAGTCGATGGCTGCCCGCCCGGCCTTGCCCTGACGGAAAGTTATATTCAGCATTATCTCGACCAGCGCCGTCCCGGAACATCGAGATTTGTGACGCAGCGGCAGGAAGCTGACAGGGTGCGCATATTGTCCGGCGTGTTCGAGGATGAGCGCACCGGCGGGCCGGTCACGACCGGAACGCCCATATCACTCCTTATCGAGAATACCGACCAGCGGCCGAGGGATTATTCGGAAATTCGCGACGTTTACCGTCCCGGCCATGCCGACCATGCCTATGACGCCAAATACGGCGTGCGCGATTATCGGGGGGGCGGCCGGTCCTCGGCCCGAGAAACCGCGTCGCGCGTCGCGGCCGGCGCAATCGCGCGCAAAGTGCTGGGCGATAATATTCGCGTGCGCGGCCGTATCGTGCGAATTGGCACGCTCGAAGCCTCCGGCGAGGCTGACTGGAATATTCGCGACGATAATCCGTTCTTTGCAACCGATCCGTCCATCGTGCCGGCATGGGAGGCCCTGCTTGACGAGGTTCGCATGGCGGGCTCCTCGGTCGGCGCGATCGCCGAGGTCGAGGCCACCGGCGTTCCGGCGGGCTGGGGCGCGCCGGTCTACGGCAAGCTCGACGCCGAACTTGCCGCCGCGTTCATGTCGATCAATGCCGCCAAGGGTGTCGAGATCGGGGCCGGGTTTCGGGCCGCCGGACTGCGCGGCGAGGACAATGCCGACGAAATGCGGGCCTCAAGTGACGGTCCCGCTTTCGGTTCCAACAATAATGGCGGCATTGCCGGCGGCATATCCACCGGCCAGCCAGTCGTCGCCCGGATCGCCATCAAGCCGACATCGTCGATACTCACGCCGGTCAAATCGGTTTCCCGGTCCGGAGAAAATGTCGATATTTCCACGCGGGGACGGCATGATCCCTGTGTCGGCCTTCGCGCCGTGCCGGTTGCCGAGGCCATGATGGCGTGCGTCCTCGCCGATGCCAGGCTGCGCCATCGCGGGCAGACCGGCAGGTGACGGCGCCGAGGCCGCCCTTAAAATGACAGTTTTGTGGCTTTGGATATTGCTATTGCCGGAATAATAAATTATCGCTGCACACGGGAATAAGCGGATGCCCGCTTATATGATGGCAGCAAGAGAATACGAATCACATGACGAATATGAAAACTTCGCTCAAGGACATGAGCATCGATGACCTGCTCGACCTGCAGGTCGCGCTGGAAAAGCGAATTTTTCATATTCGTCATGTGATACGTATTCTCTTGCTGCCATCATATAAGCGGGCATCCG
>CAYSED010000082.1:0-12156 GCA_964429935.1 uncultured Hyphomonadaceae bacterium
GTAGCTCGTCAGGCTCATAACCTGAAGGTCGTAGGTTCAAATCCTACTCCCGCACCCAATAAGCCCCTGAAATCCTTTCGGATTTCAGGGGTTTTCTGTTTCACGCATCCGTCTGGGTCCTGCCAGCCTTTTCCAGGCAGGCGATCGAGAACCCTGACAGGCCTGGCAACACGAGGTCAGCCCCAGCAAGGATTACCGGATCGCCGATGCCGACGGCGTACATGCCTGCCGCGCGAATAGCCTCAATGCCGGCCACGGCGTCTTCAAACGCGATGCACCGGGCGGGCGTGACCTCCAGTCCCTTTGCCGCCATGAGGAAGATTTCCGGATCCGGCTTATGATTCTGCACGAAATTGGCGTCAGCGACATAGTCTAGCAGGTCGCCGATCCCGAGATTTCCAATCAGCGTGACCGCGTTCCGGCTGGCTGAGGCAAGTGCCGTTTTCAGGCCGGCCTGCCGAATGCCCTCGATGGCGGCCCGCGCGCCCGGCAGCAGGTCGGCGCTGGTAACATTTGCCACGAGTTCGAGATAATGGTCATTCTTGCGGCGGGAAAGCTCGACCTTTTCCCCGTGCGGGACAATCCGCCCGGCCGCCTGGAGAATGATGTCGAGCGACGCCAGTCTCGGCACGCCCTTCAGGCGCTCGTTGATGGCCGCGTCGAACGGAACCCCGATCTCGTCAGCGAGCTTCTTCCAGGCCTGACTATGCGAGCGGGCGGTGTCGGCGATGACGCCGTCGAGATCGAATATGGCGGCCTCGAACCGGCTCATCGGGCAGCCTTTGATGGCGGGCAGTCGGGTCGGCTGGCTGACGGGATCAGCAGGGTGTCTTCAAGCCTGCAAACGCTGCCATGGTGGGTGAGCGATATGGGATCGCCGGACGCAAGATCGTAGCGAACGGACTCGCGGGTGACCGAGACGTGGATCTGCCGGGAGCGAAACCGGATCGAGAAGGCGTAGTCCCCGAGTTGCTCATCGTGCTCGGGGCTGAAGCGCAGTTCCCCGCCGGAGGCCTGCAGGCCGGCAAAACCGAAGACGAGGGCATTCCAGGAATTGGCGAGCGCTGCCATGTGGAGGCCGTGACTGGAATTGCCGTAGAGATCGTCGAGGTCGGTATAGGCCGTCGTCTCGAGAAACTCCCTTGCCCTGTCATGCGCGCCGCAGCGCGCTGCAAGAACGCCAAACGAGCCGGCCGACAGTGTCGAGTCATGCGTCGTGATCGCATCATAAAAGGCAAGCGCCGCCTGCTTCTCCGGCAGGCTGAAACTGTCCGGGCACAGGACCATGGCCATGACCGCATCCGCCTGCTTGCAGACCTGATGGCGATAGATGGTCAGCGGGTGATGATGCAGGAGGAGGGGATAGTGTTCGGCAGTCGTCCTGGCGAAGTCCCATGGCTCCCGGTCGAGGATATGCTCGTCCTGAAGATAGAGGCCGCTCGCTGCGTCGTGCGGCAGGAACATGCGTGCGGCTATCTCGCGCCAGCCATCCGTTTCGGCATCGGTCAGGGAGAAGGCCTTCTTGATCTCGTTGTAAATTCCGGGTTGTTCGGCCCGCAGGTCATCTAGGCATCGCAAAGTGTAGGCGAGGTGGTTTCGCGCCATTATATTCGTGTACAGATTATTATCGACAAGCGCGGAATACTCGTCCGGCCCGGTCACCCGGTTGATGCAGAAGGCACCGCCCTTTCGCGGATTGAAGAATCCGGCCTGAGGCCAGAGCCTCGCGGTTTCGACCAGCATTTCAAGGCCGTGGGAATGCAGAAACTCAAGGTCGCCGCTCGCCTCGACATATTGCTGCACGGCATAGGCAATATCGGCATTGATATGGTACTGAGCCGACCCGGCCGGGAAATAGGACGAGCATTCCGGCCCGGTAATCGTGCGCCAGGGATAGAGCGCGCCGGTGCGGTGCCCCATTGTCCGCGCGATCGCCCGTGCACTGTCGAGCATGCTGTAGCGATACATCAGCATGCTGCGCGCGATGTCGGGCTGGGAGAAGGTGAAGTGCGGCAGGACGAAGATCTCCGCATCCCAGAAGACATGGCCCTCATAGCCCTCGCCGGTCTGGCCCTTCGCGCCGATGGAGGACCGGCCGTCCCGCCCCGTCGCCATGAATGCCTGCAGAAGGTTGAACCGGAGGGCACCGGTCAGGTCGGGATCGCCACTGATCCTGATGGCGGCCTCTGCCGTGAAGAGACGCATGGCGGTTTCATGCGAGGACGCCAGCTCGTCATGGTCCGCCGCCATCGCATCCTGAAAGGCGGCTTCTGCAAGGCTGCCTATGTCTTCTGAGATGTCGCCGCGATCTGTGGCATAGACAGTGCGAGCCTCGAATGACAGAGGATCGTCCGGATCCAGAGGGCCCTCATACATGTAAGCAGGAAGTCCGCTCACGGATGGAAACTGCGATATGCGGCCGTTTTCCGACCTGAGGCCATGTATGGTCGCGACGCCGACGCGGCTGCTCTTTGTCCGGTAGAGGAAGCGGCATGTGTCATCGCCAGCCTCCTCGCGGATCATCTGCCATGGGTTATCCGAAAGGCCAGGGCCAATGCGCGGATCGTAGATGTCTTTCGCATAGGCTTCTCCGGGCGGCCGCTGGCGAAAGGGCGAGTGCACGGCATTGACGACCGTGAAGCTGCCTGAATGTCCAACGCTTTCAACCCGGCAGCGCATCGCAACGAGGTTCGGCCGGTCGATGCTGACAAAGCGTTCTGTCTCGACCGTCACGTTCCCGCCATTCTGGTTCGTGAACGCCATGCGCCGCGAGAGCACGCCTGTTGCGAGGTCGAGCCAACGCTCCTCCGCCGATTGGGCCCAGACAGCGTTCGGGACTGCCTCGCCATCGATCCTGAAGTGCATGGCCGTGCAGTCGAGGACCGGAATGCGCACCTCGCTTTGCTGCGGGAAGCCATAGGCCCCCTCGTGATACCGGATTGGCTGGTGCTCGAACACGCCGTTCAGATAGACGACGTCGCGGGGGCGCGTGCGCTGCAATGCTCCTTCTTCTTCGCGCACGCCGCGCACGCCGATGAAACCGTTGCCTGTGCTGAAGACGGAAGGTTCATGAGCATAGCCAGAGGAAGGCGAGGCAGGCAGGGTCAGCCGGTCGCCGTCGATTGAGAAGAGATGAGTCATGTCCGGCGGTTGCTCAAGCCCATCGCGTTTGGTCCCCCGCGTGAATTCATCTGTCAGGACAGACGCTTGCGATCATGCCCAGCTTGCAGTGAAATGCATTTCATGTCAACGACATGAGGAGCCGACGGGCGAATGTCGCTGCGGTCATCCGGAGTGTCGGGAGGGAATGCCATGAAGTTCCTCGGGGCGCGTATCGCCTTGTTCTCTTCCTATATTCTCTTTGCCATCCTGCTGAACAGTGTCGGCACGGTGATCCTGCAGTCCATTTCGACCTTCCGCATCTCCAAGGAAGACGCGAGCATACTCGAAGCGTTCAAGGACCTGCCGATTGCCATCGTGTCGTTTCTGGTTGCCTCGTTCCTGCCGCGTGCCGGTTATCGCCGCGCGATGATCGCCGGGTTCGGGCTGGTTGCCGTCGCCTGCATTCTCATGGCGCAACTGCCGAATTTCACCATGACCAAGTTCCTCTTCCTGACGATCGGTGTGTCCTTCGCCCTCGTCAAGATCTCGGTCTACGCAACGATCGGGCTGCTGACGGGAACCAGTAACGAGCATGCGAGCCTCCTCAACACGACGGAAGGCTTTTTCATGATCGGGGTCCTGTCGGGCTACTGGATCTTCTCGGCCTTTATCGACCCGGCGGATCCGGCCTCGGCCGGCTGGGTCGGCGTTTACTGGCTGCTGGCCATGTTGGCGGCGGCGAATGCCGCCCTGCTTGCGGTCGTGCGTTTCCCCGCAGCGGTTGTCGCCGATGAAGGCCGGAGCCTGCGCGGGGATTTTGCCGACATGGTCCAGCTCTTCTGGCGTCCGGTCGTGCTCGTCTTTGTCATGTCGGCATTTCTCTACGTGCTGCTCGAGCAGGGGATCGGGACATGGCTGCCCACCTTCAACAACGAAGTCCTGCACCTGCCGCAGAACATGAGCGTGCAAGCGAGCAGCATCTTCGCGGCGGCGCTGGCCGCCGGAAGGTTCGGGGCAGGGGCGATCCTGCAAAGGCTCGACTGGTACTGGCTGCTCAATATCTGCATTGTCGGCATGGCGGTCCTGATCGTCGTTGCCCTGCCGCTCGCTGGCGGCGTGACGCCTGATCCGGACATTTCCTGGGTGTCGGCGCCGCTTGCCGCCTTTGTCATCCCTATGATCGGCCTGTTCCTGGCCCCTGTCTATCCAGCGATCAATTCGGTCATCCTGAGCACATTGCCGCGGGGTCAGCATGCCGCCATGGCCGGCCTGATCGTGGTGTTTTCCGCCCTCGGCGGGACGCTCGGATCCTTTATCACCGGGCAGACCTTCGCCGCCTTTGGCGGCACGACAGCCTTCTACCTGTCCCTGGTGCCGATTGCTGCACTCCTGGCGGTCCTTGCCATGTTTCGTCGGCTGTCGATGCGTGCAGCGCTGGCTGCCTGAGCGCAGGCTGCGCAGCATCGCACGGTGGAGGCTTCAGGTGTGGCGGACCACCAGTTCCGTCGGGATCGTGCTCGACGCCGGGCGATGGCCGTTGACCATGGACATGTACTTCTCGACGATCAGCGCGCCGGCGACATAGGTGTCCTGCTTGATTGTCGTGATGGCGGGCGAGAAGTGCGCAGACTGAGCAATGTCATTGTATCCGACGAGTGAATAGTCCTTCAGCGCCTCCAGCCGCAGTTCGTTCATCGCGCTGATCGCGGCCATTGCCGAGGTGTCGCTATAGGCGAATATCGCGTCGGGCGGGGCCTCGGACCGCAGGAAGGCCCGCATCAGGTCAAAACTTTCGCTGAACGAAAAATTCCGGTTGCTGAGCTCGCTGAGCGCGATGTCATAGTCTGCTTCCGCAAGCCCCTTGCGCAGACCTTCCAGTCTCAGCCTGATCTCGAGATGTTCGGAATTGCCAATGAAGAGGACGTTTTGCCGCCGGTGCGAGACAAAACGCTGCCCGGCGAGCATGCCGCCGAGCACATTGTCTCCGCCGACCGTGCAGTACTTGTTTTCCGGCAAGTGTCCGCCCCAGACGACCATGGGCATGTTCGCTTCGGCAAGTTCCTGGCAAAGCGCGTTACGGGTCCCCTGGCCGAGGAAAATGTAGCCATCGACGACCCTCGACCTGACGAAATCGACATAGCTTGCCGCATCCGACAGCGCGGGCGGGGAGAGGAGGAGGTCCTGATTGCGGATCGACAGGGCTTCCGACACGCCGGCCAGCAGCTCGAAGATGAAGGGATCGGAAATGCGGTTCCGGCCGTGCGATTCGAAATCGAGGATGACCGCCACCGTATTGGTGTGCGGCTCGCGCAGCTTCTGGGCGTTCCGGTTCACCGCATAGCCGTGCTCCCTGGCAACCCCGAGAACCTTCTCGCGGGTTGCCGTGGTGACGCCCGGGTGCCCGCTCAAGGCCCGGGATACGGTCGGCTTCGATACGTTCGCAAGGCGCGCGACATCGTCCATCGTCAAGGCTTTGCGGGGTCCCTTCGGCATGACATCCTCGCTGCAGCGTCACCACGCCGCCAAGTCTTACAGGCTGAGATGCCAGACGCCAATGTGTACGGCCATTGATGCAATTGTGTCACACTTGGGCTGTTTCATGAAATGCATTTCAGAAAGACGTTGTAATGCATTTCACGGACTCATAGACTTGGCAGATAATCGTGACCGGTCTTCCTGATCCGGCGCGGCAGAACAGACAGCTATCTCATATTCTCGAAGGGAGGATACCATGACCGCCACCAACAAGAGCGCACGTGTGCCCGGGATCGGGGCCAGCGGACCTGTGCCTGCCGGTTCAAGGGTCCGGCACTTGCTGGCCGGTGCCGCGGCGGCCGCCCTGATCGGCGGGGCAGCCCAGGCACAAGATGCCGAGCCCGATGCCGAGGACTCGCCGTTGGACCTCCGGGAAATCGTCGTTGTCGGCACGGCCGGCGGGGCAGGCATCCGCAAACAGGACGCCGCGTTCGCCACGACATCCCTTAATTCCGACGACATTGCCCAGTTCGGACCGAAGAGCACGGCCGACCTCCTGAAGGCGATCCCCGGCGTGTGGGCAGAGAGTTCCGGCGGCCAGAACGGCGCGAACATATTCGTTCGCGGTTTCCCGGGCGGCGGCGACGCCGAATTCGTCACGGTACAGGTCAATGGCGCATCCATCTTCCATCCTTCAACACTGTCATTTCTCGAAAACACACAACTGTTCCGTGTCGACCAGACGATCGAGCGCGTCGAAGGCGTCCGGGGCGGTCCGAGCACGGTATTCTCGAACGGCCAGCCGGGACTGACCGTCAACTTCCAGCAGAAGACCGGCGGTGACACATTCGAGCATTTCGTGCAGGCCGGAACCTCCGACTTCGGAGAGCGCCGTTTCGACTTCACAACGAGCGGCCCGGTCGCCGAAGACACGTCCTATTTCATCGGCGGCTTCTATGCCGCGTCGGACGGCATTCGCGATTCCGAATTCACCTCGGAAGAGGGCGGCCAGATCACGGCCAATATCAAGCGGGACTTCGAGCGCGGATCGGTCGTCCTCTCGGCCAGATACCTGAATGATTTCGGAGCATGGCTCCTGCCCATTCCCGTCATCCAGGAAGGCAGCAATATCCGCGAATTCGAGGGGTTCGACATCAATGATGGCACGTTCGGCAGCAATGACATCCGTCTTGCCACCTTGCCGGACGGCACCGCGTTCGACGGGGGCGACGGCCGCGGCGCCGATCTCGTCAATCTCGGAGGGAGCTTCGACTATGACCTCGGCGGCGGGTTCAGCCTGTCCAACAGGGTCAGCTACCTGAACGGCGAAGCCAACACGACCGGCTTCGTTCCCCGCAGCGGATCGGTGCAGACCCTGCAGGACTTTTTCGATGACAATGTCGGCGGCCGCATTGCGGCAGGTGCCGGGATCGCATCCTTCACGAACGCGGCGACCGGGCAAGACCTCAGCCTCGACACGAACATCATCGAGCTCGGGCACTGGGTCGTCCTGAAGGACATCGAGAATTTCTCCAACGAACTCGTCATCAGCAAGAACCTGTTCGGGCACAATGTGTCTGCCGGCGTCTACTATGCCGACTATTCCTCGCTCGACCGGTGGAACCTCGGAAGTGCGCGTCTCGTCACCGCCACCGACAATGCCCAGCGTGTCACGCTCGAGCTCGACAATGGCCAGCAGTTCCAGGATGCTAACGGGTTCTCCCAGGGCTCGTTCTTCAACCAGAACTCGGCCTATGACGGAACCGACATTGCTCTCTTCCTGTCGGACACGTGGGAGGTCACCGACCAACTGACCGTTGACGGCAGCGTGCGCTGGCAGAACTCTTCGGTCGACGCGACGCTCGAGAACAATTCTTCCGTCGATGCGGACGGCGACCCGGATACGCTGTTCAACAATGGCGTCGCCGTGCTCGACGGGTCGTTCTCGACGATCAACCAGGATGCGAGCGACATTTCCTTCTCGTTCGGCGCCAATTACGCTTTCACCGAGGAGTTCGGCGTCTTTGCCCGGATCACGCAGGGCAACCGGTTCCCGTTCTTCGACAATCTGCGCGAAGGCCTGAACCAGGTCCAGGAAGTCACCACCTATGAAAGCGGGGTCAAGCTGACGACCGCGCGGCTCGGCGCCTTTGCGACCGTGTTCTACAACGAGTTTGACGGGCTTCAGTCGACCGAGATCCTGAATGACGGCACGATCCTGCCCTCGCAGGGCGGAGCCGAGACGTTCGGAATCGAGTTTGAACTCGTGGCCGAGCCGGTCGACAACCTCCTGCTGCCGGTGACCGGGACATTCCTCGACGCCGAACTCGTCAATTTCGGACAAGGGGCGGACGCAGCGAGCTTTGTCGATCTCAGCGGCAACCAGATCCAGCGCCAGCCACGCTTCCAGGTTCGCTTCGCGCCGAGCTATTCCTTCGACACAGGGCCCGTGCGCACCAATGTCTTCGGTGCCGTGAACTATGTCGGCGACCGTTTCTCGGACGTGAACAATCTCCAGGTCCTGCCGAACTATACCAAGGTGGATGCCGGCGTGATCTTCGAGCTGAACGACCAGATCAATTTCGAGATCCTCGGCGACAATATCTTCAATTCGGAGGGCCTGACGGAAGGCAATCCCCGGGTTATCGGAACACCGGGATCGGACGTCATTTTTGCCCGTCCGATCCTCGGCCGGTCTGTCCGCTTCCGGCTTGGTTATCGCTTTTAGGGCCGCACGGAGCCCAAGGCGGTGACGCATGCCGAGAGGCCTGCCGGCCGGCGCGAGGCGTTCAAGCGCGGCATGTGCAGTCTGAAGGTGCCGGAACGCCGTCGCCATGCCAATGTGCGGCAGCGACACCTGCCCTAACGGACCTTGTTCATGCTCCCGCTTCCGCTTGCCATGCTGTTCCGGCCTGGCCTGACCGAGATCAACCGGCTGCCCGCACGCGCGCCCCTGACCGCGCATGTCAGCGCGGGCGCCGCGCGCGAGGGCGGTGAGGGACCGCACCGCCTGTCGCTCGACGGAACCTGGGCCTTCCAGCTCGCGAGTTCGCCGGATGCCGCACCATCCGGCTGGACCATGGCGTCGACCGATGAACCTGGCTGGCGGACGATCCGCGTGCCCGGCGCATGGACCCGGCAGGATACAGGCGACCATCCCCACTATACGAACATTGTCATGCCGTTTGCGTGCCAGTACCCGCCGGACGTGCCGGAGCGCAATCCGACAGGGCTTTACCGAACCCTGTTCGACTTGCCGGAGGGATGGGCCGGGCGGCGTACCATCCTGCATATTGGCGGGTTCGAGAGCGTCGCGCTCGTCTGGTGCAATGGCGTCTTCGCGGGGATGGGCAAGGATTCGCGGCTGCCGAGCGAATTCGATCTGACGGGCCATGTCACGGAGCGTGGCAACCGGCTCGCCATCATGGTGATCCGCTTTTCCGATGCAAGCTGGATCGAGGACCAGGACCACTGGAACCATGGCGGCCTGCATCGTTCCCTGCACCTTGAATCGCGCGGACAGGTCCATGTCCGGGACCTGAAGGTCGTGGCCGATCTCGATCCCGGGACAGGCAAGGGGGCCGTTCGCCTTCGGGCGGAGGTCGAGGGGCCGTCGAAGGGCTGGCGCGTGCGCGCGTCGGTCGAGACGCTTGGCGGGGACATGGTCGGGCGCCTGCCTGAAGCGGCGGTCGACCAGTTCCGCGCCGACGGGACACGGATGGAACAGGTCATCTCGTCGCACATGTTTCACGGCTATGCCGCCGAGACCGCGCTCGGCGAGCTCGATGTCGCGCCCTGGTCCAGCGAGCGGCCGGTGCTCTACCGTCTCGTGACGGAGCTTCTGGACCCGGACGGAATTGTCCACGAAGTCCACGCGACCCTGGCCGGCTTCCGGCGCGTCGAGGTGTCGGGCCGCCGCCTGAAGATCAATGGCAAGCCCGTCGTCCTGATCGGTGTCAACCGGCATGACCATCATCCGCATAATGGCAAGACCGTCTCTCCCGAAGAGATGCGGGAAGAGCTTTCGGTGATGAAGCGGCATAATATCAACGCGATCCGGACGGCGCATTACCCGAACGATCATCGCCTGCTCGACCTTGCCGACGAGCTCGGTCTCTACGTGATCGACGAGGCGAACGTGGAGTGCCATGCCCGTTATCACGAGGTCTCGAACCATCCGGACTATGAGGGTGCCATATTCGAGCGGACGCGGCGGATGATTGCGCGCGACCGCAACCACCCGTCCGTGATTGGATGGTCTACCGGCAACGAATCCGGCCGCGCGCCGGTTCATTCGGCTGCTGCCGCGTTTGCCCGGCACATGGACCCGACCCGGTTCGTGCAGTATGAAGGCGCGGTTGCAGACCGTTTCGTCACCCTCGTGTCGAGTGCGCAGACGGGCGTGTGCGAGGGCCCGGACGCAGCCGAACGCGCCATGACCGACATCGTCTGCCCGATGTATGCATCGGTCGAGGCGATCACCGGATGGGCCCGCTGGGCAGAGCGGACGGGCGCGGACGACCGGCCCCTGATCCTCTGTGAATACTCGCATGCCATGGGCAATTCTAACGGATCGATCAGCGATTATGTCGACGCGTTCTTTTCCGAGCCGGCACTTGGCGGCGGATTCGTGTGGGACTGGCGCGACCAGGGGCTCGCGGAAACCGACGCAGACGGACATTTCTACTGGGCCTATGGCGGTCATTTCGGCGACGAGCCGAACGATGGCAATTTCAATATCAACGGCCTTGTCGGGCCGGATGGCGCACCGCACCCAGCTCTCAGGGAATACATGTGGGCGGCGCGTCCCGTGGCGGCGCGCCATGCAGGCGGGCGAAGGGTGCGCCTTGAGAACCGGAGGGTCTTCGAGGATACGAGCGACCTTCAATTGCACTGGACCCTGCAACGTGATGGCAGGCGCGTCGAGGCGGGCGTCCTCGACCTGGAGATAGCGCCGGGCACAGCGATTGAAGCGGATATTCCGTATAGGCTGGATTGTGCCGCAGGTTCGGACTGGCACCTGCTGCTTGAGTGGAGGACGAGGGCGGCAAGGAGCTGGGCACCTGCCGGGCTGGCTGTGGCCTGGGACCAGATTCGGTTGAAGGGGCCGGTCCGGGAAGAGGCCTTGTCTCCGGGCTTTCCGGCGAGGCGGACTGCCGCAGCGGACCGGGTGTCCAATGGTCCGGCAAGCCTTTACTTTGACCGGGCGGGCGGGTTGCAACGCATAGACCTCTGCGGCGAAACCGTCATCACGGGCGATGTCACGGCCACTGTCTGGCGCGCGCCGACGGCCAATGCCGGCGGCAAGCCCGGAGTTCGCGACAGCCTGTTTCCCACACGGTGCAGGCTCTGGACGGAATGGGGCCTCAATTACCTGCGGCAAGGTCCGGTTTCGCGCTTCGAGGATGAGGCGGACGGCGCTGTCAGGATTGGCCTCGAGCGTGACTGGATTGGCGCGAACGGGCAAAGGCTGACGCACAGGACAGTTTGGCTCCTCCTGCCGGACGAGGCGCGGGTCCACGAGGAGATTGTCGTTCCTGCGGCATGGGACGACATTCCGCGCGTCGGCGTGCGCTTCGAGGTGCCGCGCCGGTTCGCGCGCCTGTCCTGGCTTGGTCCGGGTCCTGACGAGTCCTACCCTGACCGGCAAGGGGCGCAGACATTCGGGATGTGGGAAACATCCGTCCGGGAGCAATACCATCCCTATGTTCGCCCGCAGGAACATGGCGCACATACGGCCGCGCGGCAGTTCTCCTTGTCCGACGGCGCGGGCGGCGGCTTCGGGATCCTGCTGCCGAGGCCCTTGAGCTTCTCGGTCCGGGAGCATCATGACGCCGACCTCAACGAAGCCGAAACCCTGGCCGACCTTGTCACCCGCGACACGCTGGAAGTCCATATCGATGCCGCCATGAGGGGCCTCGGCACGGGGGCCTGCGGACCGGATGTGCTGCCGCAATACAAGGTTCGGTCAGGCGTTCATGCCTTCGGATGGCGATTGCGGCCGCTGAGGCGAACTGATTGACAGTTCAGACCGCCTCAACGACCTGCTCGATGGCGCCGAAGACGGAATGGCCGCCCGCATCCATCATCTCGATACGGACGGTATCGCCCGGCTGCATGAAGCCTGTCCGGGGCGATCCCCCGGCAATGGTCTCGATCATGCGGATCTCGGCAATGCAGGAATAGCCGCGCCCGCCTTCGGCAACCGGCTTGCCGGGCCCGCCATCGGCTCCCTTGTTGGAGACCGTCCCGGACCCGATGATCGTGCCCGCCGCGAGCGGACGCGTCCGCGCGGCATGCGAGACGAGCCTTGCAAGCGAGAAGGTCGCGTCCTCGCCAGCTTCCGCCCGTCCGAACGGCGCGCCATTGTAATCGACGCGAAGGGGCAGGTGGACAAGGGCGCCTTTCCAGGCGGGGCCGAGTTCGTCGGGCGTTGCCGCCACGGGCGAGAAGGCGCTTGGCGGCTTTGACTGGAAGAAGCCGAAGCCCTTGGCAAGCTCGGCCGGGATGAGGCCGCGCAGGGACACGTCATTGCAGAGAAGGACGAGCTTGATGCGGGCGGCGGCTTCGGCTTCCGGC
>CAYSED010000083.1:0-778 GCA_964429935.1 uncultured Hyphomonadaceae bacterium
GGCGTTCCTCTTCCATGTAGGGTTCAAGGTGGGTAACCGCCGCCTTCATCACGCGCGCAGATTTCACGACCTGCGGCAGGAACATCTTGCCAGACCCGAACAGGTCGCCCACCACGTTCATGCCGTCCATCAGCGGCCCTTCGATAACGTGCAGCGGCCGGTCGAAGGCCTGCCTTGCCTCTTCGGTATCCTCGATGATGAACTCGGTAATGCCATGGACGAGGGCGTGTTCCAGCCGCTTCTTCACCGGCGCGTCGCGCCAGCGCAGGTCCTTTTCCTGCACCTTGCCCTTCTGGCCGCGAAAGCCCTCGGCAATCTCGACAAGTCGTTCGGTCGCGTCCGGCCGCCGGTTGAGGATCACGTCCTCGACGCGGGTCCGCAGTTCCGGCTCGATCTCGTCATAGATGTCGAGCTGGCCGGCATTGACGATGCCCATGTCCATGCCCGCCGGAATGGCGTGATAGAGAAATACCGAATGCATCGCCCGGCGCACCGGCTCGTTGCCACGGAACGAGAAGGATACATGCCTACTTTGCCGCCTTATTATTTTCTCGACCCGATGCCGGTCGCGACCGCAAATATATTCGGATCGAAAACAATGTCTTCCGGCGGAAAACCGACTGTCTCCGTCAGCAGGCGATAGGCCCGCTCGCAGATCTCGACCTTGCGCGCCTCCGTGTCGGCCTGGCCTGTCTCATCGAACGCCATCACGACCGTCGCCGCCCCATAGGACAAGACGGTCCGGGCCTGTTTCAGGAAGGGCTCCTCGCCTTCCTTC
>CAYSED010000083.1:788-8427 GCA_964429935.1 uncultured Hyphomonadaceae bacterium
CATTTGAGGCCCGCCTCGATAACCTCCCATTTCGACGAGTCGATCATCACCGGCACCCGCGCGATGTCCGGTTCGGCAGCGATCAGGTTCAGGAATGTCCGCATGGCGGCGACGCCGTCGAGCATGCCCTCATCCATGTTGACATCGATCACCTGCGCGCCGTTCTCGACCTGGCTGCGCGCAACCTCGACAGCGGCCGGATAGTCTCCCGCCGTGACGAGCTTGCGGAAGGCAGCCGAGCCGGTGACATTGGTCCGCTCGCCGATATTGACGAAGGTGCGGGCTGCGGAAATATCGGTCATTCAGGTCTCGCCGGTTCGTTCGATGCCCGCGAGACCGTCAATGCTCGCCGCATTCTTGGTGTAGAATTTATCCGCCCACTGATCGGCAGACACGTCCGGATTGTCGGCATAGCGCCTCAACTGGTCGCGCTCCTCGCGGAAATCCATGAACGGCACGCCCCAGCCGCAACTGTCGGCAATGCGGGTCACATCGACCGTAACGATGGCCCGCGCCTTGTCGAAGGCAGGAAAGTGCGCGAGCAGGCCGGCAAATCGGGGATCGTCGAACTGGACTGCCTCGCCCTTGCCATGGAGCCGCAGGATCAGAGCCGAGCCATCAAACGCGCAGAACATGATCGTGATCCGGCCGTTCTCTTTCAGGTGCGCCATGGTCTCGATGCCGGAGCCGCCGACATCGAGCCAGGCGACCCGGTTCGGTCCGAGCACGGCAAAACTGTCATAGCCCTTGGGGCTGAGGTTCACATGCCCGTGGCCTGACAAGGGCGCGGTCGCGACGAAGAAGACCTTCTGTGCCGCGATGAAGGCGGCGAGCTTGTCCGTGATTTGATCGTATTGCTTGCCCATATTGCAGTCCTTCAGCTGCCTGCTTGCGGAAGTTCGGCAATGCGGACATCCGTTAACGCAAAATCCTTGCCTTTGAAGAGCAGCGGTGCGTCTTCAGCTTTGGCTAGACCATAGGCAAAGCAGTCGCCGAAATTCAGGGACGACGGCTCTTCCCCGCGCCCCCGTCCGAAGTCTTGAAAGCCCAGGCGGGCATGGGTGAGGTTCTTTCCCGCGACCGGCACGATGATAACGCCTGCCGCCATGACAATCTCCTGCATCTTGTCCCGCAGGGGTTTGCGTCCGCGGCGCGTGGCCACGACATCGAGTTCCATCAGCGTCCCGGCGCTCATGAGCAGGGTCGGTTCCCTGCTGAGAACACCCAGATAGGCTTCCCAGTCCGGCTCCCGCAGCACAGTTGCCATGATGGCAGATGTGTCGACAACCATCATTCCCGGTCAAAGCCCTCGTCAGAAGCCAAATCCTCCAGGTTGCGATGGTCGTAGACAGGCAACCGACGGGCCTCCTCGACCAGTCTTCGCAGGTTTTCCGCCCGAAGCCTTAAAGCTTCTTCGCTGCTTGCTTCCAGAAGTTCCAGCCGTTCCCGAACGGCGCGCGCAACGGCCTGCGTCACGGACTCCCCGGTTGCATCAGCCAGACGCCGGATCATGACCTCAACCTCGTCGTTCTTGATGCTTATGCCCATGTTTACCTCCAAATTCTAGAATAGTGCTTATTTCTAGAATTAACATATCATGACGCGAGCTCAAACGGTTCGAGCCCTGACAGGCGCATGGCCCGCTCGGGCCTCGGAGCTTTCCGTGTCCCCTTGCCAGCCGCCGCCTTCGCAATGGCGGCGATATGGTCCGGCGTTGTCCCGCAGCAGCCGCCGAGCACGTTGACGAGCCCGCTCCTCGCCCATTCGTCGAGATGCGCCGACATGGCCTCCGGGCTCTCGTCATACTCGCCGAACGCGTTCGGCAGGCCGGCATTCGGATAGGCAATCACGCGCGTATCGGCAATGCGGGAAATCGCCGCGACGTGCTGGCGCATCAGGTCCGCACCGAGCGCGCAATTGAGGCCAACGGCCCACGGCTTCGCATGTCGCACAGAATACCAGAAGGCCTCCGCCGTCTGGCCGGACAAGGTCCGCCCCGAAGCATCCGTGATCGTTCCGGAAAGGATGACCGGGATCGCCTCGCCCGTCTCGGCCTCAAGATCGATCAGCGCCTTGATCGCCGCCTTGGCGTTCAGCGTATCGAAGACCGTCTCGATCAGGAAGAAATCGACGAACGCCGACATGGCCGCTGCCTGCTCATGATAGGCGACCCGCACCTCGTCGAACGTCACTTCGCGGAAGCCCGGATCATTGACGTTCGGCGACAGTGACAGGGTCTTGTTGGTCGGCCCGATCGCGCCGAGCACGCCGACCGGCCGGCCGAGTTCGGCTTCCGCCTTGTCGGCTGCGGCGCGGGCGAGCCGCGCGCCTTCTTCAGCAATCTCGGCGGCGAGGGCTTCCATGCCGTAATCGGCCATCGCGATCGTCGTCGCGCTGAACGTGTTCGTCTCGATCAGGTCGGCACCGGCTTCGGCATAGCGCCCGTGAATGGTCTCGATAATGTCCGGCCTTGTCAGGTTGAGGAGATCATTATTCCCCTTCAGCGACTTCTCCCAGTCGCCGAAACGGCTGCCGCGAAAGTCGTCTTCCTCGAGCTTGAAGGTCTGGATCTGCGTCCCCATCGCGCCGTCGAGAATGAGGATGCGCTTGCTGGCGGCTTCGGTCAGGGCGGCGAGCCGGTCTTGGCGTGTCATGTCTCAGGCCTCCTTCAGGCCGCTTTGCTCGCCACCGGGCGCAGGCCCAGCAGGCGGCAGGTCGACAAGGCAAGCGGCGCCTTGTTCATCGTGTAGAAGTGGAAGGCATCGACGCCTTCGTCCGAGAGCTTGCGGCAGAGGTCTGCGGCAATCGTTGCCGTCACGAGGTCGCGCGTCTCGGCATCATCTTCCAGTCCCTCATAGCGGTCGTGCAGCCAGCCCGGCAGGCTCGCGCCGCACAGGCCTGCAATGCGCCTGAGGCCGCCGAAATTGGCCTGCAGCATGATGCCGGGCACGATGGGCATGGTCACGCCGCCTTTCCGGGCCCGTTCCAGGAAGCGGAGATAGACCTCCGGCTCGAAGAAGAACTGCGTGATCGCCCGTGTCGCTCCGGCATCCTGCTTGGCCTTGAGAAGGGCAATGTCGGCGTCCGCGCCCCGGCTGTCCGGATGCGGTTCCGGATAGCAGCCGACCGAGATCTCGAACAGGCCGGGCCATGCCGCCCGAATTCCCGCAACGAGGTCGACCGAGCTGGCAAAGCCGCCCGGATGCGGGGCAAACCTTGCGCCCATGCCTTCCGGCGAATCGCCGCGCAGGGCGACGATGTGGCGGATGCCTGCAGACGCATAGTCCGCGACAACGCCAAGCACGTCGTCCCTGGTCGCCGACACGCAGGTCAGGTGGGCCGCCGGCTTCAGGCTGGTTTCCTCGGCAATCCGCTTCACCGTGCGATGCGTCCGGTCGCGGGTCGATCCGCCCGCTCCATAGGTTACCGACACGAAGCCCGGCTCCATGGGCTCCAGGCGCTCGACCGCCTCCCACAGCTTCTCTTCCATGGCTTCGCTCTTGGGCGGGAAGAACTCGAAGGACACTTTCGGCAGGATCATTCTGCGGCCTCCCGGGCGGCGAGCGCCGGCACGGCGCACCAGATATTGACGGCAAGGCCCTCGGCGAGGGCTTGCGGCGGCTCGAAATGATGCGGCGCGGCAAGCTCCAGCCCGGCGACCGATGCCCATTCCCCGAGCGTCTCGTGACGGATGCCGAGCCAGCGATGGCCATGCGCCTCGCGCAGGAATTCGAGCGCATGTGGCGCAAAATCGACAATCAGCAGGCGGCCATCCGGAGCGAGGACCCGGGCCGCCTCGGCAAGGACGCGTTCCGGCGCATCGATGAAATGCAGCACCTGGTGAACGATCACGAGGTCGGCCGAACCGGTCTCGTAAGGCAGCGCGGAAGCGTCGCCCTGCCGGACATGCGCATTCGTGATGCCCGCCGCATCGAGGTTCGCGCGCGCCACGGTCAGCATGCGATGGCTGAGGTCCAGCCCGTCGGCCCGCCGCGCCCGGGGCGCGAACAGGGTCAGCATCCGCCCCGTGCCCGTGCCGATGTCGATCATATGGTCGAACGGACCGTTCCCTGCCAGGTCGAGCAGGACGGCCTCGATCGCCTCGTTCGGAAAATGCAGCGAGCGGACCGTGTCCCAGGTCTCGGCAACCTCGCCGAAATAGGCCTCCGCCGCGCTCGCCCGCCCGGACCGGACACGCTGGCGGTTCGCCTCGTCGCGCGCGAAGTCCTCCGTCCCGGACAGCGCCAGCGACAGAATCATGTCGGCAAATTCCCGCTCTGGTCCGCCCGGGGCGAGCGAATAGAACACCCAGGACCCTTCGGGATGACGCTCGACAATGCCCGCTTTGGCCAGCGCCTTGAGGTGATGCGACAGCCTCGGCTGGCTCTGGCCCATGATCTGGACAAGCTCGCCGACCGACAGCGCGCCGCGGCTGAGCAGGGCAAGGATGCGCAGCCGGTTCGGCTCGCCAGCCGCGCGCATCATGTCGATCAACTGGCTTTGCGGGACGCTCATGAAACATATAAACACACATTTATATGTTTTTGCAAGACGTCTTCTGGCACGCCTGTTGCCTCACATTCACGCGGCAGTGAGTTGAATGCCGTCCCGCTTCTGCACATATACCATCGTCAGCCATCCGAGGACCGTCCATGCGCCTGCTCCCTGCCTTAGTCATCGCGTCTGCAAGCCTGGCGGCGTGCGCGACCAGTGCTGCGCCGTCGGCCGATGATGGCATGTACGATCCGTTCGAGCCTCTGAACCGGCAGGTTTACGGCTTCAATGAAGGGGTCGACCAAATCTTTCTCGGGCCGGTGGCGCGCGGCTATATCCGCACCGTGCCGGAACCGGCGCGGGACGGGCTGCACAACGCCCTGGTCAACCTCAACTCGCCGGTCGTGTTCATCAATGACGTGCTGCAGGCGAAGCCCCAGCGCGCGGCCGAGACCCTGAGCCGGTTCGTCATCAACTCGACGGTCGGGCTTGCCGGCCTCATCGACGTTGCCGGTGCCGGCGAGACGGGGATCGAGCCTCATTCGGAGGATTTCGGCCAGACGCTCGGATACTGGGGCGTGCCCATGGGAGCCTATGTCATGGCCCCCTTCCTCGGCCCGAGCAATATCCGCGACACGACCGGGCGCATCGTCGATATCGCCTTCGATCCCCTGTTCTGGATCGAATACGGCACGAGCGACCTGCTCGACACCTATATCGGGGCCGGACGCACGGTGACGACGGCTATCGATACGCGCGCCGAATTCGATGACGCCTTCACGTCGCTTCGCCGCCAGCCGGAACCCTATACGGCGCTGCGCCGCGCCTATGCCAACGGGCGCAAGACCGCGATCCGAGACGGCCAGGAGACCGATAACCCCTATGACGACCTGCCGGATTTCGACGAGTTCGACGATTTCGGCGGCGATGCGCCGCAAGCTGACCCAGAAACGGACACATTGTCCGGCCAAGACGGCTAGACGTTTATCGATCAAGGGGATCATTCCGATGCTCAATCTCAAGGCTGCCGTCCTCGCGCTCGGCCTCTCCGTCGCCCTGGCCGGTTCTGCCATGGCTGATGCGGCCTCGGAGACCTTCGTCAAGGAGAACGGCCGTCGCGTGCTGACAACGCTCGCCGACCCTGAACTCGACACCGAGGAGCGAACGCAGCGGTTCAGCGCCTACATGGACGAGTTCTCGAACTTCAACCGCATTTCAGGCTTCGTGATCGGCAAATATGCCCGCCGCTTCAGCGAGGACGAGCTTGCCCGCTACCGCGCCGCCTTCCGGGAATACAGCCTTGCGTCCTACGAGGTCCAGTTCGACGAGTATCGCGGCTCCGAAATCATCGTCACCGGATCGACCGACCGCAGCGAAACGGACTCGATTGTCAACTCGATGATCCGGCGCACCGACGGCGAGGAACTCGACGTGCGCTGGCGTGTCCTGTCCCGGGATGACACGTTCGAGGTGGTCGATGTCGCGCTGAACATTGACGGCCAGCTTCTCTGGCTGGCGATTGAGCAGCGCGCCCAGTTTCTCGACCTGCTCGACCGGACCAACGGCTCTGCCGAAGCCCTGATCGACAAGCTGGAAGAACTGACCGCAGACCTGAAAGCGGACCGCCGGACCTAAAGCGCTGCCTCGGCATCAAGCGCCATCGCCCTGGCATAGGCGGGACGGGCGCAGCACCGGTCGATATAGGCGTGGATTGCCGGGCGGTCGCCGTCCTTCAGAAGCCCGAACATCCTGACAAAGTTCGCACGGGGCTCTGCGAAATGCCGCAGAAATTCTTTCGATCCCTTCACGGATTGTCTGGACGCATCCTGAAAAACGAGTCAGCTTTCGCCTGCTCTCGCATGGGTTGAATGAGGGCGAGGGAATCGAGAGGAAAACAATGACATCGATAAACGCACGGCGGGTCCTGCTGGCAACGGCATTCAGCGGCACCCTGGCCTTCATGGCACCCACCGCCATAGCACAGGATGACAATGCCCATCTTGCCCAGGAACGTGCGCAGGTCTTGCGCGCGGATGGCCTGGATGCCGGAGCCTCCACGCCCGGCGCCATAGGCGACTTCATCAATGCCTCGCGCGGCCGGACCAATGCATCGGCATCGCGGCTCGTGCTCGACCGGACGCACGAGGGCCGCAATGGGCGCACCCACCTGAGCTTCCGTCAGGAAATCGACGGACTGCGCGTGCATGGCGCCTATGCCAAGGCCACCCTGAACCGGGACGGCACGCTTACCCACCTCATCGAGCGCACGGCACCTGGCAACGGCCGGCGCGTTCGTGCCGGTGTCTCCGGGACGGACGCCATCTCTGCAGCGGTGGAGCATGCCTTCGGCGGCCCCCGCAGCAGCGATTTCTTCCTCGCGCCGCCGACGGCCGAGCGCGTTCTCATTGCCCGCCAGTCCGGGCAGCTGGAAGACGGATTTGTGGTAGAGACATGGAGCGCGGCGGACAACCTGCTCTACGAGACGCTGGTCGGCAGCCGCGGACAGATCGTGTCGAGCGAGCTGCGCACCGCCGAGGATTCCTACAATGTCTACGCCGACCATCCGGGCGTCTCGGCGCAGGGAATTGTCAACGGTCCGGGGACAGGCAATGCCGAATCGCCTGCCGGCTGGCTGGCCGGTTCGCAGACGACACGCGTCATCCGGGGCAACAACGTGTCGTCCTATCTCGACCGGGATGCGAACAATGCCATCGACGGCGGCGGCACGACCGTCACGGACGGCAATTTTGTCGCCCAGCATTTCCCGCTTCAGGCGCCGACGTTCAGCGACAACCAGGATGTCGCGGTCCAGAACCTGTTCTATTTCAACAACCTGATCCACGACGATCTCTACCGGCACGGCTTTGTCGAGACGACGGGCAATTTCCAGGAAGACAATTTCAGTCGCGGCGGCCTCGCGAGCGATTCGGTCAATGCAGAAGCCCAGGACGGGTCGGGCACCAATAATGCAAACTTCGCGACCCCGGCCGACGGCTCGAACCCGCGCATGCAGATGTTCCTCTGGACGCTGACAAATCCGGGCCGGGACGGCGATCTCGATTCCGACATCATCTGGCATGAATACGGCCATGGCCTCACCTGGCGCATGATCCTGGCCCGCCGGGACGCCTTCCGCGAAGCCTTC
>CAYSED010000083.1:8437-9993 GCA_964429935.1 uncultured Hyphomonadaceae bacterium
CGATCGGCGCGATGAGCGGGGCCGTCTCGGGGGCCATCGGCGAAGGCATGAGCGACGTGCTCGCCATCCTGCACAACAACCGCGACACGGTCGGCGAATATTCGACCAATGACCCCGAAGGCATCCGCTCGTCGCGCTATGCCGGCTATTTGCGCACGATCGGTGATTTTACCGGCAGCAGTGTCCACTTTGATGGCGAGATCTATGCCGCGACGCTCTGGCGGCTCGGCGAGCTCGCCCGGGCTGCCGGCATGACGAACGAGGACGTGCTCGACGTCGTGGTCGACGGCATGAACTTCACCCCGGCAGGCCCGGACTATATCGACATGCGGGACGGCATACTCGCGGCCTCCGGCGGCGGCTTCACCTGCATGGTCTGGAACGCCTTTGCCGACTTCGGCATGGGCGACGGGGCAAGCTTCGTCATCCGGACGGGCGGAAACCCCAACAACCGGTTCCAGATCACCGAGTCCTTCACGGTTCCTTCGGCCTGCAGCGGCACGCCGCCGCCCACTGGCGGCGCGGCGACCGTCACGGGCCTCTCAGGCTCGGCGGCCCTGGACGGCCGGCGCAACTGGATCGCCACGGCGACCGTCACCGTGGCCGACAGCCAGGGCGGTTCGGCGAGCGGCGTCCTTGTCGCCGGAAACTGGAGCACCGGCAGTTCCGGAAGCTGCACGACCAGCCTTGCCGGCACCTGCTCGGTGCCGCTCAGCGGACTGCGCGTGAACCGCGACCTGTCGGTCACCTACACGGTCGGCACGCTGAACGGGCAGGCCGCGACCGGCGCACCCCTGAACGTGACGATCAGCCAGCCCTGAGCCGCATGGCCGGGGAATGACACCGGAAAGGCCGTTCCAGCCGGAGCGGCCTTTTTCCCGTGGCGAGGCCCTAGCCTCGCGCGAACTTCTTGAACTTGACGCGCTTCGGATCGACCGCGTCGGGCCCGAGACGGCGCTTCTTGTCCTCGAGATAGGACGAGAAATCGCCCTCGAACCATTCGACATGGCTGTCGCCTTCAAACGCCAGGATGTGCGTCGCCATGCGGTCGAGGAACCAGCGGTCGTGCGAGATGATGACGGCGCAGCCCGGGAACCCGTCAAGGCCCTCTTCGAGCGCCTGCAGCGTCTCGACATCGAGGTCATTGGTCGGCTCGTCCAGCAGGAGGAGGTTTGCCCCCTCCTTGAGCATCTTGGCGAGGTGAACCCGGTTGCGTTCCCCGCCCGACAGGAGCCCGATCTTCTTCTGCTGGTCTGACCCCTTGAAATTGAACGCGCCGACATAGGCCCGGCTGTTCACTTCGACCCCGCCGAGGTCGATCACGTCCGTGCCGCCCGAGATCTCCTCCCAGACATTCTTCTTGTCGTCGAGCTTGTCGCGCGACTGGTCGACATAGCCGAGCTTCACCGTCTCGCCGATGCGCAGCGTGCCCGCGTCCGGCTGTTCGAGTCCGAGGATCATCTTGAACAGCGTCGACTTGCCTGCCCCGTTCGGGCCAATGACGCCGACAATGCCGCCCGGCGGCAGCTTGAAGGTCAGGTCCTCGATCAGGAGAT
>CAYSED010000083.1:10003-12148 GCA_964429935.1 uncultured Hyphomonadaceae bacterium
GCCCTTGCGCAGGTCTTCGGTCTCCAGAACAACGCCGCCAAGGCGCGGGCCGGGCGGGATGCGAATCTGTGCCGTGAGCACTTTTTCGCGCTCCGCCTTGGAAGCCATGTCCTCATAGGCCGTGATGCGGGCCTTGGACTTCGCCTGCCGGGCCTTCGCTCCGGCGCGAACCCATTCGAGCTCCTTGGCGAGGGTCCGGGCGCGCCCCTTGTCCTCGCGCGCCTCCTGCTCCATCCGCTTGGCCTTCTGCTCGACCCAGGCCGAGTAATTGCCCTGATAGGGCACGCCGCGGCCGCGATCGAGCTCGAGGATCCAGCCCGTGATGTCGTCGAGGAAATAGCGGTCGTGCGTCACGAGGATGACGCAGCCCGGGAAATTGATGAGATAGTTCTGCAGCCAGGCCACCGTCTCGGCATCGAGATGGTTGGTCGGCTCGTCCATCAGGATCATGTCGGGCTTCGACAGGAGAAGCTGGCAGATCGCGACGCGCCGGATCTCGCCGCCTGACAGTGTCGTCACATCGGCCATGTCGTCCGGGCAGCGCAGGGCTTCCATCGCCATCTGGATCTTCGAATCAATGTCCCAGGCATCGGCCGCATCGACCTGTTCCTGCAGCGCCGTCATCTCTTCCATCAGGTCGTCGGAATAGTCCTCGCCGAGTTTCACGGAGATCTCGTTGAACCGGTCGAGCAGCAGCTTTTCCGGGCATTTGGATGCGATATTGTCGAACACGTTCAGGGCCGGATCGAGCTTCGGCTCCTGCGCGAGGTAGCCGACTTTCACGCCCTCCGCCGCCCAGGCCTCGCCGTTGAACTCCCTGTCCGCCCCGGCCATGATCCGCAGGAGGGTCGACTTGCCCGACCCGTTGACGCCGACGACGCCGATCTTGGCGTCCGGCAGGAAGGACAGGTGGATGTTCTCGAACACTTTCTTGCCGCCCGGATAGACCTTGGTCAGGCCCTGCATCGTGTAGACATACTGAACGGCCATGTGCGCTGGTCCTCTGGCAACAGGTACGGGGGAGCTTGGAGCCCCGCCTTCTGCGTCACCTGCCGGAGAATTTCAAGCGGGCGGCGTCTTTGCCGGGGGCCTTCGCTCGTGCCGATGCACCTCACGGGCTCGTGATTTGGACCGTCACGCCCCGGCCATCATTCTCCGCTTAACACTTTCCGGTCATCAGCCAGAGGAATTCCCGAGCCATGAAACGCTTCCGCACGCTTCGCACTGCCGCCCTGTCCGCATCCGTCCTCCTCGGTGCCTCCCTCCCGGCGCTGGCCCAGGACGGGCTCGGCATTCCTGCGGGCACCTACAAGATGGACCCCGGCCATGGCTACGTGACCTTCACCTACAGCCATCTCGGCTTTTCCAACCCGGTCGTCCAGTTCGAGACGGTGGATGCGAGCCTCGAACTCGATGCCGAAAATCCGGCCGCGAGCGCGATCAATGTCACGATCGACCCGGCCAGCGTCGATACCGGCGTCGAGGCGTTCGACGGCCACCTCGTGAGCGAGAACTGGTTCAATGTCGCCGAGCACCCGACGGCAACGTTCGTCTCGACCGGCCTCAGCCAGACCGGCGCCACGTCGGGCACGCTGACCGGCGACCTGACCATCAAGGGCATAACGAAGCCGGTGACGCTCGACGTCACGCTCCTGAAGGCCGGCATCCACCCGCTCAGCCAGAAGCCGACCGTCGGCGTCGAGGCCACGACCACGATCCTCCGCTCTGCCTTCGACCTCGGCGCCTACGCCCCGGCCGTCAGCGACGAGGTGACGATCACTGTCTCCGGCGAGTTCAACCAGGTCGTCGCGGAATAGGCCGCTCATCCCCCGCTAAGGCGGAAATGAGCCGAGCCAGGCCGGCTGCGGTTTAGATTGATGCACCCCGGTCCGCCGGTGGCGGTATGCCGCGACTTGCCTGCCCCGGCGAAGGCCGGGGATCGCGGCGACTTCCCGCGACTTGCCTGCCCCGGCGAAGGCCGGGGATCGCGGCGACTTCCCGCGACTTGCCTGCCCCGGCGAAGGCCGGGGATCGCGGCGACTTCCCGCGACTTGCCTGCCCCGGCGAAGGCCGGGGATCGCGGCGACTTCCCGCGACTTGCCTGCCCCGGCGAAGGCCGGGGATCGCGGCGACTTCCCGCGACTT
>CAYSED010000084.1:0-12088 GCA_964429935.1 uncultured Hyphomonadaceae bacterium
TGGCTGATGTCCGGGGCCGTGGTGAAATCGGTTCCGAGGCCCGGCCGCGTCGCGTAATAGCCCTGAACCGGGTCATGCAGGCAGGCCTGCATATAGGCCGAAACCGGCATCGGGCCGTCCATCCGGATCTGCCGGATGATCCGGTCCTTCAGGCTCTGGTCCGTGTCGTTCAGTTGGCCGCTCCGGCCGGCGTTTTCTTCATCGCATGCCAGATCAGCCAGGCCCCCGCGAGCCACATCGGCGTCGACAGGAGCATGCCCATGGTGACCCCGCCAAAGAGGAAGTCGATATGCGCATCGGGCTGGCGGAAATTCTCGGCGATGGACCGTCCGAGCCCGTAGAGCAGGAAAAAAAGACCCGTTGCGAGCCCCGGGCGGCAGAGGATCTTCGCGCGGAACGCGAGTATCCCGAGCAGGATGAACGGCAGGAGCCCTTCGAGCAGGCCCTCGTATATCTGGCTCGGATGGCGCGGCATTTCACTGCCGGCATAGACCCAGAGCTTGCCGACGGGGTCCCATGCCACCGGCGGGCCGCTTGCGTTCGGCGCGACGCCTTCCGGGAAGATCATGCCGAACGGGCCATCCGTGTGGCGGCCATACAGTTCGGCATTCATGAAATTGCCGAGAAGGCGCACCGTGAAGATGGGGATCGGCGCCAGCATGGCCCCAAGGTCGGCAAAGCTCAGGAGGGGAATCTTCCGCGCGCGCGCAAAGAAGAAGATGACGAGGCAGACGCCGATGAAGCCGCCGTGAAAGGACAGGCCGCCATCCCAGACGCGCAGGATGCTCAAGGGGTCGCGTGCGAGGACGCCGGGATCGAACGGCAACTGGTAGAAGAGGACATAGCCGACCCGGCCGCCAAGGATGATGCCGACGAGGGCCCAGACGAAGATGTCCTCGACATCGGTTTTCGTCACGGGCGGCACGGCCCCGCCATAGAGCGCCGGTCTGGCTATCAGCCTGTTGACATAGGCAAACCCGGCAAAGAGCCCGAGGATATAGGACACCGCATACCAGCGCAGCGGCAAGGGGCCGATCGCGACACCGAAGATCTCGAAGCCCGGTATCGTGAAAACGTAGGGAGACAGCTCCGGGAAGGCGAGCGCGGCAAGTGCGATCATGATGGGTCTTTTCTCTTAGGGCGTCCCGTCCCATCTGATAGGGAGACAAGGCGACAGTCGCATGAAGGAGTAGCCGCATGGCGAGCCAAAATCCACTGCTTGATGATCTTGCCGGCCTTATGACCGGGGCAATGGGCGCGGCGAGATCGGCGGGCGAGGAAGTCCGCACGCTTGTGGAAAGCCAGATGGCCCGCTTTGTGGCCGACATGGACCTCGTCAAGCGCGACGAACTCGATGCGGTCAGGGCACAGCTCGATGCGGCCCTCGCCCGGATCGAGGCGCTCGAAACCGCCATCGCCGCCCCGAAGGCCGGGAATTAAGGGAGGCGGTGTGCGGGGGCCCTGATGATCGTCCTGCTGAAACTGCTCTTCTGGCTGGCCCTCCTGCTGGCCATCCTCATCCTCCTGTCCCGGCGACGGGGCGGGGGAGGCGGCTGGCGGGGCGGCCCGCGCCCGCCCCGGCCGGGCTCCGGCGATCCCGGCGAGGCCCGCAAGATTGCCAATGACCTGATAGGCCGGGCAGGCGACGGTGCCGTGCGCGAGGCCGGGAGCCGGGAGTGCGAACCGTCGGGATCGGTCCGCGACACGAAATAAGTTGCGCTAACGCAACGTTTCATCTTCAGGTTGCTGGAGCGGCTTGATATAATTCCGTTTGTTGCCTGTGATGGGTATTGCGCGCGGGGCTGTCATCCGGACGAGAGGTCCGATGGCCATCGAGGTTTCGGTGGCCGAGACCGGGCGCGGCGCGAATGCCCTCCCTGACACGCAGCCGATACTGTCGACCCGGGACAGGCAGCCATTGGCGCGGCCCGTCAGCGGGCTGATGGCGCTCGCTGGCATTGGCGGGCTCATCGCGCCGGACGCCTTCATCGCCGTTGCTGGGGCTGGGCTGGTCGCAGCCGTCGCGGCGATGATCGGGCTGCGCGCCATGCTTGTGGCATCGGCCAGCGGCAGGGCGCGCCGGGATGCGCCTCCAGCCACCGCTGCGGGAGCCGGCGATTGCCTGCCAGCCTTTTCGGTCCTTGTTCCCCTCTACCGGGAAGCAGCCTCGGTCCCTGCCCTGGTCTCAGCCCTCGAGGCAATCGACTATCCGGAGCACCTTCTCGACATCATCTTCCTGACCGAAGCAGACGACCCGGCAACCCGGGCGGCCCTGTCCGGGGCCGGCCTGCCGGAGCACTGGAGCGTCCTTGTCCTGCCGGACGGTGCGCCGCGAACGAAGCCACGTGCCTTGAATGTCGGGCTCGGCCGCACGCGCGGCAGCCTCGTCACGGTCTATGATGCCGAGGACCGGCCGCATCCGGGACAGATCCGCGCGGCAGTCGCAGCTTTCCGGGCCGACACATCCGGACGGCTTGCCTGCGTGCAGGCTCCCCTGCGCGCCCACAATGTCTCGCAAGGCTGGCTCGCGGCCCAGTGGGGGCTCGAATATGACATCCAGTTCGGGCTGATACTTCCGGCGCTTGCGCAGGCGCAGCTCCCCATGGCCCTGGGCGGCACGAGCAATCACTTTTGCAAGGACGCCCTCGTCGCGGCCGGCGGGTGGGATGCCTGGAACGTCACCGAGGATGCCGATCTCGGCCTGAGACTAGCCCGGCTTGGCTGGACGACCGGCGTGATCTCTCCGCCTACGCTCGAAGAGGCCCCTGAGACACTCGGCATCTGGACCCGCCAGAGGTCCCGCTGGATCAAGGGCTACATGCAGACTTTCGGTGTCCTAATGCGCGAACCGGGCCAGACGGCCCGCCAGCTAGGCCTGCGGGGCTCGCTCGCGAGCGGCATCCTGCTCGGCGGCGCCATCCTCTCCGCGCTTCTGCACGGGCCGCTTGCGCTTTGGGGCCTTGCCTGCCTCATCGTGCCGGGTATGAGTTTCTCGCCGGTCAGCCTCGCCGTCCTTCTGGCCGGCTATCTCGTCAGCGCCGCCGCCGCGCTCGCTGCGCCGAAGGCGCGGGGTGTTCGCCGACTCTGGCTCGTCCTGACGCTGCCTGCCTACTGGCCGCTGCAGTCCGTTGCCGCAGTCCGGGCCGCCTGGGAACTTGTCCGGCAGCCCCATTACTGGGCAAAGACACCGCATGCCTTGACGCAGCATCACCCCGCAGAGACCCTCGCGGCCTTCACCTGACAGGAGGCACGGCTTGTGGATCTCGCAATGACGCTTGCGGGGCTTGGGGCCTTTGCGGGGCTTTCCGTCCTCGCCAACTGGCAGTCGGGGAGGAAATGGCATGGCGAGCGCCCGCGCATCGTGCCCTGGCGGACGGTCCTCGTCCTTTCCGCCTTCTGTCTTGTCGTGCTCCTCGTTCATCTCCTGAACCTGTTCGGTGTCGAGACAGGACCTGAAAACAGGCCGTCCGGACGGTTCTGAACGTCGCCATGGCGGCGCCTTCGTGATAAGTCCTGCCATGATGTCAGTCAGGGAGAGAGACCATGCCATCACCGCAGGAACTCATGAAAGTCGGGGCGAAACTCGTGGATTATTGCAATAACGGCCGCGAGGCCGACTGCCTGAACACGCTCTACGCGCCAGACGCCGTATCGGCCGAGGCGGTCGCCATGCCGGGCCAGGAGACCAATGAAGCCGCCGGGCTCGATGCGATCCGCGGCAAGCATGAATGGTGGTTCGGGGCCCACGAGGTTCACGCGAGCAAGGCCGAGGGTCCGTTCGTCCATGGCGACGACCGCTTCTCGGTCATCTTCGACATGGACGTGACCAACAAGGACAGCGGCCAGCGGATGCAGATGCGCGAGGTGGGGACCTATTATGTCAACGGGTCCGGCAAGATCACGCGCGAGGAATTCGCCTATCCGGTCTAGGTGGACGGGCTTGCAGGCCGGGCGGGCAGTTCCGGCTGGCTGACGCGGGGTGATCCCTTGGCGGAAGCCTGACCGGGGCTTAGTCTGACATAGCGAGGAGACCTGTCATGGCCCATGGAGAGACAGCCGCACTCGAGGCGTTCCGCGCCGAAGCGTGCAACTGGCTGGAGGAGAACTGCCCGCACGGCATGCGCACGCCCATGGAGAGCGATGCCGACGTCATCTGGGGCGGACGCCGTCAGGCCTATCGCGATCCGGAGGCGAAACTCTGGCTCGACCGGATGGGAGAAAAAGGCTGGACCGCCCCGGAATGGCCCGCCGAATACGGCGGGGGCGGCCTGTCGCGGGCCGAGGCCCGGGTGCTGGCGGAGGAACTGAAACGGATCGGCGCCCGCACGCCGCTGTTCTCCTTCGGGCTCTGGATGTTCGGGCCGGCGCTTCTCGAATTCGGAAACGAGGCGCAGAAGAAGCGCTTCATCCCCGGCATCGTGAAGGGCGAGATCCGCTGGTGCCAGGGCTATTCGGAACCCGGCGCCGGTTCGGACCTTGCGGGCCTCCAGACCCGCTGCGAGGACATGGGCGACCATTATCTCGTCAACGGCCAGAAGGTCTGGACCTCCTATGCCGACCAGGCCGACTGGATCTTCTGCCTTGTCCGCACCGACAACAGCGACAAGCATAATGGCATCAGCTTCATTCTCTTCGACATGGAGAGCAAGGGTGTCGAGACCCGGCCAATCAGGCTGATCTCCGGGTCCTCGCCGTTCTGCGAGACCTTCTTCACGGACGTGAAGGTACCGAAGGACCAGCTTGTCGGCGAGGTCAATGGCGGCTGGACGATCGCCAAGCGCCTTCTCCAGTTCGAGCGCCAGTCGATTTCGGCCTCCGGGTTCGGATCGGCGAGTGCCGGGGCCGGGGCGCTCGGCCTCGCCGAGATCGCCAAGCGCCATGTCGGCACGCGTGCCGACGGTTCGCTGGCGGACGGCGACCTGCGTGCCCGAATCGCCAAGCATCTCATGTACGACAAGGCCTTCGGCCTGACGATCCGGCGCAGCATGGAAGAGGCAAAGTCCGGTAAGGATGCCGGGGCAACGACCTCCATCGCCAAATACTGCGCCGCCAAGCTGAACCAGGAAAAAACCGAACTCACCGTCGAGGCGCTCGGTACCGAGGGGCTTGGCTGGGCCGGCGAAGGGTTCGCGGCGCAGGCCCTCGCCGCCACCCGCGCCATGCTGCGCGCCAAGGGCAATTCGATCGAGGGCGGCACGAGCGAGATCAATCTCAACGTCATTGCCAAGCGCGTGCTGGGGCTGAGGGAGCACCAGTAGTGATCCAGACACTGGTCGTCCTCGGCACGCTCCTCGCGCCGCTGCTAGCCGGGTTCATGGTTCCGTTTTTGCGCGGCCGGGCGAAGCTGCGCGGGGCACTCTGGTGGCTCGCCTTCGTCCCGGCCGTCGTGCTGGGCATCGGCTATCTTGTCCTCAGCGACACGCGCTTCCACGCAGGCGACCTGCTGGTTGTCTCGGCGCTCGCCGCGCTCGCCGCCATTCCGGCCTGGCTCGGCCGGATGATCGGGCGCGACGCGGCCGCCATCTGGCGTGAGAGGACGACCGACAGGATAAGCGAGACGTTCCGATGACCTTCCTTCTTACAGAAGACCAGGCGATGCTGCGCGAGACCGCGCTCGGCTTCGTCCGCGACGAACTTCCCGTGTCGCACCTGCGGGCGCTGCGAGATGGCGGGGCGGGCGGCAGCGATCCCGAGACGCGGGCGAAGCTCGCCGGGCTCGGCTTTTTCGGCGTCATCATACCGGACGAGCCGGGCGGAGAACATTTCGGCCTAGTCGGGCTCGGCCAGGTCCTTGAGGCGCAGGGGCGGACCCTCGCCGCAACCCCGCTCCTGCAGACGGCGCTGATCGCCGCGTCCGCCATCCAGCTTTGCGGCGACGAGGCGCTGGCTGCCCGCTGGCTGCCCATGATTGCGACAGGCGAGGCGACATTTGCCCTCGCCCTCGACGAAGGGGCGCACCACGATCCCCTGAATATTGCAGCGACCGCAAGGCAAACCGCCAGCGGCCTTGCCGTCTCGGGCACCAAGCGTTTCGTGCCGGACGGCCGGTCGGCAGATCAGTTTCTCGTCGTCGCGCGCGTCTCCGGGGCTCCTGGCGAGGAAGTTGGGCTCGGCCTTTTTCTCGTCCCGCGCGACGCCGACGGGGTCAGCATTACGACGCTGTACACGCTCGACGCCCACGGCGCGGCCCATGTCAGCTTCGACAATTCCCTCGCGAGCGGGCAGCTCGGCGGGGCCGGCAAGGGCTCGGACATTCTCGGTCCCGTGCTCGACAGGGCTTATGCGGGACTGGCAGCAGAAATGCTGGGGGTGGCCACTGCCGCCTTCGAGTTGACCCTCGACTATCTGCAGACGCGCAAGCAGTTCGGACAGCTCATCGGCTCGTTCCAGGCCCTGCAGCACCGGGCCGCGATCATGTTCACGGAACTTGAACTGACACGCTCGGCGGTTGCGGCTGCCTTGTCGGCCCTTGACGCCGGCCGCGCCGATGCGCCGCTTCTGGCAAGCCTTGCCAAGGCCCGTGCCGGTGAAACGCTTCACCTTGTCACGAATGAAACGGTGCAGATGCATGGCGGCATAGGCATGACCGACGACCATGATGCCGGACTGTACCTGAAACGGGCACGTGTCCTCGAAGCGCTCTATGGCGGCGAGAGTTACCACCGCAACCGTTTTGCCCGGCTGAGCGGGTTCTGATCGCCGGCTGCATTTCTCGCGGTCCTGTTAATTGTGATTTTGTGCAATTGTTCTAGCCTTGACCGGACAGGCCGGGCAGGAGGCAAACCCGAACGTGTTGCGCTGGATGAAGGTTCTCTTGCCCGTCCTTTCGGCCTGGCTTGCGGCGTGCGGCGCGGTCGAGGCACCGGGCGAGCCGAATGCCGTCACGGTGGCAGACGACGGCATGGCGCGAATTCCCGTCATCGAGCCCTGGGGCTATCCGCTCGATGCTCTCGACACGGACGTGTCGCCGGGAGACGATTTCTTCCTCTATGCCAATGGCAACTGGATCCGCGAGACGGAAATCCCGCCTGACCGGTCAGGCACGGGATTCTCCGTCGAGATGCGCGAGCGCAACGCGGCGCGCATCGCGGCCATCATCGAAGAAGCGGGCAATTCCAACGCCGTGCCGGGAACCGATGCGCAACGGATACGCGACCTCTATCGCAGCTTCATGGACGAAGCGCGGATCGAGACCCTTGGGTTCGAACCGTTCGAGGAAGACCTCGCCCGCATCCGGTCGATCTCGAGCCATGAGGAAATCGCGCTCGCCATGGCCGACCCGGCACTCGGCATCACCGGGCCCTTCGCGGTTCATGTCGGCGTCGATCCGGATGCCCCGGACCGCCACGCCACGATCGTCACGCAGGCGGGCCTCGGCTTGCCGGACAGGGCCTATTACAGCTCGCCGAGCGAGCGCCTGCAGATCATCCGCGAAGCCTATATCGACCATGTCCGGGCCGTGCTGACCCTGTTCGGCGAGCAGGATGCCGACCGCCGGGCAGTCGCCGTGTTCGGCCTCGAGCGTGACATCGCCGACCAGCACTGGACCCGCACGGAGCGGCGCGATGCCACCCGGCGGCACAATCCCTACACGCGGGCGGAAATGAACGTCTGGTATCCGGGTTTCCCGTGGGACCGGTATTTCGAGGCGCGCGGGCTCGCCGACGCCTCGACGGTGATCGTCCGGGAACCAACGGCCATCGCGCCGATGACCGAAATTTTCGCGGCTGCCCCGCTCGGCGTCTGGCGGGACTATCTTCTCTTTCACTATGCCGGCGCGAATGCCCGCTACATGCCGCGGCGGGTGGCCGAGGTCGATTTCCACTTCTACCGCCGCACGCTGCGCGGCCAGGTTCTGGTTCGTACACGGAGCGAACGGGCGATCGGCTTTGTCGGCGACGTACTCGAACAGGCGGTGGGCAAGCGCTATGTCGAGCTCTATTTCTCGCAAGACTCCAAAGCGCAGATGATCGGGATATTCGAGAACATCAAGGCGGCCTATCGCGCGAGAATCGAGACCCTCGACTGGATGACGCCGCGTACGCGCCAGGCAGCACTCGCCAAGCTTGACGCGATGACCGGGCAGATCGGCTATCCGGAGGTCTGGCGGGACTATTCCGGCCTCGACATCGACCCGCAGGACCTGTTCGGCAATGTCCGGAACGCTAGGCGCCACGCGAATGCCTTCAATGCCGGAAAACTGGCCCGTCCGGTCGATCTCGGCGAATGGTCGAGCGGACCGCAGACGATCAATGCCTTCTACAGCCCGACCCGTAACCAGGCCTTCATCCCCGCGGGATACATCCAGTCGCCGCTGTTTGATCCGTATGCGGACGCTGCACTGAACTATGGCGCGATCGGGTCGATCATCGGCCATGAGATCGGCCACGGCTTCGACGACCAGGGCTCGCGTTACGGGCCGGACGGCAGGCTTCAGAACTGGTGGACCGAGCAGGACAGGCGTGCCTTTGATGCACTGGGCGACCGGCTTGCCGACCAGTTCAGCCAGTACGAGCCGCTGCCCGGACTGCGCATGAACGGGCGCCAGACGCTTGGCGAGAACATCGGCGACCTCGCCGGCATGACGGTTGCTTATCATGCCTACATCTTGTCGCTGGAGGGCGCTGAACCACCCGTGATCGACGGATTTACCGGGCCGCAACGCGTCTTCCTCGGCCGGGCCCAGTCGCGGCGTTACAAGCGCACCAATGCCGCGCTTCGCCGCCGCGTCCTCAGCGGAGTCCACAGCCCGATGAACCTGCGGGTCAACGGCATCATCCGGAACATGGACGAATGGTACGAGGCTTTCGATGTCCAGCCGGACAATGCGCTGTATCTTGCACCCGAAGACCGGGTTCGCATCTGGTAGGTCCAAAAAAACCGGCCGGGCTCCCGCAAGGGCCCGGCCGGCTTGTCTCGGTCGCGTCTTGCGGCAGCGGCCGCCTATTTGAAGGCGCTTGCCTTGCGGAACTGCTTGACGAGCAGGTAGTAGAAGACCGCACGATACTTGTTGCGTGTCGCCTTGCCATAGGTGTCGATGGCGGCCTTGATGCCCTCGTCGAGTTTCGGCCCGTCGGCGAGGCCAAGTTTCTTGATGAGGAAGTTCTGCTTGACGCGCTCGAGTTCCTTCGGGTCGGAAGCCGACACCGTGGAGGCATCGGCATTGTATATGGACGGACCGCACGCCTTGGTCACCGCCGTCAGCAGCGGCATGTCGGCCTTCATGCCGCATTTCTCTTCAAGGTGCTTGGCGTATTTTTCGATCAGTTCGTCACGTTTGCTCATGGGGGGTTCAATCCTGTCTTCGCTGGGCCGGTACGCGTACTGAGATTCCGAATCACTGGAAAAAAGCCTGACAGGCGAATGACGCAAAGAAAAGGATTTTCTACAACGCGGTCCAGGCAGTGCAAACGTGCTGAGGTCCCATAGCGAGTGTCGCCTGCGCTTGCCTGGCCAGGTCAGTGCTCGTCCGTGTCCGGCCGGTCGATGTCGCTTCGCACCCTTGCCTGCCGCAAGAGCGCGTCCATGGCAAAGGCTTGGTCATAGCTTGTGTCCGCAACGAAATGCAGTTCGGGTGTGAACTTCATCTCGATCTCGCGGGCCAGCCGGCCGCGCAGGAAGCCGGCGGCCCGATTGAGGCCTGCGGCGACGGCATCTCCCTGGCCGGGTCCGGCGTCGCCCAGCGGGCTGCAGAACACGGTCGCGTGCCGCAGGTCCGGCGAGCAGCGCACTTCGCCGACCGTGACAGAGACGCCCTGCAGGGCAGGGTCCCGAAGGTCCTCGCGGGACAGGATGTCGACAAGCGCATGCCGGACGAGTTCACCGGCGCGCAATTGCCGCTGGCTCGGTTCCGGGGACTTTGGTGCCCGCTTCCGTCTGGCCATGATGGATCTTTCCATTCTCCGCGCGGGCTTTCAGTTCCGAATGGAACGCGTCGCGCCGATCCATGTCCTTGCCAAACCAGCGGTCAGGGATCAAGAGCGTGTCGCTGCCATCGACGCGCAGCGTGATGAACCGGCCTGACCGGCGGACCTCGGCAATCGCGCCCCAGCCGATATAGGTTCGCACCTGGCCTCGCCTGAGTTCCAAGCCGTCCTCGCCCAGGCTGACATGCATCATCGCGTCCCGCTCGTCGCCCCGGCCATGCGTCTGCCGATAGGACCAGCGCATGAAAATAAGGTACCAGGTGACGCCGGCAAAGGCGGCGATCAGCGCCGACAGGAGATAGACCCAATAGGCCGAAAGGCCGAAATCCTGGAAAACGGTACGCGTGTAGACCGCCATGCCGGCCGAGATGACCGGTGCCGTGACCCCGGCATAGTAGACGGTTGTCGGACCGACGGATCCCCGGCGTGTCGCGCTTGTCAGCCGCTTCAGGTCCCTGGGAGAAAATCGTCCGGATACTGACGCAGGCCTCGGATTCTCGGACAAGACGGCCTCCGTTCCGGCACCCCGCAAGATTGCATCAAGGTGTAAAAAATGCGTTTGGAGGCGCGCAAAAAAACCCGCCATTGGCGAGATCGCAAGGTCCTGGGGCGAGCGGATCGTGCCTAGGCCAGGCGGCGTTCGATTTCCTCGACCTGGAAGCACTCGATGCGGTCGCCGGGGCGAATGTCCTCATAGCGCTCGAAGGCCATGCCGCATTCCTGTCCGGGGCCCACCTCGGAGACCTCATCCTTGAAGCGCTTGAGCGTCTTGAGGTGTCCCTGGTGGATGACGACGTCCTCGCGCAGCAGGCGCACGCCGCAGCCGCGCTTGACCGACCCTTCGGTGATCCGGCAACCGGCGACCTTGCCGACCTTCGTGATGTTGAAGACTTCAAGGATTTCGGCATAGCCGAGGAAGGTCTCCCGCTTCTCGGGCGCGAGCATGCCGGAAAGCGTGTTCTTGACGTCGTCGATCAGATCATAAATCACCGAATAATAGCGGATCTCGATGCCTTCGCGTTCGGCCAGTTCGCGGGCCTGCTTGTTGGCGCGGACATTGAACGCGAAGATCGGAGCCTGGGAGGCTTTCGCGAGCAGGATGTCGCTTTCGGATATGCCGCCGACCGCGCCATGGATGACCCTTGCCCTCACCTCTTCAGTCGAGATCTTGTCGAGCGATTGGGAGATGGCTTCCACCGACCCCTGCACGTCGCCCTTGACGACAACCGGCAGTTCGGCGGTTTCCACCGTCCCGTCCTTGAGGCGCGTCAGCAGGCTTTCAAGCGACGCGCGCGCGGCAGGCCCCGCGCGGCCCGTGGCCTGGCGCTTCTGCCGCTGGCGGTAGGCGGCGATCTCCCGGGCGCGGGCCTCGGTCTTGACGACGACGAACGGTTCGCCCGGATCCGGCGCGCCGTCGAGGCCGAGCACTTCGGCCGGCAGCGACGGCTTGGCATCCTTCATGGGCTTGCCGCGCTCGTTGAACAGCGCGCGCACCTTGCCCCACTGGGCACCGGCAACGACGATGTCGCCCGGCTTCAGCGTCCCCCGCTTGACGAGCACGGTGGCCACCGGACCGCGTCCCTTATCGAGCTGGCTTTCGACGACCACGCCATCGGAATCGCGCTTCGGATTGGCCGACAGTTCGAGAAGCTCGGCCTGCAGGGTGATCGCCTCGGTCAGCTTGTCGAGGCCTTCCCCGGTCTTCGCCGAGACGGGCACGGCCTGGACTTCCCCGCCCATGGATTCGACCTGCACGTCATATTGCAGGAGCTGGGTCAGGACCTTGTCCGGGTTTGCGTCCGGCTTGTCGATCTTGTTGACGGCAACGATCATCGGCGCGCCGGCAGCCTTGGCGTGGGCGATGGCTTCCTGCGTCTGCGGCATGACGCCGTCATCGGCGGCGACGACGAGGACGACAATGTCCGTGACGTTGGCGCCGCGCGCCCGCATGGCCGAGAAGGCAGCATGGCCAGGCGTGTCGAGGAAGGTGATCCGGTCGCCCGATTCGAGCTGCACCTGGTAGGCGCCGATATGCTGCGTGATGCCGCCCGCTTCGCCGGACACGACATCGGTATTGCGCAGGGCGTCGAGCAGCGAGGTCTTGCCATGATCGACATGGCCCATGATCGTCACGACCGGCGGCCGTGGCTTCAAGTCGCCTT
>CAYSED010000085.1:0-3262 GCA_964429935.1 uncultured Hyphomonadaceae bacterium
GTCCCGGCCCATGATCGCACCGAGCCGGGCAAGCCGCGCCGATCCTTCCTCGCCCGCTTCCGGCGCATGGCGAAAGAGGCTCCGGCCCTGGCTGGCGAGCGAGAAGCCGATATCGGCCCGCGCCATGGCGAGCCGTCGCACCGCATCGGCCACCGCCTGCGTCTCGGACCGCTCGGACTTCATGAATTTCAGCCGCGCGGGCGTCGCGTGGAAGAGGTCCCGCACCTCGATGCGCGTACCGCTCGGCCCCGTTCCGGTCCACGCGGCCGGTTTCGGACCTTCGGCGCGCCCCGCCGCGACGAGCACTTCGGCCGCCTCCCCGCCGGCGACGCGGCTGACAAGGCTCATCCGCGAGACCGAGGCGATCGAGGGCAGCGCCTCGCCGCGAAAGCCCATGGTGTGAATATTCAGGAGATCGATTTGTCCAAACGAATCAGGGACCAGTTTCGAGGTGGCATGGCGCTCGAGCGCAACCAGCATGTCCTCGGCGCTCATGCCGCAGCCATCGTCGGTCACGAGGATGCGCGCCAGCCCGCCCGCCTCGATCTCGATGGCGATGCGCTCGGCCCCTGAATCGATCGCGTTCTCGACGAGTTCCTTGACGGCCGCGGCAGGCCGTTCGATCACCTCGCCCGCCGCGATGCGGTTTACGGCATCGGGCGGCAGGCGGCGGATCACCGGGCGGTCGGCAAGGGAACCAGAATCAGGCATGGACCGGGACTATAGCCTGTCCGGCCACTGCGCGGGACCCGAAACCTGCGGCCATGTCAGTCGTGCCGGTAGCCCGCCCTCACGACGATGATGGCAGCAATCGAGAGGAGCAGGATCGCCCCTGCCTCGAACACGATATTCTCCGGCGCCATGTCCTTGCCCTGCAGCACGATAAGCCGCGCAAGCGCTGTAATCGCAATGAAAATAGGGTAGACGAAGGGCGATCCGCCGCCCTGGTAGAAGGCGACCACCATGCCGATGACTTCGAGATAGAGGAACATCAGGAGGATGTCGGCGAGCGATACCGAGCGTGCCTCGATTACGGCGTAGAGCTCTATGCCGGCCGCCGTCACAGTCATCAGCGCCGTCGCAACCAGCAGCGAGCGCTCGATGACACGGAAGCCCGTCAGGGCGAGCCCGCCCTTGGGCCGCCTCAGCGGCATGCCGGTCTCGTGCTTCTCGTCCGCCATGGCTTTGGGGCCTACGTGCCCGGCAGCTTGATCCGCGCGCCGTTCGAGCGCTCGATGGTGATCTCCTCACCGCCCGTGGCATTGTCACCGTCGGCCAGGGCGAGCTCTTCCTCGCTGCCGGTCCAGCCCGTCGCGGCATCGGAAATCCGGCCCGGCTTGCGCAGGACGCCCGCTTCCTCGTAATCGATCTGGTCGCGGATCACCGCGCTCACGGCAATCGCGCCCGCCTTGGCAACGAGCACCCGCTCCGCCGGGGAAGCCCCCGTGCCGACCTGCTCGCCGAAAGCTATCGCCTCTTCGGCCTGCGCGGCGCTGATCTCCGCGGGCACGACCGTCCCGGCGGTTGGCGGGCGCAGGCTGTATTCCGGCGGCACGGTCAGCGGCGGCTTCTTGACGACGCGGAACTCGTCCGGAATGCCCGCCCGGCTGCCGCTGCCGGAGGAACACGCCGCCGTCACCGCAAGCGCGGCACCAAGGCTCATCAGGGTCGTAAATCTCATGTCTGGTCTCTCCCGTATCGGATACCTGTCAGGCCCCCGGCGATCCATCAGGTCAGCATCTTATCAGCTTTGCGGGACAATATAAGCTGGTCGAACAAGAGCAAGGCCGCGCCAACAGTGATCGAGGCGTCGGCGACATTGAACACATAGGGAAACCACAGTCCCGAAAAGTCGAGAAAGTCCACCACGGCGCCGAACCGCACCCGGTCGATGACATTGCCGATGGCCCCGGCGACGACAAATCCGAGCGCCGCCACGGTCAGCCGCGTCGTCGCCTGCAGCAGCCACCAGGCGAACACGCCCGCAATCGCCAGCGTCAGCGCGACAAGCGCCCAGCGCCAGATGCCCTCCGATTGCAGCGTCCCGAAGCTCATGCCCCGGTTCCACACCATGGACAGGTCGAAAATGGCGGATATTTCAATTTGTCCGCAGCGCGTCGTCCGGTCGAGGCAGCCCGGCCCGTTCAGGGCCGGCAGCCCGAGGATCATCGCCTTCGACATCTGGTCGGCGAGGATAATGATCGCCGCAATCGGCCCGGCCAGCGAGAGGCGATCGGCAAATGTCATGACTGTGCCGCCTCCCAGGCCCGCACCGCAGCGGCATCGCGCGGCGTGATGTCCGGAAAGTCCGGGTCCGCCGTCGCCGGATCGAAATATTTCCAGCTCCGCGCGCATTTCCGCCCCGCCGCCCGCACCGGCACGACACCAACCCCGGCGACATCTTCCAGCGCGAAGGCCGCCGCCGGTGGCGCGCCGGGAACAAGCCGCGCGCCGGACGTGATAAAGAGGTCCGCCGGGGCTTCCGCCGCCACAAGGTCCAGCAGCGCCTTGTCGGCAAGGTAAACATCCGGCGCCGCTTCGAGCGACGACCCGATCCGCTTTTCCCGCCGCTCGATCTCGAGTGCGCCCGTCACCACGCGGCGGACATCGAAAATGCGCTTCCAGCGGGCACCAAATTCATCGTCCCGCCAGTCTTCCGGCGTCTCTGGGAACTGCAGGAGGTGCACGCTCTCCGGCCCGGTTTCGGCGAACCGGCTCATGAGATAGGCTTCTTCCGTGGTGAACGGCATGACCGGCGCGAGCCAGCAGAGCAGCCGCTCCAACACGGCATCCATCACCGCCCGCGCCGCCCGCCGCCTCGGCTCGTCCGGCGCGTCGCAATAAAGGCTGTCCTTGCGGATGTCGAAATAGACCGCCGACAGGTCGACCACGCAGAAATTCACGAGCGCCGCGAGCACCCGCTTGAAATCATAGACATCATAGGCCGCCCGCACCGTCGCATCGAGCTCGGCCAGCCGGTGCAGGACCCATTTTTCAAGGCCGGGCATGCCCGAAACAGGCAGGGACTCTTGGCCCGCAAACCCGTCCAACGCGCCCAGCAGATAGCGCAGCGTATTGCGCAGCTTGCGATAGGTCTCGACCGAGCCCTTGATGATCTCGTCGGAGATGCGCAGGTCCTCGGTATAGTCGCCGGAGGCTGTCCAGATGCGCAATATCTCGATCCCGTACTGCTTCTGGATTTCGCCGGGCTCGATCGTGTTGCCGAGCGATTTCGACATTTTCTTGCCGTCTGCATCGACGA
>CAYSED010000085.1:3272-11518 GCA_964429935.1 uncultured Hyphomonadaceae bacterium
CGATGAAGCCATGCGTCAGGACCTGCCGATAGGGCGCAATCCCGCGCGTCGCGCAGCCCTCAAGCAGCGAGGACTGGAACCAGCCGCGATGCTGGTCCGAGCCTTCCATATAGAGGTCCGCCTTGCCGGTCGCCTCGTCGATCACGCCGCGTTCCCTGAGAGCAAAGGCGTGCGTCGTCCCGCTATCGAACCAGACATCGAGCACGTCGGTCACCTTGGTCCAAGCCTGCCCGCCGCCATCCTCGCCGAGGAAATCCGCGTCCGGCGTCTCGAACCAGGCATCGATCCCGCCTTCCGAGACGGCCTTGACGATCCGCGCATTGATCCGCTTGGCAGCGTCTTCAGGAAGCGCCGCCGTGTGCGGCTCGCCATTATTGTTGACAAAGATCGTGATCGGCACGCCCCAGTTGCGCTGGCGCGAGACGAGCCAGTCCGGCCGGTCCTTCACCATGCTTGTCAGCCGGTTGCGCCCCGAAGGCGGGAAGAACTCGATCGTCTCGAGCTCCCGCATCGCATGGTTTCGCAGCGTCTCGCCATCCCTGCCGGGCTTGTCCATGGCGATGAACCATTGCGGCGTCGCCCGCCGGATGACCGGAGCCTTCGAGCGCCAGGAATGCGCATCGCGAATGGTCGTCACGCCGCGCGCAAGCAGGTTCCCGCTCTCGGCGAGCGCTTTGATGGCCTCGTCATTCGCCCTCCCCGCCTCGCCCCGCTTCTTGCCGGAGGTGCGGATGATGTCGAGACCCTGGAAACGCTCCGGCAGGTCCGGATGGGCATAGGTCCCGTCCGCATCGACGATCTGGCGAATATCCTGCGTCGTCCGCCCCGACCCGACCCAGACATTGAAGTCATCCTCGCCATGGGCTGGGGCGGTGTGAACGAAACCCGTCCCGGCATCGTCGGTGACGTGGTCGCCGGGGAGGAGCGGGATGGGGTGCGACCAGAATGGGTCGAGGTCGGCGAGAGGGTGATTGAGCTTGGCTCCGGCCGGATCGACAGGTCCTAGCCTCGTAAACGCTGAGACTTTAGCTGCAGTCATTACAGATTCGGCCAATTTGTCCGCTATGAGCAAGTCCTCACCGACTTTGGCATATGGAGCAAATCCCAGCTCTTCTTCGCTTAAGACAGCATCGACTCGATACAAACCGTAGGTGATATCGAGACTAAAGCTCACCGCCTGATTAGCTGGAATCGTCCATGGAGTAGTGGTCCAGATGATAACGCTTCCATGAGCATAGGAAGGATAACCTCGCTCACCGACAGGCAATGACCCACTCCCAACTTTGACAGGAAACTTCACCCAAACCACCGGCACCTTCCGGTCGTGATATTCCACCTCCGCCTCAGCCAGCGCCGTCCTCTCGACCGGGCTCCACATCACCGGCTTCGCGCCGCGCACGAGCCGCCCGCCCATGGCAATGTCGAGAAATTCCGAAACGATCTTCGCTTCGCTCTCGGGGCGCATGGTCAGGTAGGGATTGTCCCACTCGCCCTCGATGCCGAGCGCGCGGAACTCCCGGCCCTGCACCTCGACCCAGCCCGCCGCATAGTCCCGGCAGCGCGCGCGGAACTCGGCCGGGCTGACATCTTCCTTCGTGCGCCCCCTGGCGCGGAACTCTTCTTCGACCTTCCACTCGATCGGCAGGCCGTGGCAGTCCCAGCCCGGAAGATACGACGCATCATGCCCGGTCATCTGGCGCGAGCGGACGATCACGTCCTTGACGATCTTGTTCATCGCCGTGCCGAGATGGATGTGCCCGTTCGCATAAGGCGGCCCGTCATGCAGGATCCACGGCTTCGCGCCGCGCGCCTTCGCGTCGCTGCGCAGCTTCTCGTAAAGTTTCATCCCGTCCCAGCGGGCAATCCAGTTCGGCTCGGCCTGCGGCAGCCCGCCCCGCATCGGGAAAGGCGTCTCCGGCAGGAACAGCGTGTCGCGATAGTCGCGTCCGTGGGCAGGCTCAGGATGAGGGGGTTTGGTATCAGGCATCGGTTCGGCGTCTTCGAATCTGTCAGGTTTGTCTATCAGGGCGGAGGCAGATTATCCCCGGCAACACTCACCTGAACCGGCACCTCGCAAGGCGGGCTCAGACAGCGGCCGGGCCGCTAATTCGTATGACGCAAGCGCGATCCATGACCGGCCAGATAGCAGCGACCGGCAGGGCTGTCACTATGCGAGCGCCGCCTTCGCCGCCGCGACATCCCTGTGCATGTGGGCGACCATCTCGTCCACGCCGCCAAACTTGAGCTCCGGGCGCAGGAACGCCACGAACGCGACCTCGATCCGCTTGCCATAGAGGTCGCCGTCCCAGTCGAAGATCACCGTCTCCAGCAAGGGATCGCGCAGGCCGGTCGTCGGCGTCCGCCCGAAATTCGCGACCCCGTCCCGCCAGGTGTCCTCGTCACCTATCCGCACCCGCACGGCATAGACGCCATGCTTCGGATGCACGAGTTCGCCAAGCGTCAGGTTCGCCGTCGGAAAGCCGATGGTCCTGCCCCGCTTCTCGCCATGCTCGACAAGGCCCTCGACCGACCAGGGTGCGCCGAGAAGCGCAGCGGCCTTTTCCGGCTCCCCGGCCCGCAATGCCTGCCGCATCGCCGTCGAGGACGCCTTGTCGCCGAGCGCCTCGATCCGCTCGACCACGGTCACGCCGAAGCCGAGCGCCCGGCCAAGCGAGGCGAGCCGCTGCGCGTCACCCATGCGCCCGCGCCCGAAGCGAAAGTCGAACCCGACCGAGACATGCGCCGCGCCAAGCCCGTCATGCAGCACCTTGCGGGCAAATTCCTCGTCCGTCATGGCCGACATGTCCCGGTTGAACGGCAGTTCGTAGACCGCTTCTGCACCGAGCGCGGCGAGCGCCCGGTTGCGCCGCTCCGGCGTCCAGATGCGGAAAGGCGGGTCGTTCGGCCGGAACAGGGCGCGCGGCGGCGGCTCGAAGGTCGCAATGCCGAGCCGCGGCCCGGCCGCCTTCGCCGCATTGATGACCGCCCGGTGGCCATCGTGAAGGCCGTCGAAATTGCCGAGCGCGACCGACAGGCCCCGGTCTTCCGGCGGCAGGTCGCGATAGTCGGCGTGGACGGCCATGCCAGCCTATTGCCCGTTGCGGCTCGGCGCGACGACCTGCGCTTCGCCGGTGATGACGCGCTTGCCGTCAACGCTGCACGAAACGGCGAGCGTCACCCGGTTGCCCCGGTCGATCTTCTCGGACACTTCGGCGCGCACGGTCACGACATCGCCGATGAAGACCGGGCGGCGGAACCGCATGGACAGGCCGGTAAAGATCGCGCCCGGTCCCGGCAGGTTGTTGCCGAGAATGCCGGAAATATAGCTCGCCGTCAGCGCGCCATGGGCAATGCGGCGGCCGAACACGGTCTTGGCCGCAAACTCGTCGTCCATGTGCAGCGGATTGTGGTCGCCGGAAACCTCGGCAAACTTGGTGATGTCGTCCTCGGTGATCGTGTGCACGGTCTCGTGCGCCTCGCCGATTTCGAGGTCTTCGTAGAATTTGGTGTCCTGATGGCTCATGTCTGCCGCCGATTGTCCTTGGTTTTGCTGGGCTCCTGAGGCTCTTAAACTGCATCCGCCCGAAAGGGCAATCACTACCAGGAGAGTTCGGCCTGGGCGTAGCGGGCCTGCACGCCCGCGTCCGCCAGCAGCGCGCGGGTGCCTGCCTCGAAATCGCGGCCCTCATGCCGGGCAAGCCCCGTGCCGACATAGAGCGCGTCGAGGCCCCGCCTGTTCGCCCCGGCAATGTCGGTCGCCGGGCCGTCCCCGATGGCGAGAATGCGGGCGCGCGGCGGCACGGTCCCGAGCGCGGCGAGGCGCTGTTCGGCGAGATCGTAGATCGGCGCGTGCGGCTTGCCGGGATAGATCACGCGGCCGCCGAGCTGCTCATAGATCCGGGCAAGCGCGCCGCCGCACCAGTGCAGCCGCTGGCCGATTCTCACCTGGATGTCAGGATTGGCGCAGACGAGCGGCAGGCCGGTTGCGGCAATGCCTGCCAGCTCGGCCTCGTAATCGTCCGGGTGCTCGGTCTCCTGGTCACGCAGGCCGATGATGAGGCCGAGGTCGGCCTCTTCGGGATCATCGGCAAAGGCAAGGCCGAGCCCCTCATAGAGATGCCGGTCATGCTCCCACCCGGCATCGGCCCCGAGCCGCCAGATCACCTTGCCGGAATTGGCCGCCAGCAAGGCCCGCGTGGCATCGCCCGACGAGACAACATCATCGAACGCCTCGTCCGGCACGCCAAGCGGCCCGAAATACCGCGTCACCTGCTGGTTCGGCACCGGCGCATTGGTCAACAGGATCACCCGCCCGCCAAGCTCGCGATATTTCACAAGCGCCTCGCAGGCCGGTCCGAATGCCTTGCGGCCATTGTGGATCACGCCCCAGACATCGCACAGGACCGCGTCATAGCGGTCAGCAATCTCCCGCAGGCCGGGCAGGAATGTCAGGGGCTCGCTCATGCCGGGCACCTAGGCGACAGGCGGGGCACGGTCAATCGAAAGGGCGGAAGCGCAGGGCGGGGTTCACCCCGCCATGGCGGAACCGGGTTGGCAGGTGGCGGGGTGAACCCCGCCCTGCAAGCCGGGAAATACCATGATGGCATGAAGGAGCCTTGATCGGCCAAGGAAGACGTTGGCACAAACAACCACAAGTATCTGCTTTGAAAACGGCTGGAAGAGATTGCCTACAGCCCCGCCCCGGCAGCCTCACCCACCGTCCCGAACCCGTCCCGCTTGAAGAGCGCAACCAGCTCCGCCTTGATCCGCGCCACCAGTCCCGGCCCTTCGTAGACCAGCGCCGAGTAAAGCTGCACGGCGTGCGCTCCGGCCTTTATCTTGGCATAGGCGTCGGCGCCGGACCCGATGCCGCCAACGCCGATCAGGTCGAGCTTGCCGGAGACCAGCCCGGCAAAGGCCCGCAGCACGTCGGTTGACGGGCCAAAGAGCGGCGCACCTGACAGCCCGCCTGTCTCGTCCCGGTCCGCGCCCTTCAGGCTGTCCGGCCGGGCGAGCGTCGTGTTCGAGACGATGAGCCCCGTCAGGAAGCCCCTGGCATTCAGCGCCGCCGCCGAGATCTCGCCGATCGCCGTTTCGTCGAGATCGGGCGCAACCTTCAGGAAGACCGGCCGCTTGCCCTCGAGCCGCGCCGCCGCCTCGCCGCAGCGGCCAAGCAATGCCTCGAGCGCGTCCCGGTCCTGCAGCCCGCGCAAGCCCGGCGTGTTCGGCGAGGAAATGTTGATCGTCACATAGTCGCAATGCGGCCAGACCGCCGCGAGCCCGGTGACATAGTCGCCGATCCGGTCCTCGCTCGCTTTATTGGCCCCGACATTCGCCCCGAGCGCGCCCCGGCGCGGCCCGGCCCGCTGAAGGCGGCGCACATAGAGCGCAAGGCCCTGATTGTTGAAGCCCATCCGGTTGATGACCGCGCGGTCCTCGCCCAGGCGGAAGAGGCGCGGGCGCGGATTGCCGGCCTGCGCGCGCGGGGTCACCGTGCCGCATTCCACCATGCCGAACCCGAACCGGAACATCGCCCCGAACACTTCGGCATTCTTGTCAAAGCCTGCCGCAAGCCCGACGGGATTGGGCAGTTTCAGCCCGGAAACCGGCAGCGTCACAGCAAGCGCCGGGTCATCCTTGGGCGGGCTGAGCGGCGCACCGAGCCCCGTCTTCAGCGCCCGGATCGTCGCCAGGTGCGCCCGCTCGGGCGGCAAAGCGCGGACAAGGCGCGTCGCAAGATCGGCCAGCGCCATGGGCCTACAGGTCCCCCGGCAAGGCCGGCACGCCGTCCGGGCCGGTGTCGAGCGTCCAGGTTCGCCTCGCATTGCCGAGTGTCAGCGTCCCGTAGAGGTGCGGAAAAAGCTGTCCGCCGCGCGACGGCTCGAAGCGCACGTCGCCAAGCTCCCCGGCGACAAATTCCAGGAGCCGCACCCCCGCCTGCCCGGCATAATGCAGCCGCAGCGTCTCGCCGACCTGCGCCCGCGTCGAGAGATGCACATAGCCGTCCCGCGCGTCGAGCGCCGTCACGGATTGCCCGAGCGCTTCGGACATCGCCCAGTCCGCCGCGCCCAGAATCTTGTAGACAAATGCAGGATCGCTCATGGCACGCCTTGAAACAGGCTTTGGGGCAAGTGGCAATCACGGAGCGCGCACCCTGTCGGCACCGTCGGCCGGAACGCCCGGATGACAATTCGGTTAGGTTGATATTCCTACTAACCGCATGTAAACAGATTTCATCGAAACACCAGCGCGATGGACGGGCCCATGCGACACAATGATATCTGGCGCGGTCTGGACCGGCTGGCCGAGAGCCACGGGCTCAGCGCGTCGGGCCTGGCGCGCCTGGCCGGGCTCGATGCAACGGCCTTCAACCCGTCCAAGCGCATCAGCAAGGATGGCCGCCCCCGCTGGCCCTCGACCGAGAGCGTCGCCAGGGCGCTCGCCGCCGTCGGGGCGGGCCTCGATGACCTCGCCGCCGTGATCGAGGGCAAGCGCGGCGCGACCGCACCGGTCATCGGCTTTGCGCAGGCCGGCCATGACGGCTATTTCGACGATGCCGGCTTTCCGACCGGCAATGGCTGGGACGAGGTCCGCTTTCCCGGCCTCAGCGCCGAACAGGTCTATGCGCTCGAGATTTCCGGCGACAGCATGGAACCGGCCTACCGGGCCGGCGACCGCATCATCGTCTCGCCGGACTCGCCCGTGCGGCGCGGCGACCGCGTCGTCGCCAAGACCCGGTCCGGCGAGGTCATGGCGAAGATTCTCGGCCAGCGCACCGAGACCCGGGTCGAGCTTCTCTCCCTGAACCCCGACTATCCGCCGCGCGAGCTCGCCCCCGGTGACGTCCTGTGGATCGCCCGCATCCTCTGGGCAAGCCAGTAGGCGGAGCCCGCCCGGGCAGCGCAGCCTCTATGACGTCAGCCCGATCTGGGCTAGAGTCCAGGTCGGCAGGGATGACCCTTGAAAGGAGTGCAAGACATGCATGTATTCGGGAAATCTGTTCTCGCGGCCTTCGCTGGCCTCGTCACGGCCACTGCGCTTCCGGCCTGTGCCAGCGGCCCGTTCGACACCGTCGAGGTCGCGAGCCCCGCGACGCTCGCGGCTTTTGACAAAGTCCATATCGCGCCGGTCATGGTCATGCTCGACCCGGAGACGCGGCGCAACGTGCGCGACATCCGCAGCGAGCGCCCGGTCTCCGAAGCCGACCAGAGGCGCCAGGCCGAGGAACTGCGCGAGGACCTGATCCGGGCCTTTGGCGAGTCCTTTGAACTGGCCGAGGCACCCGGACCCGGCGTGCTGACGGTGGAAGCCACCATCACGCGGCTTGTCTCGACGCGGCCGACCATTGCCGATGCCTCGTCCGTGACTGTCGGCCTCGACTTCGATTCGCTCTATGCCGGGGGTGCCGACTATGAAGTGACGCTCCGCGAAGCCGACACGGTTCTGGCAACCATCGCCGATGCCAGCCAGACCAGCCTGAATGACCAGCGCCCGCGTGTCGGCGTCTGGCAGGATGCGGACCGCATGCACGGCGAGTTCTCGAGACAGCTCGCCCGTTACGTCTCGAAGAATTAAGCCGGGACCGGATCAGCCTCGGCCGCCTGCACGAACGGATCATAATTAAGGATTGGCGCGAGCCAGCGCTCGGACGTCTTCATGTCCCAGCCCTTGCGCCGGGCATAGTCGACGACCTGGTCCCGCTCGATCCGGCCGACCGCGAAATAGGCCGTGTCGGGATGCGCGAAGTATAGCCCGGAGACCGACGCGGCCGGGTACATGGCAAAGCTCGAGGTCAGCGACACCCCGATCTGCGCCTCGGCATCGAGCAGGCGGAAGATCGTCTCCTTCTCGGTATGGTCGGGCTGCGCCGGATAGCCGGGCGCAGGCCGGATGCCCTGGTATTTCTCGGCGATCAGGTCTTCGGGTGCCAGCGCCTCGCCCGCCGCATAGCCCCAGAGCTCCGTGCGCACTTTCCAGTGCAGGTATTCGGCGAGCGCCTCGGCAAAGCGGTCGGCGAGCGCCTTGACCATGATGGCCGAATAATCGTCGCCCTGCGCCTGGAATGCTCTCGCCAGCGTCTCGGCCTCCGGTCCGGTCGTCACGCAGAAGGCACCGACATGGTCATCCGCCCCGGCAACAAAATCCGAAAGCGCGAAATTCGCCCGCTCATTGTCCTTGACCATCTGCTGGCGAAGCGTGTGGAGCACCTCGACGCCCCGTCCTTCGACAGGCTCAGGATGAGACCG
>CAYSED010000086.1:0-11469 GCA_964429935.1 uncultured Hyphomonadaceae bacterium
CGTTTGGATCAATTATGCCTACAAGGTGGTTTACATACGGTTTATCGGCAGTCACGCACAATACGATCAAATTGATGTGCAAACGATTTAAAGCCAAGAGGTAGTAACTAGAGGTAAATATAATGGACATCAGACCTATTAAAACAGATGCCGACTACCGCGCGGCATTAAACGATATCGAAAACCTAATGATGGCGGAGCCTGATACCGTCGAAGGCGAAAAGCTGGACATTTTGGTTACGTTAGTTGAAGCCTACGAAGCAAAGCATTTCCCAATGGATTTGCCAGACCCTGTTGAGGCAATAAAGTTTGAGATGGAGCGCAAAGGCTTAACGGTTAAAGATCTTGAACCCATGATAGGTAAAAGCAATCGTGTTTATGAAATCCTAAACCATAAGCGATCACTCACGCTAAAAATGATTTGGAAACTTCATGAAGGGCTAGGTATTCCAGCAGAGTCACTGATAAAGCCACCTCAAGTTCGCGCTTCATAGCGATGCGAATCAAAATTAGTTTGTTATGAATGACGCTCGCTACCCAAACATTTCTGCTATTGATAACAGGCTAGCTGAGCTTGAAAACGAAAAGCAGCGGCTTCTCGCATTAAGAGAGGCTTTGCGTAGCGCTCAAAACGAGCGTTCAGTACAGACATTCACGCCAGAACAAAAGGTCGCCCTATTCAGACAACGATTTCGTGGACGAGAGGATATCTTTGCCAATCGTTGGCAAAATCAACAGGGCCGCAGTGGCTATTCCGTAGCCTGTGATAATGAATGGGTAAACGGGGTTTGCAACAAACCCCGCATTAAATGCCAAGACTGTTCACACCGAAAGTTTAGCGAACTAAACGAGCGCATTATTTACAGGCACCTTGCCGGTCATCAAGTGGTGGGGCTGTATCCCTTACTGAAAGATAATACGTGCTATTTGTTGGCAGCCGATTTTGACAAAGGCTGTTGGCAAGAAGAAGTCAAAGCAATGTCTAAAGCGTGTCAAGCGCTTGATATTCCACACGCGATAGAAATCTCGCGTTCTGGCAACGGGGCGCACTTATGGATCTTTTTTGAAACCAACATCCCAGCTAACCAAGCTCGGGCACTGGGTTTCGCTTTGCTTGATAAGGCCATGGAAATATTTCCAAATCTATCGTTTGACTCCTATGACAGGCTATTTCCTAACCAAGATGTCCTTCCTGAAGGAGGGTTTGGCAATCTCATTGCGCTACCACTTCAAAAGGAGGCTCGCCTTTCAGGCCGTAGCTGCTTTGTTGACAATGACCTGAATGCGATTGACGATCAATGGCAGTACCTTGCTGAGCTTAAAACGCTCACGCAATCGAGTATTGTGCAACTCATAACAACCATTTCACCCAATACCCTATTACTGTCCGAACAAGGTCTAATAGACAACCGCCCTCCTTGGGAAATCACAGCCAAAACCGCACCAATAAAATTAGAGTCTTTGCCGAAAACCGTGACCATTACCTTGGCCAACCATATCTACTTTTTGATGAGCGAGTTACCTGGGCCACTACTGGCAGGACTCAAGCGATTAGCGAGTTTTTCTAATCCTGTGTTTTTTAAAACACAAGCGTTACGCTTTTCAACCCATGGCATTCCAAGGTTTATTTCCTGTGCTCGTATTGAAAACGGTTATCTTGCACTACCGCGTGGCTGTCTCGATGACGCGATTGCTTTGCTACAAGAGCACAGTATTTCGCCACTGTTTGACGATAAGCGTGAAACCGGCAAACCATTATTAAAACTTACCCCTGAGTTCACTTTGCGAAAGAACCAGCGTGACGCAGTGACCGCAATATCTAAACATGACTTCGGTATTTTGCATGCGCCGACCGCATTTGGAAAAACGGTTACTGCCATCGGCATGATCGTAAAACGCAAAGTAAATACCCTAATACTGGTTCATAGCCGACAACTGCTTGAACAGTGGCAAGAGCGATTACGCACGTTCCTACCCGACGTAAACATTGGCAGTATAGGCGGGGGTAAAAGAAAGCCGAGTGGCATTATCGACATTGCCACCTACCAAAGCTTGGTTAATAAAAAAGACAACTCCATCACGCCTCTCATCCAAGACTACGGCCACATTATTGTTGATGAATGCCATCACTTATCCGCGCCAAGGTTTGAAATGGTACTCAACGAGGTAAGAGCAAAATATGTATTGGGCCTAACAGCAACGCCAGAGCGACAAGATGGCCATCAGAAGATCATTTTTATGGCGGCAGGGCCCATTCGCTATAAAGTGAAACAAAGTCCTGATGAGCAATTTACTCAAACCGTGATGATTCATCAGCTCTACGATATACCGCCAACTGAGCTAATAAAAACAGATGTGCGCCCAAAAATAAGCGATGCCTACCGCTGGCTCGTCGATAACCAACAGCGCACTTCAAAAATTGTCTCAGACGCCTCTCAGTGTGTTCAAAATGGCGGACACCCGCTAGTCCTTACAGAGCGCAGAGAGCACGCAGAGTACGTACACTCACGACTTACCGAGATGGGTATAAGCACTGTCGTACTCAAAGGCGCCATGAAAGCTGCCGAACGCAAGAATGCTGACAATCATCTGCAATCGGCTCAAGTTGTCGTCGCAACAGGAAAATATGTGGGTGAAGGGTTTGACCTACCAAGACTGGATACGTTGTTTTTGGCCATGCCAATCGCATGGAAAGGTACATTGGCCCAATATGCCGGTCGTATTCATCGTGAATCGGAAGGAAAAACACAAGTCACCATTCACGACTATGTAGACTGCGCCCTCCCTATGCTGCAACGCATGTTTAAAAAACGCGGGAAAAGCTACAAGGCAATGGGGTACGCCCTTGAGTACATTGATGGTAACAGTGACAAGCAACCTTCACTGAAGTTAGAAAACGTCCCTTCATCAAATACCAAGCCAAAATAAACAGCAGCACTTCATTAAACACTTCCCCATGCCTTTACCCCCTTACGCCAAAACCACTATCCGTTTGGCTTTTGGATCGAAACGCCAAACAGGGAAATTAGCCCATTTACTGTTTGGCGTCTCGATTGAAATCCAACACTGCTAAGCCTTGCCAGTACTGGCTCAAAGCAAGGTTTGGCACTTTTTGTACCCTAAACCAACCTCGGCATCAAAGTACAAACCGTTTGTTTTTTCTAACCCAGAATGCAAACGATCGTTTGGCGTCTCGATTTTTTTGCACTTGGCGAACGCAGCCAAACAGCGCTGTATTGGACTATGTATATCAAACAGTTAGCCGCGCACGGGTCATCATAAAAAACCGATTTGACTGGTTAGTTTGATGGCCATTTCTTTCATCTAATTCACCACTGAGTCTTCACCCGACGACTGAAAATAGACGGCATGACGAACCAACAAGGTGATAAGTGACGTGTTATGGGCAAGTGCTAACGATTTGGATAGAGAATGGATACAGCAGGTGGTCACTTTACTGGTTGGGCATGGCGCATTTACCCTCTACCCAGCATTAAGCCAGTGCGATAATGCAGCCGAACGCCTAACCCGCTGGCTGACCTATCAGTTACCACGCGTTAAACAAGCGCACTCTGGCTGCCCGATTCACCAATGGCTAAATAGCATTGGCGCACAAGTGATCGTAGAAAAATGGCAAAGCCCCGAGCAATGGCCAAACCTCTATTGGCTACCTTTACCTGAGGTTGATGGCCACCCGCAAGGCGGCTTGGTTTTGTTACCGGCACATTTGTTACCGGTATATTTGGATTACACGAGCCAAACCAGAACATTACAAGCAAACACACCGGCCAACGCCTGTATTTTTTGGTGCATCACGCCTTTGTCTAAAACAGGAAAGCGCGCTACCTTGCACCCCAAACAGCAAAACCGCGCCTTTTGCCTGCCCAGTTCGCCAGAGCAAATGGGCAAATCATGTACGGGGTTATTACTGAGCGGTTTAAGAAAAGAAAGCCAAAAACGAAACGGCAACGTGATCAGTCACCAGATAAACCTAGCTCTACTGCACCACCTTTGTGGGCCGGAGAATGATGTGTGGTTGAAAGCGAATTTTGGTGCCATAACTCATTACGGTACCAAAAATTAGAAGCCTGAAAAACGAGTAACCCCTCACAGGGCGCTGTTCTGACGGGTAGCGGGAGGGGTGTTGTTGATGCGATTTTAATATCAAAAGCGCCAAATAGCTCGATATTATTTGATGTCGCTTTTTAGTTACTGTTTGCTAAATTGCACAGTTGGTAAAACAACCCTTGGCAAACGCAGTCGTTCACATTGAGTACTTAAGAACTCGCGCCAATAAGGCCAAACATGGTAGCTAGCATTTTTCAGTGCAAATTCATCAATCGATTCCTGCTCTAGTTCTGCTGCGACTTGGTATTCTGCAATAAAGTCTGCTTCAACAAAGGCTTTAATATCAGGATCGCCATTTTCCTTAGGATTCACCCAACGAGTCCCCAAACGGATATAAATGCGTACCAGATGGCCATCGCCATCAATATCGATCAATTCACTTCGAAGAACAACATGCATTTGTTGCACTAACAACGCTTCAAGTTCCGTGGATTTTGGGTCAAAGTCTTCAACACACTTAGCTTGGCACGATTTAACGTATACATCCTGTATCACTAAAGCATCAATAGCCTGTTGTAACGATTTTGATACTTTTTTAACCATAACACGCCTCTAGTTCGAGTTCGTGCGATGCAACAATTCTCGTCTTTCGAGCAGTAGATGAAAAATCCACTACAGCTACATTTTTCCAGCTGGTCTGGATATTACGCTCAACACCCGCATCCAACATTAACTTATCTAAAGCAGCTGGCACTTCCGCCGCTAAACGGAGCAGTTTATCCATTGCGTCTGATTGCATCACATCGTCTGATTCGTACTTGGAAAACGCAACAGGGCCACCACCAAACACTTTTGCAGCATCAGCCTGTTTTAAGCCCCAGCGTTTACGCAAGACCTGGAGTTCATTACCCGTTAACAAGCCTTGCACCTGCTTTTTAAAAGCAATCATTGCACGCTTGTTAAAGCGAGCTTCAGCAGTACCAGCCTGTTCACTGCCGCAGCAATCACACACTGCATACTGGCTGTCAATTTGGCCTTGCTGACCTAAATGCTCAACTGTAACCCTCTCGGTATGGAGAGTTAATTGGCCCATCTCACAAATTGGACAAGTTTGACTATTCATCACATATCCTCAGCGCGACAAATGACAAGAAACCAGTAATAACAATTTACCTGTCTTGCCTATCGCAAATTTCACATAGTATTCGTAGCGCATTTCTTTATGCGCATACTCCACCCATTCATTTCTAAACAGCCGATAACTATCACATGCAGCCCAAGAAATAGCCTTATCAGTTTGACCAACTATGCACCATTCTGATTTTAGGTAACTTCCTGAACTCAGAGCGGCACAAACTAGCTGTTTAACATCATCAATATCGAATCCCATTGTCTGAACATCTTTTCTACAACGTTCAGTCAATAGCTTAGTGTTGTCACCAGCGGTTGAGAGCAATGCCTTAACCAACTCTGATGAATAAAGAGGCCCGTCTGCGATATAGATTCTGTCACTGCCAGCTTCATTAGGTGGCTGCTCATCAATATAGGCGCTTACATTTATCGCATTATTTACCATAATGGTAATTTAATCCAGTTAAAGTTGAACATTTAGCCTCACACCATTGCCGCTTCGTACACTTTTTCAACCTCGGTAAACTTAGTGACGCTCTCTAGGCGAGTTAAGGTTGTGAGTTTCATCGAGTTTTTCATTGGGCGATGTGGCACATTGGTCACTGGCGTTTGCAGTGATAGCGGTTTGCCAAGCTCAAATAAATAATACAAATCAGCAGAACCTGACTTCTTACCCGCTTGATCTTAGGTAATGGCGTAGCGTGGTAACACGGTGACTCGTTTAACCGGCCACAGTTTGTCAATTTGCTTGGATGAACTTTGAGTGTCTGAGGTAGACGCCAACGCTAAATAGCGAATTTCCTCGGCAATATGCTGCTTAAATTTCTGCAAAAACGTGCTTTGCGGCAGGTGATACCACTACGCTGTACCTTTCTCAAATTGTTCAAAGTAGCCATTATCACGGCCGCGTTGCCCACCCAATGCCACTGTCATCTAGACTAGCCCACTGCCAACTTCGCGGCTTGTTGCCACATAAAGTGGGGCATAGGCTCTTTTAACTGCCAAGTAATACTCATCGGCTGTGACCCCGTATGCGATACATACTCCACTTCACCATAATTAACAAAACCCATAGTGCGGCCATATTCATCTTTGCTTTGTTCACGAACAAATAAAAACAGTCGCTTACCCATTCTTTGATGCTGGATGTACTCCAAACCGCGCCCTTTGTCGGGCCTTGCACTGTTCTGTGACTGCCAGTGAAAGAGATGTTCGTTGATCGCGTAATCGTGATACATAGTGGTTGGCGAAAATTGCTTTTCATTTTTGTCTAAGGTGACAAACATCAGTTCAATATTCTGATCTTTCAACACAAATACCCCTTCGCGTGCTGGAGGTTTGCGCTCAAAAGTGGTCGCTCCAAATGCCACCAATATTTGCTCACGCGCATAACGTGCATGCAGCCTCAATGCGACCTCTGGCAAAGCCTGCATTGTTGGTTGCTCATGCTTGGTTTGTGCGAGTTGCCAATTCACAACATCCAGTAACTCTGCTTTTAACTCGCAAGCATTCAGTTTCGCTAAACTCTGTTCAATGGAATCAAAACCGCACTCTGGCCCTGTTTTTTGCCAAAAATCGTAATGACACATCAAGGCGTAACGATGGTCAGCATCTTCAATAACAAAGTTACTTTGACAAAGCTGTTTTAAGAAACTCAAATAGGCATGATCATCACAGGTCAAAATTCGGTTATGAATGGCCTTTCTGAGCATTTTCAACAGTTCTTCTTCAACTGATTTTTCGTTGATTTCATCTTTAGCTTGCTGAACTAGCTGCGACCAACTCCCTCGCTTATAAAGCTCATTCAAGTCGATGTGAGGATTTAAAGTTAAGAAATTCGACAATGTTAACGGCAGTGTGGAATGCTGAGGATATTGGCGGATCATCGCGACTAGGCGCTTCAACGTTAATGAAGCTTGACGAATATTGCTCAGTACCATTTCTTGCGTGCGCTTGCTTAACTCAATGCGACAACCGAGTGGCGCATGAGGGAAGCCTTGCTTGATTTCATCACTGATCGCGCGATGACTTTTACCGACTAAAGCTCTAAATTTATTGGCAAAGTCGTATTCAGGACGTGAATTACCAACAAAATCCATCACGGTACAACATTCTTTGCCTTCGGCTAAGCGCAAACCTCGGCCAAGCTGTTGCAAGAAAATAGTCAAACTTTCTGTTGGCCTTAAAAACAATAAGGTATCAACTTCGGGAATATCGACACCTTCGTTAAAAATATCGACCACGCAAAGCACGTTAATGCTGCCAGAACGAATCGCTTGCTGCTTTTGTTGCCGCTCTTGGCTGTTATCACTAGTCAACAAATCCGCTTTAACGCCTTTTAATAAGAGTTGCTCTGTCATGTACAGTGCATGTTCTTTGCTCACACAAAAGGCCAAAGCTTTCATTTTGCTAATATCGGTGATGATCTCCTGCATACTCAGCAAAATCTTATTAAAACGAACCTGGTTGTGGGTGTAAAGATGGGTCAGCTGAGCGATATCGTATCGCCCACGACTCCACGGGATAGTTCGAAGGTCAGTATCATCATCAATACCAAAATACTGAAATGGGCAAAGGTGACGACGATTAATAGCTTCCGGCAAACGGATCTCTGCCGCAATCACACCGCCAAAATCCGCTAGAATATCGCCACCATCATGGCGCTCTGGTGTAGCTGTAAGGCCGAGTAATATAGCAGGGGAAAAATGCTCCAGCACTGCGCGATAACTAGTCGCAGCAATATGATGCACCTCATCAATCACAATGTAGTCATAATAGTCAGCCGTTAGGTTAAGCTGTTCCAGCTGATTGTTCAGGGTTTGGATAGAAACAAACAGCTGCCGATAATGCTCTGGGGTATGCCCGCCAACCCACAACTCACCAAAAGCACTATTACGCAATACGCCACGATATGCCGCTCTGGCTTGTTTTAATATTTCTTCTCGGTGCGCGACAAACAGGAACTTAGCTTGCGGTTTTTCTTTGATAAAACGGGCAAAGTCAAAAGCTGAAATAAGGGTTTTTCCGGTACCCGTTGCCGCCACCACTAAATTACGAAAGCGCTGATGCACACTGCGTTCAACGGCCAATTGCTCCAATATGTCACTCTGATGCGGAAACGGCGAAATATCAAAGAAATGCGTAGGACTAGCCTCAAAATCTCCGCGCTGCTGGTTCAAGGCTTTTTTGAGCTTTTCGCTACTTGTTACATCGCCACTAAAGTGTTCAAAATCATGAGAAGCCCAATAGGTTTCAAAAGTGCTCAATGATTTATTGATAATGTGTGGGATTTCTTGCGAAGTAATTTTTAAATTCCATTCTAAGCCATTGGTTAGCGCTGAATGGGAAAGATTGGAAGAGCCGATATAACCAGTGTGATAACCCGTGTTGCGTAAAAATAAATAGCTCTTTGCATGTAACCGTTCACGCTCAGTGTTATAACTCAGCTTCACCTCGGTATTGGGTAAGTTCGCCAAATACTCAACCGCTTTCGCGTCAGTCGCCCCCATATATGAGGTAGTAATAATTTTTAGCTCGCGGCCGCTAGCAGTAAACTCTTCTAACTCTTTGCGAAAAATTCGGATCCCTGCCCACTTAATAAATGACACTAACCAGTAGATTTTATCCGCAGACAAGATCTCCCGCTTTAATTCAGATTCGAGCGACAACCCTGCATTACTGCCACAAAACAGCTCGCTTTGGCTTAGACCTGTTAAAGGGAAAATGTCGTTTATGAAATTTTTTAAATCGGCTGAGACAGGATTTTCGAGCTCATAGAGCGCAGTTAGAATTTTACCTTGACTGGCAAGCAAGTTGTCTTCGATAAAATCATCATCCTGAATTTGTGTTTTTAACCACAATAACAATTGGTTGGACAAAGTAATTTGCTGTTGCAGCCGATCATCACCCGCTGGCACCGCATCAATCGCATACTCAAGAATGTGTGAGAGGAAGCGAGATAACCATGTTGATGCTTCACTGCTATTGAGCTCACGTTCGCCGACATAGAATCGCTCTCGGTCAATACGACTCTCGATAAGCTGCGTTATAAGCTGCTCATAAATTCCGACTTGTTGCATGATATTCCTTTTATTCTAATGGCTGGATCAATAACAACATCGATTGATATCGCAGTTTTACCGCCAGTCCATTTTGTGATTTTGTCATTTCAACCAAGTTGTACTTGCCCAATGTTTTCAGTGTTCTCGACACATTACTGACCGCTCGACCTGTGAGCATGGCCAGCTCAGTGACCGATTGCGGCTGTTGTTCGGCGATTACTTTTAACATCTGCTGGTTTTCTTTCGACAGCAGATTGGCCACCGATTTCAGTGAGTCGAACCAGATATCAACGGGGAAATCGGGGTCGGGCGTTTGCCCTTTAATGCCAATCACGCAGCGCGATTGTTTTGCGTTTTTCATTACTCGCATAGCTTACTCGAATCGTTTGCTCACTAGGTTCCCAGCAAGTAGATAAAAAAGCGCTTGGCCAATAAAAAGACTGTACGCTTATACATAACCAGAACATCTTATCAACCACTGATAATAGAGCAAGGATATTTTCCGTTTAGGGCGACTACAAACCCAGTGTTCAGCAAGTACACAACCAGTACACTGGCGGTATTGTCTGCCTTAGCCTTTAATCCTCGCCCAGCCCTTAGGTTGACTGGCGGTACACTAAAAGGCGACAAGCCCTCACAGGGCTCATCACCTTTTTAGTCATCCAGTATACTGCCTTTCACGCAGTACATTCGTGGGCGGGTGTTGTCGGGCAGGCTGACTTTTCGCTGTGGTCGGTTGCCATCGGGGACTAGGTAGCCTGCGGCCATCAGTGCTTTGGCGGCGCGATCTGGGCTGAGGCCTTCGGTGGCTTCACGCCAGCCAGTTGGGTAGAACAGGTAGAGGGTTTGTGGGCCGCTGGTATCTATCCAACCCGCGCGTTGGCGTACTTGGCTGCTGTAACCGGTTTGTTTGGGCGTAAAGCGGCTTTCGCCATGTTGCTCAATAAAACTGCGCACCTGGCGAATGGCTTGTTGATCTTCATTGGCGGCTACACCACCGCGAGCAAGTATCCATTGGTTAAGCTGGCTTAAACAGGCGGCTTCGACACTTTGGGTTGGCCAATCGAGTACTTCGGCTTGAATGGCTAACAGGCCTGCGCTGGCCAGTAAGGCAAATTTTTCGGCAACTCGGCGCACTTGGCCGTCAGCCTCGGTTGGTAAGCTGGCTAAAAAGCGTTGGCGTACGTTTTGGAAAACGGGTCGTACCTGCGCGCTGTGCTGCGTTAAATACCGTAACCAATCCAAGGCCAAGCTGCCGTAATGTTGGCGGCTTTGCTGTTTTAGGTGATCGGCTAAATCGGCGGCGTTCATACCATGACTCTGGTTAAACACGCCCATTTGCGCTCCAGCATCGGCACTGAGATCAATCACTCGCACTTGCTGGCCGGCTTTTACGCGCTTGCCGATACTGGCCAGATGGCTTTCAAGCGTCACTTCGCCAGTGGATAAAAACACCAAACGCCAACGGGCGGGTAAACGCATTTCACCGTATTTGCCTGCGCGAGTTTTACCCTGACCATTGGCAAGCATGTAAGCGACATCGCCTGCCTCTTTTGGGTCAACTTCGCCCATTTCATCGAGCGCCAGCAAGGCATCGTTATGCGCTAATGCTGTGCCTTCTAAACCGTTGGCCGTGGCACGCCAACTATGGCGCAATTGATTAGGCTCGCCCCACACTGATAACGCCGGATACAGCGCCGCGGTTTTGCCAGTACTGCTGGCACCGTAGAGGTGTAAACCAAAACCATCCACCCCGCACAAATGCAATAAAGGTGCAGCCAGTGCAGCACAAACGCCAACAATTAATAGCGGGTTATCCAGACAATAACGGCCTACGTGCTGCCGCCCAGTGTCGCTACCACCCTGTTGAATAAAGCCTTCTATCGGGTGCATGGTTTGCAGCACCATGCGCGGGTTGTTGCTGCTGTGTTCACAGGGGTAAAAGGTGAGGCGCGGATGCACATAAGCGTGGTGATGCCAGCCAATGCAGTTCACGCTAATGGCCTTTTGCGTGGCCAGTTCGCCCATTTGTTGAATAAACAGCGAGAGCAACTGCCGCGCTTTGACACTGTTACTAAGCCGCATGCCTCGGCTGAGTAGAATTCGACGGTACTCGCTGCCGTCTCCGGCTAAGAGTTCTGCGGGCATGGCCCAATAGCGATGGCGATTGTCATCGTCTAACCAGTGCAATAAATAGCCGTAGTTGTCC
>CAYSED010000087.1:0-11313 GCA_964429935.1 uncultured Hyphomonadaceae bacterium
ACTACATCGTCAACGCAGGATATGCTTCCGCTGAAACTTAAACCGCTCTAGGCGTCAGCCTGCTCCGCCAGCGCGCCGCCAGACCTGAACCTTGGTCAGGAACGCAATCACGGTCCGTTCAAGGCTGAAGCCCGCAGCCTCAAGTTCGCGGCCAAGGTCGGCACTCAGATAGCCTTTGTAATAGGGCTCATGGAAGCCTTCCGGAAAATATTCGAGCACCGGATCAAGCCCCGGCACATCGCCGAACTGGAGACTGTCGGCGAGCACGAGCGCGCCGCCGGGCTTCAGGACGCGAGCCATCTCGGCGAACACTTTCGGGCGGACGCGCGGCGGCAGCTCGTGGAAAAGATAGACCGACACCGCCAATTCCTGCGAGCCCGTCTCGACCGGCATGGATTCGGCCTGGCCCTCGATGATGTCGGCGTGTGGCCAGCGGCGCAGCGTGCGGCGGGCCCGCGCGGCATAATTGGGCGACAGGTCGAGACCGGTCACCCCGAGTTTCGGGAAGGCCCGCAGCACTTGCGCGAGGAACCGCCCGGTGCCGCAGCCGATATCGAGCAGGCGAACCCTGCGCTGGTCGCGGCCCGACAATTCGCAGGAAATCGCGGCAAGGGCCGCACGGCGCATGGCGTCGGCTGCGCCGGTGAACAAGGTTTCGACCTGCGTGTCATAGACCCGTGCGCTCGCGTCCGACAGCCAGCCGTCGGTCTGGTAATGGAAGTTCTGCCGGTAATAGGCCGGGAACCTGCCGCTCGAAGTGCCGACCGTCTCGCGCACCTCGGTTCCGGCACGCCTCGTCCGGCGGCGGTCGACTTCCGGCACGTCGCGTAAAAAGGCTCGCGAGGATTTCAGGGCGCTTGCAAGGTCCCGCAGCCGGACATCCTGCGGGCGCGGATAGAGCCCGGCCTCGACATTCGCGAGGTCGGCGGCAAAGAGGTCGAGGAAGCCCTGGCGCAGGGCACTGGTGTCGAGCGGTCCGGTTTCCGGCCGGAACGGGGCCTCTCCAGGCCGGTTGAACCCGCCCGAGATCCGCCGCGCCGTCAGGTAGTGGGCAGCATACCATGCCGACCTCAGCCCCTGGGCCGAGGCGTACCTCGCGCGGCCGAACATGCGTTCTGTATCCAGGATCAGTCCCATGAATCATAAAATGGTGGCGGCGGCGCTCAGCGTCCAGTCAAAACGGGCACGGGCTTGTGAAACGAAGGCCGTCGCCAGTTGCCGGATGGGCAAAGGCGAGCCCTGTTGCATGAAGAAGAAGGCGCGGCGAGGCCTGCTGTGCTTCCGGCGGTCCGTACAGGCGGTCACCCAGAACCGGATGGCCGATCGCGTTCAGGTGCAGGCGCAACTGGTGGGTCCGGCCCGTCACCGGGACGAGGATGAGACGCGCATGCCCGGCCGCCTCGCCCGCCCTCTGCCAGGCCGTGCGGGCGGGTTTGCCATGGCCTGCATCTATTCTCTGGCGCGGCCGGTTCGGCCAGTCCGCCGCAATCGGCAGATCGATCAGGCCCGCGCCCTCGTCCGGCACCCCCCAGACAATCGCCTCGTAACGCTTGTCCACGGCCCGCTGCTCGAAGGCGCGCGACAGCGCCGCCTGCGTCCCGGCATCGCGCGCAAAGACCATCAGCCCGGACGTCTCCATGTCGAGGCGGTGAACCGTCATAATGTCCGGAAAGGCGACCCGCAGCCGCCCGGCAAGGCAGTCGGCCTTGTCAGCGCCCCGGCCCGGCACGGAGAGGAGACCGGCCGGCTTGTCGGCAATCACGAGATGCCGGTCGGCATGGACAATCGAAACAGGTTCGACAGGCGGCGGAACATAGGCGGGCAAGGTCATGCTGGACCCCTAGCATCCCGACCCTGAAGATAAAGGCCCCTTCAGCTTCCGTTCAGGCTCTATCCGGCAGATACTTTCCCTAAGTTGGCCACACTTGGCCTGAAACGGGAGACCGACATGCGCAAACTTGCCTTCGCCGCCGCCTTCAGCGCCCTTGCGCTCTCGCCCGGTGCGACCGCACAGGTCTTCGAGTGCGGGCAGGACAACCGCGCCGCCGGAACGATTGTCGGGGCGCTGGTCGGCGCAACGGCCGGCGGCGTGATCGCCAACAATGTCGAGCGGGACGTATTTGTCGGCCACGGCTACGGCCATCACGGTTTCCGGCACGGCCACTTCGTCACCCGGCGCGGCAACCAGGAGGCCGGGATCATTCTCGGCGCGATCGCCGGCGGCCTTGTCGGCAATGCCGTGGCTGCCAGCAATGCCAGGAACTGCCCCACCTATCACGGCAATCCGTCGCAAGCCTTTGGCGACCCCTATGCGCGCGGGACCCTTGGCCAGAATACCGGCTTCTCGCATGTCGATCCGCGCGGCCCGGTCGACCTCAATGCGCTGAAATACGGCGATCCGTTCGGCGGGCGGCCGGGCGTGCGCACGTCGGCCGAACCGGCCACGGCAATCGAGGAGGGACCCCGCCCGCTGAACCGGCGCAGCGATCTCGACACACCCCTTGCAGGCGGCGTTTTCGTGCCGGTCTGCGACACGGTGTTCCAGACGACGGAACTGCCCGACGGTGCGTCCGTCCGTTCGCCGGTCGAGGTCTGCCAGTACAGCGAAGGCGGCGAATGGGTGCCGACGAACTAGAGAGTTTCAGCCTTCGGCGGAAACGCGGGCAGGCGACAGCCGAGGGCGTGAGCGAAAACTAAGCGACAGATGTTTCCGTCCTTGACGCAAGCGGTCTAGGTCCGCTTGCAGGCATTGAACAGCCATTCGGCGTTCCCGCTGCCCCCGGCAATCGGGCTCGGCGTCCAGCCTGACAGGGTCCAGCCCTGGGTATCGAGCCAGCCGGCAAAGCGGTCCCGCGCCTGCGACGTGGCCGCCTCGTCCGTGACGATCCCGCCCTTGCCGACATGCGCGCGCCCGACCTCGAACTGGGGCTTGAACAGCGCGGCAAGAACGGTCTCGGGCGCAGCGAGTGCCAGGGGCCTGCCAAGCGCCTTGGCAAGCGAGATGAAGCTCAGGTCCGCGACGATCAGGGAGAGGCCCTCCGGCAGGTCGCCTGCCGTCAGGTCCCGAACATCGAACCCGTCACGCGCCGTGACGCGCGGGTCGCTGCGCAGGGACGGATGGAGCTGGCGGTGCCCGACATCGATCGCCAGCACGGAGGCAGCCCCCCTCTGCAGCAGGACATCGGTGAACCCGCCGGTTGATGCGCCAAGGTCGAGGCAGGCCCGCCCGGCCGGATCCATGCCAAACGCGTCTAGCCCGTGCGCGAGCTTGACCCCGCCGCGCGAGACGAAAGGGTGCGCCGCCTGAGAGGCAATCTCGGCATCCGGCGCGATGAGGTCCGAGGCCCTCGCCACGACGGTCCCGTCCGCCATGACGCGGCCCGCCTCGATGGCAGCCCTCGCCATCGTCCGGCTGTCGAAATATCCCCTCGACACCAGCACCTTGTCTGCCCGCTCCTTCAACTGTGACAAAGCCTCTCTCTGCAAGTGCCGTCCGATGGCCTATAACAGGGTGGTCCCAATCAAGGAATCCCGCCCCATGACCCTGCGCAGCGCCCTCCTCGCCACCCTTTTCGCCCTTCCCGCCTGCGGCCAGGCCGCTGCCCCGCCGCAAGCCGGGCCGGCACCCGAAGCGGCTGCTCCTCTCCCGGCAGGGACCGGCGCGGTCGTGATCGCGGACATTCTCGGCGCGAACGGCAGCCAGATCGGCACGGCCGAGTTTCGCGAGGGGCCGCACGGCCTCCTGCTTCGGGTCATGCTGGCCGGCGGGTCGCTGGCACCCGGCTGGCATGGCCTGCACCTGCACCAGACAGGCGACTGTTCGGATACCGGCACCTTCACCCTGTCCGGCGGCCATGTCGGCAAGGTCGATGGCGGCCACGGCCTGCTCAATCCCGACGGGCCCGAAGGCGGCGACACGCCGAACATCTTCGCCCATGCCGACGGCAGCGCCGCGATGGAGACAGCGATCTCCCGCCTGACGCTTGCAGACCTGGAGGACGAGGACGGTTCGGCCCTCATCATCCATGCCGGCGAGGACGATCATGTCACCCAGCCGATCGGCGGGGCGGGGGCGCGCGTCGCGTGCGCCGCGATACGCTAGGCTGAATCGAGATTCAACGCAGGAGATCCCCGTAGGCGATCCGGTCGCTGCCTGACGGCAGGGACACGAGCATGCCGTCCTCGCCCAGCACGACCTTGCCGCCAAACACGTCCGACACGCCGTCGAGATAATAGGCATTGAGAAACCGGGTCGGCACAGGCGGAATGATGTGACTGAAAACCAGGGCCTTCACACCGGCCAGCCGGGCCACTTCGGCAGCCTCGACAGGTGTTGCGTGGTAGGAGGGAATATCCGCCATGATCTGGGCAAGGTTCGGTCGGCCAGCCTCGGTCAGGACCTCTTCCATCAAGCTGACCATGTCCGTGTTGAGCGTCTCGTGGACGAGCACGTCGCTGCCTTCGGCGAGCCGCGCGAGGTCCTCGCTATAGGCCGTGTCGCCGCTCAGCGTGACCGAGCGCCCGGCATAGTCGAACCGGTAGCCGACCGCGCCTTCGACCGGCGCATGCTGCACGCCGACTGCCGTCACCCGGACGCCGCCCTCATCATACACGACGAATTCGCCGGGCCCCGCGGGCAGGATCGTCTCGGCCCGGCCTCCGAAACCTCCCGGCGGGACAATGTCCTCGCCATGATGGGCAATCCGGAAGCCCCGGTCCGGACCGTAGGCGAGGTTGAAGCCCGCGACCACCTGCTCGACCCCGGCCGGCCCGTGAACCGGCAGCGGCTCGAGGCGCGCCCCGTTCGCCCAGCGCTGCAGCATCAGTTCGCCGAGGCCGTCAATATGGTCCGAATGCAGGTGGGTGAGGAAGACCCGCTCGATTTCGCCGACGGGAATGCCCATGAGGGCGATGTTCTTCGGCGATCCGGACCCGGCATCGACGACGAAGATGCGCTTCCCGGCAATGATGACGGTGCCTTGCCCGGCCCGCGTCTCGTCCGACATGGGCGAGCCGGTTCCGGCAAGCGCAATGTGCAGCCCTTCCGGAAGATCGGCGAGGGCGCTCGTGCCGACGCCTGCCCGGATCGCCGTCTCGAAGCCGCGCTTGCCGAGCGCCTTGCGAACCGGCGGCAGTTGCATGACGAGGAACGCGGCCAGGGCCAGGACGGCGGCCGCAAGGATCAGCTTCCAAATGAGTCTCATGAGGTCTAACCTTGCCTAGGAAAAACACGATCGCCGCCATAGTTGGCATGGCAGATGACAAAATACAGGGAGAAATTCAGATGTACATGCCGGATCGCCGGACCGTCATGAAAGGAAGCGTTGCCATGACGGCTTTTTCGCCCTTCTTCGCCGCCTGCGGACCGCAGGAGGTCACGCGGGCGGAACCGGCGGCCGACGCTTTCCTTGACGGCGTGAGGACGGCCGAACTTGTCGCAGATGGCGGCCTGAGCGCGGCGGCGGCGGCCGATGCGGCCATCGCGCGGGCCGAGGCGGTCAACCCGCAGATCAATGCCATCGCGACGCCGGACTTCGAGGGCGCGCGCGCCATGGCCGCCGCCGGACCTGCCGGACATTTCGGCGGCGTGCCGACCTTTATCAAGGATCTTGCCGACTGGCGCGGCCTGCCGACCCTGTTCGGCAGCCGGGCCTTTGCGGGCTATGTCGCTCCGGAAGACGGCCCGCTGGCGGCGGCCTGGCGGGACCTCGGCATTGTCGTCCTCGGCAAGTCGACCTCGCCGGAGATGGGCCTCATCTCGTCGACCGAGCCGCTCGTTACCGGGCCGACGCGCAATCCGTGGGACACGAGCCGCATTCCCGGCGGCTCGTCCGGCGGCGCTGCGGCCCTAACGGCGGCCCGCGTCGTGCCCTTTGCCCATGCCAGCGATGGCGGCGGGTCGATCCGCATTCCGGCGGCCTGCTGCGGCCTGTTCGGCCTGAAGCCTTCCGTCCGGGTTTCTCCCGTTGGCCGGGCAAGCCAGGAGGGCGCCCCGGTCGAGATCTCGGTCGATCTCGCCGTCAGCCACACGGTGCGCGACAGCGCGGCCATATTCGCGGCGACCGCGCGCACGGCTGCGTTGCGCGTCCCGGTTACGGGGCCGGACACGCGCCGCCTTCGCATCGGCTTTGCGCCTGATCCGCTGACCGACACGCCGCTCGACCCGGAGGTCCGCCGGGAGCTCGAAGCGACGGCCGCGCTCTGCCGCGAGCTTGGTCACGAGGTCATGGATGTCTCGCTGCCGCTCGACGGCAACACGTTCTCTGACCGTTTCCTGCTCTACTGGTCGGCCGGTGCCGCCCAGTTTGCCGCCGATGCCAGTGCCTTCAGCGGCAAACCCGTGGGCCCCGACATTGTCGAGCCGTGGACCCTCCTTCTGGCCCAGAACTTTGCCGGGCGGCAGTCCGAAATGCCCGACACGATTGCCTATCTGCAGTCGTTCCGGGCGGTCTATGAGCAGATGTTTGCCGACCTCGGCATGGATATCCTCCTGACGCCGACCGTCTCGAGCCCCGCGCCGCCTGTCGGGAGCCAGAACCCGGCCGGCAACCTGGCAGAGACCATGCAGAACGTTCTCGCCTTCGCCGCCTATACATCCCCGATGAATGTCGCGGGCGCAGCGTCCATGACGGTGCCGCTCGGCCAGTCGGCGGGCGGTCTGCCCATCGGTTCGATGTTCTCGGGGATTGCCGGAGACGACCGCGTGCTGCTCGCGCTTGCCTATGAGCTTGAAGCGGCCAGGCCCTGGATCGGGCGCAAGCCGACGGTCATCGCAAGCTGAAGGCCTTCAAGATTGGTCAGCGCCGCTCGAAGATCACCGAGAGGTTATTGCTCCGCATTTCAATCACCTCGCCGAGCATCAGTCCGGCGGCCTCGGCAAGCGGCACGAGATCAAGCTCAAGGTCCCGGACTCCCCACGCGGGACTGCGCCGCTTCAAGTCGGCATCGAATGCCCTGTTGCTGTCGGCCATCACGCCATGTCTGCCGAACGGCCCGTAGAAGAACATTTTCCCGCCGGGCCGCAGCACGCGCCCGGCTCCGGCAATGATGCCTTGCATGACACTGTCCGGTGCGATGTGAATGACATTGATCGAGACGACGCCGCCGCAACCTGGTCATGCTTCGAGGCCATCCCAGTCGGACGCGGCAGCATCAAGAGCCATCGGCCCGGAAAGCCGGTTCGATGCGGTAAAGCTGATCCAGGCAGCAATGCTCGCCTGCGACAAGGGATCCAGGTCGGTAAAGGTCCAGAAAAGGTCCGGGGCGGCCTTCGTGATGTGAATGCCATGCTCCCCGGTTCCGGAACCGATCTCGAGAATGCGCCCCGCCGACGGCATATGGGCAAGGAAGGCATCCCGAAGGACATCCCGGTTCCGCGCCACCGACGGCGAGAACCGCCGGTCGCCATCCTCGCCCCGCGCCTCGAGGGCGACAGGTTCGCCGTCCTTGCGCTTGGGATAGAGCCGGTTTTCGCCGCCAGCCATGTGTCGCCTATCCGCGCGGCGTGAAGCGCTTGCGCAGTTCCGTTTTCAGGATCTTGCCATTGGCATTGCGCGGCAGGGGATCGCGCTCGAACTGGATCTGGACCGGCACCTTGAAGGCGGCAAGCTGGCTGGCGACATGGGCGCGCAGCTCGTCTTCCGTCACGCTCTTGCCGGGCTTGACCTGCACGACCGCGCCGACCTCTTCGCCGAGCACCTTGTGCGGGATGCCGACGACCGAGGCGTCCATGATCGCCGGATGGTCGTAGAGGGCGTTCTCGACCTCGATGCAGTAAATGTTCTCGCCGCCCCGGATCAGCATGTCCTTCGCCCGGTCGACGAGATAGACGAAGCCTTCTTCGTCGAGCTTCGCAAGGTCGCCGGTGACGACCCAGCCGTCGACAAAGGTCTGGGCGGTTGCTTCCGGGCGGTTCCAGTAGAGCTTGCAATTGCTCGGTCCCTTGCACCAGAGCTCGCCGACCTCCCCGGCTGGCAGTTCGGACCCGTCCGGCGCGACGATCTTCAGCTCCACGGCAGGCGGAGGCACCCCGGCGCTCGTCGGCCGATTGACATAGTCCTCGCCGAAATTCTGCACCGCCGTTGCGCAGGTCTCCGTCATGCCCCATCCGTTCGAGGGCTGTGCCGTCCTGAAGGTCGCCTTGATCGTCGAGACAAGCTCCGGCGCGGACGGCGCGCCGCCATAGGCGACCGAATTGATCGACGAGAGATCATATTTCGCCCGGTCGGGATGCTCGAGGATCTGCCAGGCGATGGCCGGCACGCCGCCAACGGCATTGATGCGTTCCCGCTCGATGATCGGCAGGGCTTCGCCCGCGTCCCACTTGTACATGGTGACGATCTTGCCGCCGGTCGCGAGCGTCGGCACCAGCACGGCGAAGGCCCCGGTCGCATGGAAGAACGGCACGGCCAGCAGGACGGCATTGGCGTTCGCCGGATCGGGGTCTGCCTGCGGCACAGGTTCCCCGGCGCGCAAATAGCGTCGTGCCCGGCAGGTCATCGCGTTCAGCATGTTCGAGATGATGCCGCGGTGTGTTGCGAGTGCCCCTTTCGGCTTTCCGGTCGTGCCGGACGTGTACATGATCGAGGCATCGTCCTCCGGGCCAAGCTCGGCGGGCGGCAGGGCAATCTCCGGCAGCGCCGCCCAGTCACAGGCAGGACCGATTATGTCTTCCATCGACGAGAGGCGGGGATCCTGCCGCTCGTCGGACTCGCGGCCGATGACGATGGCTTCGAGATCGCCAATGCGGGGCCAGTGGTCCCGGATGCGCTCGAAGATCTGCGGATCGACTATGGCGAGCCGGGCACCGGAATCGTTCAGGCCATATTCCAGTTCGTCGCCGGTCCACCAGGAATTCATCGGCGTGACGATGGCCCCGATGGCGAGCGCCGCCCAGAACGCGACCGACCATTGCGGATAGTTGCGCATGATGATCGCCACCCGGTCGCCCTTGCGGATGCCATGGGTTTCGGCAAGCGACCTCGCGAAATGCGCAACCGCCCTGGCATGCGCCGAAACGGTCACACGCTCATCCTCATAGACCAGGAAATCGCGGGGCCCGAAGGCCTCGCTCGCCGCGAGGAACAGGTGGCGCAGCGATGGCGGCGCCTCCACATAGGTCTTGTAGGACACGCCGTTGATGACGGTTTCGGTCAGCGCGAGCGGCGAGCCCGGCCCGGCGAGCGCCGCATTGGCCGCCTCGATGCTCATTGCCGGCCAGCCCGGCGGCATGCCTTCGCCCATCGCATTGTCTCCCGTTTGCATCTGTTATCTGGGGAAGACCAAACCATGACGGTTCCGTCAGGAAAAGGGCGAAGTCCTCAACCTGCGGAAAATTCTTCCGCGGGGAGTTCGGCAAATGTCGCCCGGCGACCGGTTCTTGCCCACAGCCAGGGAAAGCGGCATCGCGCGGGATTGACGGCGAGCCTCGCCCGGACCCGCCCGGCAAGTCCCTGCCGGACGATGGCGCGCAAGAGCCGGTCCAGCTCGCCGGGCGCGCCGCCGCCCAGAAGGACGCTCCCGGGCGGACCGGAAATGTGGAGGCGTGCCCCCGTGCCAGGCAAACGGCCGACCGTGATGCGCCGCATGCAGGCATAGGGCATCCAGCGGTCATGGCCCGCAGGATCCCGCCATTCCAGCCCGCGACCGTCAAGCCGGACCGTGGCCGGCAACAGGCGGGCGCCGGACACAACGGCAAGCCCGAAGTCCTGAGGAGTGCCGTCCGTCAAGCGCCGCTATTTCCCGAAGTCGCAGAAGCGAAGCTGCCGGCGCGTGCCGTCCGGTTCGGTCACGCCATAGGCCGGACCCGCCAGACCGTCGGCATCGCAGAGATAGCCGGTCTGCAGCATCGCAACGAGATGGCGATTGTCCGGCATCAGGCCGGAGGAAAGCATAAGGTCGATCGCCTCCTGGTGCTCGCCGAGCCGGAACAGGGCCTCGAACCGCTGGGTGCGGCTCGATTCCGGCTGTTCGAGGATGAAATTGAGCGAGGTTGCCTCGCCGCGCGCGATGCCGAGAAGCGTGCCGGCATCGGCCGCGACGCTGCTGTCCGGGAACGTGTCGACGACCTGTTCAAAGTCCGAGACGCCGCCATAGACATCGAACCCGCCATCTGACACGCGGAGCTGCCCGCGCTCGAAATAGAGGCTCGCCCGCTGGGCATCCGTCAGGTCCGGATTGCCAAGCTCCTGCGTCAGGCGGTCAATGGCTGTGGGCACATTGCCGGCGGTCACAAGGTCCTCGGCCGTGGCGAGCGCCCGGTCATAGGAGGAGACCTCCTCGATCACGCTGATCTCGACCGAGTTTTCGTCCGGTGCTTGAGCCGGCGCCGTCGTGCAGGCTGCCGCGAGGGCGCTGGCCGCCGCGCCAAGGAGAAGGTTTCGGATCATGGGCTCGGGGTCTCCGTCATGAGAGCTGTGTCGGGATTCAACAGACGCGACCTTAGCGCCGGGTCCCCGGCGCTCAAACGGCATTTCTGTGACATTTCCGGGAAAAGGCTCAGCCTGCGAGACTGGCCGACAGGCGCCCGATCTTGGCCAGGTCGCCCCGGCCGAGGGCCTCGATGGCCCGGGCCGCGACATGGCGTGCGGTCAGGCCCGCTTCCTCGTACATGCGGGAGGGCGAGTCCTGGTCCTGGAACACGTCCGGCAGGAACATGGTGCGGATTTTCAGCCCGCCGTCGAGCGCGCCGACGCCTGCCAGGTGCTGCAGGACGAAGGCGCCGAAGCCGCCGACCGCCCCTTCCTCGATGGTGATGAGCACTTCATGGTTCCGGGCGAGCCGTTCGACGAGGCCGGTATCGAGCGGTTTGGCGAAGCGCGCATCGGCGACAGTCGCCGTGAGGCCCTGCGCTGCCAGCATGTCCGCCGCCTCGAGCGCCTCGGCGAGCCTCGTCCCGTAGGACAGGATCGCGATGGTCGACCCTTCCCGGATGACCCGCCCCTTGCCGATTTCCAGCGGCACGCCTTCCTGCGGCATCTCCACCCCGACGCCCTCGCCGCGCGGATAGCGGAAGGCCGATGGCCTGTCGTCGATCGCCGCGGCGGTTGCTACCATGTGGACAAGCTCAGCCTCGTCGGCGGCTGCCATGCAGATCATGCCCGGCAGGGCCCCGAGATAGCCGATGTCGAAACTGCCCGCATGGGTCGGCCCGTCCGCGCCGACAAGTCCCGCCCGGTCAATCGCAAACCGCACCGGCAGGCGCTGGATCGCGACGTCATGGACAACCTGGTCATAGCCGCGCTGGAGGAAGGTGGAATAGATTGCCGCAAAAGGCTTCATGCCGTCTGCCGCAAGGCCCGCCGCGAAGGTCAC
>CAYSED010000088.1:0-11291 GCA_964429935.1 uncultured Hyphomonadaceae bacterium
GTGCTGATCTCAGGCGGCACCGGGTCCGGCAAGACGACGCTGCTCAACTGCCTCACCGGCTTCATCGAACCGGGCGAGCGGGTCATCACCTGCGAGGATTCTGCCGAACTGCAATTGCAGCAGCCGCACGTCGTGCGCCTCGAGACCCGGCCGCCGAACATCGAGGGCTCCGGCGAGATCACGATGCGCGACCTCGTCAAGAACTGCCTGCGGATGCGCCCTGAGCGGATCATCGTCGGCGAGGTCCGCGGCCCGGAAGCCTTCGACCTCCTTCAGGCGATGAATACCGGCCATGACGGCTCGATGGGCACGCTGCACGCCAACTCGCCGAGAGAAGCCCTGTCGCGTATCGAATCCATGATTACGATGGGCGGCTTTTCACTCCCGGCAAAGACGATTCGCGAAATGATTGTCGGCTCGATCGACATCGTCATCCAGGCGACGCGGCTGCGCGACGGCTCCCGGCGCATCATCAACATTACCGAGGTCATGGGCCTCGAAGGGGAAACGATTGTTCTCCAGGATGTGCTCAATTTCGAGATCGAGGGCGAGGATGCAGACGGCAAGCTGATCGGCCATCACAAGGGAACGGGCATCGGCCGCCCGCGCTTCTGGGAGCGTGCCCGCTACTACAATCTCGAACGCGACCTCGCGGCCGCGCTCGATGCCCTGGAGGGCCATGCATGACCGAGCAGGACATGATGATCTATGGCGTCGCCGCGCTCGCCTTCGTCGCTGTTGCCGGCATCGGCCTCGCTTTCGCCGGAAGCGGCGGCGGCAGCGAAGCGGCGCGCAAGCGGGCAAAGGCCGTGGCGGCCGGGGAATCGGTTCAGCGCGGGCAGGGGCGCAACAAGGCGGCTGACGAGATCAGCCTGCGGCGCAAAGAGACCCAGCGCATGCTGACCAAACTGCGCGAGGACGACAAGAAGCGGCGGAAGTCTGTCGTCCCGCAGGACATCAAGACCAAGCTCGAACAAGCCGGGCTCGGCATCACTCCAACCGTGTTCTGGGTGATCTCGGCCATGGTGGGGGTCGGTCTCGGCGGGGCCGCCTGGCTGTCCGGAGCGGAAGGGCTCGTGATTGCCGGGATCGATTTCAAGTCGCGCCCGGCCATAGCCGGTGCAGCCGCGCTGACGGGCTTTCTCGGGCTGCCGCGATGGGTTGTCGGCCACATGGCGGCCGGGCGCTCGAAGAAGATGACGAACCAGTTCGCCGATGCGCTCGATATCATTGTTCGCGGCGTCAAGTCCGGCCTGCCGCTGACGGAGTGCCTGCGGATCATCGCGCGGGAAAGCCCGGCGCCTCTCGGGCCGGAATTCGAGAAGCTGACAGATTCCATCTCTATGGGAACCAATCTCGACCGCGCCCTGCAGAAACTCTATCGCCGCGTGCCGCTGCCTGAGATCAACTTCTTCGTCATTGTGCTGACCATCCAGTCGAAATCGGGCGGCAACCTGTCCGAAGCGCTCGGTAACCTTTCGAGTGTCATCCGCTCGCGGCGCATGATGCGGGAGAAGGTCAAGGCGCTATCCTCCGAAGCGAAGGCCTCGGCGATGATTATCGGCGCGCTGCCGTTCGTCGTCGGCTTTCTCGTTTTCCTGTCGTCGCGCGACTACATCATGTTGCTGTTCACGACCGAGACCGGCCACCTCCAGCTCACGATCGGCGCTGTCCTGATGATCCTCGGCACGACGATCATGCGCAAGATGATCAATTTCGATATGTAAGCCGCCAGGACCCGGGTCATGTCTCTCGTCTCAGAAGTCTCCGCCATTGTTTCCGATCCGGCGACGCTTGCGTCCCTGCTGGCGGGCATAGCGGTGTTCGCGACGGCCATCTCGGTCGCCGCGCCGCTGCTTCAGGGCGACAAACTGAACACCCGGCTCAAATCGGTGACCAACCGGCGCGAGCAATTGCGCCGACAGAGCCGGGCAGACCTCGAAGGCAAGTCCCTCAAGCGCGAGTCAAAAGGCCTGTACGCGGACCTGAACAAGAAGTTCAACCTGCAGAAACTCCTCGAAGATCCGAACGTCGCGGCCAAGCTCCAGCAGGCGGGCCTGCGCGGGCCCGGACCGGTATCGGCCTTCTATGCGGCGCGGGCGATACTGCCGGTCTTCGGCCTCCTGTTCGTGTTCGTCTACGTCTTCGTCCTGAAGGCGATCGACCTGCAGGGGGCCATGAAATACGGCTCGCTCCTGTTCGGCCTCGCGGCCGGCTTCTACCTGCCGAACCTGTATGTGAGCAACATTGCCGCCAAGCGCCAGCAGTCGCTGATGCGGGCTTTTCCGGATGCCCTCGACATGATGCTGATCTGCGTCGAGGCCGGCATGTCGATCGAGGTGGCCTTCCAGAAGGTTGGCCGCGAGATCGGCACGGCGTCTACCGAGCTGGCCGAGGAACTGACGCTTACGACGGCCGAGCTCTCCTATCTCCAGGAGCGCCGCCAGGCCTATGAGAACCTTGCCAGCCGGACCGGGCACGAAGGCGTCAAGGCAGTCTGCATGGCGCTGATCCAGGCCGAAAAGTACGGTACGCCGCTCGGCGACGCCCTGCGCGTCATGGCCAAGGAAAACCGCGAGATGCGAATGTCCGCCGCCGAGAAGAAGGCCGCGGCCCTGCCTGCGCAGCTCACCGTTCCGATGATCCTCTTCTTCCTGCCCGTCCTGTTTCTTGTCGTGCTCGGCCCGGCCTATATCAGGTTCCAGCAGCAACAGGCCGACGGCGGCTTCTAGAGCCTAGCGGTCGCTGCCCTGTGATCCGCGCAGGCGCAGCGCCGGAGACGCGGGTTCCCTCGCATCGGCAAGGCTCTCGGCGGCAACCGGCTCGCTCGGGGCGGCGACCGGGATTTCAGCTTCTGCTGCCGTCTGGACGGACTGCCCGCTGAACCGCGTGTCCCGGCCGATCATGTCTGCAAGGAAATCCGCGTTTCGTTCTGCCACGCCCTGCGGGGCGTCCCGGGCGGCGATTTCCCGGGCCTCGTCGAACTTGCCCTGCAGGCCGAGAACGAGGGCGAGGTTCTGACGAACCCTTGCGCTTGCATCGGGAAGGGCAGCGGCCTCGCGCAGCTTGGCCTCGGCCTCGTCCAGATGGCCCGTCAAGGCGAGCGACAGGCCATAATTGGAGAGGGTCGCCGGGCGCAGCGGGTCGCGGGCAAGCGCCTCGGCATAGGCATCCTGCGCGATCTCGTGCTGGCCTTCCCGGTCGTAGATCGCGCCGATCGCAGCAAACGGCGCAGCGTCGTCCGGCCGGAGGTTCGAGGCGCGGACATAGGCGCGAATGGCAGCCGGCAGGTCGCCATTGCCTGTCTGCGCCTTGCCAACCTCCATGTGAACGGCGAAGTCCTCAGGATAGCTGACCGCTGTCAGGCTAGACACCTCGACGGCGCGGTCATGGCTGCCGATCTCCCGCAGGGCCCGCGAAAAGGCGAGCGAAATCCCGAGATCGGTCGGATGAAGGTTGTACTGCGTGTTCCAGAAATTCGCGCGGGTCAGGGGATCGGCGCGCTCGGCTGTCGCAACCTCCTCCGGGGTCGGCTTGGCGAATACCTGTTCGTCCTGTCCGACTTCCGGGACTGCCTCCTGCGTGGCGCAGGATACCAGGAGCCCGAGCGCCGAGAGGGCCCCCGCGAATTTCGTGACATTGCTTCTGGACATCGCGCTGTCTCCGCTGGCTTGTGTCCGTCAGGCATACGGCGATGGCCCTCAAGAAACGGTTAATGCCAGCGCCGCAACGATTAACCTTTTGGCCTTGCGGAGACCCTTGCATGCACCCCTGTTTTGTCCGTCCGTCCGGCGAGGCCCGGCGCGTCCATCTCGTCGGCCGGGGCGACTGGGACAAGCTCGCCCCGGACCTGCCGGATGCCGTCCGGTCGCTGGCGCAGGCGTTCGCGTTCGACGGATCGAGCGGCCAGATCGTGCATGTCGCCGATGCAAAGGGACGGCTGACAGACATTCTTTACGGTCTCGGCGAGGCGCGCGACGCAATGGCCGTTGCCGGCCTGTCGGCGCAACTGCCCGAAGGCCTTTACGAGATCGCTGCCTGCCCGGCAGGGACGCCCTTCCATGCCCTGGCGCTCGCATGGGCCGACGGAGCCTACCGGTTCGAGCGCTACAAGCCTGCGGGCAGGACGCAGCCGCAGCTTGTCGTTCCGCCCGGGATCGGGCTCGACGCGATCCACCGGGAAGCCGCAGCGATCGACGGGTTGCGGGACCTTGTCAACACGCCGGCCTCGGACATGGGGCCCGACGGGATCGAAGCGGCCATCCGGCAGGTAGCAAGGCAGCATGACGCCGAGGTCGCCTCGGTCATCGGCGACGACCTCCTGACCCAAAACTACCCTATGATCCATGCGGTCGGCCGCGCGGCGGCGGTCGCGCCCCGGCTTGTCGAGCTCTCATGGGGCAATCCGGACCATCCCCGGCTTGCCATTGTCGGCAAGGGCGTTGCCTTCGACAGCGGCGGGCTGAACATCAAGACCGGCAATGGCATGCGCATCATGAAGAAGGACATGGGCGGGGCGGCCCATGCGATCGCACTCGCCTCGCTCGTGATGGATGCCAGGCTGCCGGTTCACCTGAAGCTGTACGTCCCGGCCGTGGAGAACGCCATTGCGGGCAATGCCTTCCGTCCTGGCGATGTGCTGAGGAGCCGGAAAGGGAAGACGGTCGAGATCGACAACACCGATGCCGAAGGACGCCTGATACTCGCCGATGCCCTCGCGCGCGCAAGCGAGGGTGACCCGGACCTCATCGTCGATTTCGCCACGCTGACCGGCGCGGCACGGGTCGCGCTCGGTCCGGATCTTGCGCCGTTCTATACCGATGACGACCTTCTCGCCGCCGCCATTGCCGAGGCTTCGCTCGCCGCTGGCGACCCTGCCTGGCGAATGCCGCTCTGGCAGCCCTACATCGCCATGCTGTCGAGCCCTGTCGCGGACCTTGCCAATTCGGGTGGCAGCATGGCGGGCTCCATCACCGCAGCGCTCTTCCTCAAGGAATTCGTCGAAGCCCGGAGCTGGGTGCACCTCGACATCTGGGCCTGGCGGGAGGCCAAGCATGGCCGGCCGGCCGGCGCGGCGGCATGCGGGCTGCGGGCGCTCTGGCATGTCCTGCGGGCAAGGTACACGACTGGCTGAAAGTCCGCTTGCGGCACCTTGCAAATCACCTGAATCTTTGCGTTGCGCGGCATTGGCGAGGCAAGGCAAAGCATGGCACTGAGCGAGCGGCAGGCACTGACCCTCTGGCAGCGGACGATCGTTGCGTCTGTGCGCTGCGAGTCGCCCGACCTGACGGCGCGCCAGCAGGCGATCCTGATGACCGTCTCCCTGACGCGCGGGCCGCACACCGTGCGCGGCCTGGCCGAGAGCCTCAATATCGCAAAACCCGCCGTCACGAGAGCCCTCGATGCCCTGGCTAAAGCGGATCTGGTCAAGCGGGTGAAAGACGAGGCGGACCTGCGCAATGTCTTCATCGAGCGCACGCAGGCCGGACTTGCCTATTTGCGCCAGCTTGCCGGGTTCATCCTTGCCGCCGAGAAGGGCGGGACCGGCCCGCAGAAGCGGGACGACAAGTCCGCTGCAGCCTGATAAGGCCGCTGCATGGCCGAGTATTCCGACAGGCGCATCGCGAGGCCGGCTGGGGCGGAGCCAGGGCAGGCGAGCGTCTGCGTGCCGCGACTGCCGCTGATGATGGCCGATGGGGACCGGGCTGAACGCGTCAGCTCTGCGGTCTTCGGCGAGCGGGTCGAAACGTTCGGACGAAGAGGCGATTTCATCCTCGTCCGCCACCTGACCGATCATTATGTCGGCTGGGCCAGGTCCGACGGGCTCGCGGGCCTGCCCGAGGCCGAACCGGACCACTGGATCTCGGCGCCGATGACCTACGCCTTCGCCGAACCGGACCTCAAGTCCGCGCCGAAGACGACGCTCTTTCTTGGCAGCCGTGTCAAGGTTTCGAGCCGTGCCGGGCGATATTGCGAGATCGATCATATCGGCTGGGTCCCAGAACAGCATGTCCGCCGGACGGGCGACTGGCTTGGCGATCCCGCATCAGTGGCCATGCACTTTCTCGGTACGCCCTATCTCTGGGGCGGGCGCGACGCCATCGGCCTTGACTGCAGCGGGCTCGTCCAGGTCGCCTTTGCCGCTTGCGGGGCGCGCCTGCCGCGCGACACGGACATGATGTTCGCATGGGCAGGAACGGCGCTCGACGGACCTGTCGGGCCGGGATCGCTCCAGCGAAACGACCTCGTGTTCTGGAGGGGGCATGTCGGTATCCTGCTCGATCCCGAAACCCTCCTGCACGCCAATGCGAGCCACATGGCCGTTGCCTTCGAGCCGCTTGCAGACGCCATTGCCCGGATCGCCCTGCTCTACGGGCCGCCGACCGGGGCTCGCCGCGTCCCGTTTCCGGAAGGCGTCGCCCCCGCCTGGCTTGCGGCGACCTGATTCTGCCTTAAGCTCGCTGGTACACAAGCAGTTCGGACGAGCGTTGAAGGGGCAGACATAATGCGCGGTTTCACATCAGGAATTCGGTTGGCGGGCGTTGCGGCGCTTGTGGGTCTTGCCAGTTGCGCAACGGACCTCGCCGTCGAGCCGGACAGGGCAGCATCCGCAGATGCACCGGCGAGCCTCCATGAACAGCTCCTCGTCATGGATACCCATCTCGACACGCCGGCTTTCTTTGCCCGTCCGGACTACAGCCTCATTGCCGACAACCGTCTGACGGCACCCGGCACCCATGTCGATCTGCCGCGCATGCAGGAAGGCGGGCTCGATGGCGGGTTCTGGGTGATCTATACGCCTCAGGGGCCGCTGGACCCGGCAGGCTTTGCCGCTGCTCGCGATGCGGCGCTCATCCGCGCGACGGAAATTCGCGAGGCCGCCGCCCGGCATAACGCGCATTTCGAACTGGCCTTCCATGCCGACGATGCCGAACGCATTGCGGCCTCGGGCAAGCGGGTCATCTACCAGAGCCTCGAGAATGCCTATCCGCTCGGCATGGACCTGTCATTGCTGGAAACATTCTACCGGCTCGGCGTGCGCATGGCCGGACCGGTCCATTTCGCCAATAACCAGCTTGCCGACAGCGCAACCGATCCGGCTGGTCCGCAATGGGGCGGGCTCAGCCCGCTTGGCCGCGAGTTCGTCAAGGAGGCGAACCGGCTCGGCATCGTGCTTGACGGCTCGCACGCGCACGACCTTGCGCTGGAAAACATGATCGAGCTCTCCGAAACGCCGGTCATCCTCTCGCATTCCGGCGTCAGCGCAATCTATGAACATCCCCGCAATGTGAGTGACGAGCTGTTGCTGAAGCTCGCAGCGCGCGGCGGCGTGATCCAGATCAACTCCGTCGGCTCCTATCTCGAAGCCCTCGCCGAGAGCGAGGAACGCGTTTCTGCCCTGGCCGCGCTCGATGCCTCGGTCGGCGGCGACCCTCGCGCACTCGAAGGGCCGGCGCGCGAGGCCTATGTTGTGGCGCGGCTGGAGATCAACCGGACCTGGCCGGCGGCGCGCTCATCATTCGATACTTTTGCCAGCCATCTCCTGCACGCGCTCGAACTGGTCGGGCCGGACCATGTCGGGCTCGGCGCCGACTGGGACGGCGGCGGCGGCGTCGAGGGCATGGAGGATGTCGCGAGCCTGCCGAAGGTCACCGGCCTGATGCTCGGGGCGGGCTATTCCGAGGCAGACATCGCCAAGGTCTGGAGCGGCAACATGCTGCGCCTCCTGAGAGCGGCCGAGGAGGCCGCGACGGCCGGCGCGTCCTCCCTCCCGACTGTCCGCTGACGGGGGCTGGATCTCATGCACCTGCTGTCGCTGACCAGATCAGCCAGCCGGTATAAGCCGCATAGCCCAGGAAGAGGACGGCTCCTTCGAGGCGCGTGATGCGCCATCCCGAAACGGCAAAGCCAATCAGCGCGACGGTCGCGGCCACCATGACCCATATGTCGACAGCGGCAATCGATGCCGGGATCGGGACAGGCTTGATGATGGCCGTCGCGCCGAGAATGAACAATATGTTGTAGATGTTCGAGCCGACGATGTTTCCGAAGGCAACATCACCCTGTTTTCGCAGGGCGGCCGAGAAGCTCGTGACGAGTTCCGGCAGGGAAGTACCGATCGCCACGATGGTCAGGCCGATGATCGTCTCCGAGACCCCGAGGCTTGCGGCGATGTCGATGGCCCCGGTCACGAGGAGGCGGGCGCCGAAAATGGTCAGCACGAGCCCCGCGAGCACGAAGCCGGCATCGATCCCGGCATGGCGCGGCCTGGCCAGCCGGTCGAGGTCGACATCGCCGTCGGCCGGCGCGGTGCGTTCGGTTCGGATCGACCACACGAGATAGGCGACGAGTGCGCCGATGAAGAAGATGCCCACCAGCGGCACGAGCGTGCCGTAGAGCACGGCCGCGACGCATAGCAGGGCAGACCCGGCGAGGACGAGGGCATCCCGGCGGAAGGCGGACGGCGAGACCACGACCGGCGTGATGAGGGCCGTGATGCCGAGGATCAGGAGAATGTTCGCCGTGTTCGAGCCGACCACATTGCCGATGGCAACACCCGGCGACCCGGCAAAGGCCGCCTGCAGGCTGGTGACGAGTTCGGGGGTTGACGTGCCGAAGCCGACAAGCGTCAGTCCGATGAGGAGCGGGGATACGCCGAACCGGCGGGCGAGGTCCACGGCCCCGCGCACAAGGAGGTCGCCGCCGAGCACGAGAAGAACCAGGCCCGCGACGAGCATGACGACAGTTAGCATGAAGCTTTTTCCCTCGGGTCAAAGGCCCGTGACCCCTGATCCGTCGCGGATCCGGGCGGTGCCCATATGCCGTTCAGATGGCGCTTTTCATCATTCGCCGCAAGCGATCCTTGGCGCTCTGTCTGCAGTTCGGACGGGGCCGCGGCCCTCAGAGCCGCCGGACAGGCAGGACGAGGCTCCACACGAACCGGTCCGGTGCGTCGCTCCGATAGGCCGGAAGCCCGATAGCCATGGCTACGTGGCCGTCGCGCGGCTGCGGCGTGTAGGTTCCGAAGATGCGGTCCCAGACCGACAGCCAGAAGCCGAAATTCGTGCTGTGCTCGTCGCGATGCACCGAATGGTGCACGCGGTGCATGTCCGGCGTCACGATGACCGCCCGGATCGCCCAGTCCAGGCCAGGCGGCAGGCGGACATTGGCGTGGTTGAACATGGCCGATCCGTTGAGAAGGATCTCGAACAGGATGACCGCCCAGACCGACGGCCCGAGCGCGGCAATGATGGCCGCCTTGTAAAACATGGACAGGACGATCTCGAACGGATGGAACCGAAGGGCTGTCGTCAGGTCGATGTCGCGGTCGGCATGGTGGACCCGGTGCATGCGCCACAGGAACGGGATGCGGTGCGACAGGACGTGCTGGAACCATACGGCGAGGTCGAGAAGCAGGATCGCGACGATCGCTTCAAGCCAGGCAGGCGCTGCGAGAAGATTGAGAACCCCGAAGCTTTGCCCGGCGGCGAGGGCGGCCATGCCAGCCGCCAGGAGCGGGCCTGACACCTGGCCGATCAGCCTTGCTGCAAGCGTCGCTGTTCCCAGAATGCCAAGATTGGTCAGCCACCTGTGCGCCTTCGAGCCCTGCAGGGCGCGACGGGGGCGGGCAAGCTCAAGCGCGGCCATGAGACCGAAGATAAGGGCGAAACTGCCAAAGCGCAGGACAGGCTCGCTGATCGGGAAGGTTTCCGGCATGGGGCGGAAACTAGGGTGACGGCGACGTGGCGGCAAGGTCCGGCCGCGTCAGCAGTTTTCCCCAATGAGCATTGAACGGATGGACGAGTTCGGTAGCCCCCGACGCGTCTTCAAGCGGGCGGGCGCCATTGTGCCAGGCGAACACCCCGCCGCGCAGGTTCGCGACCGGACGCCCTTCCGAACGGCTCGCAAGCCTGCGGCCGAGTTTCGACGAGCGGACCCCGACCGAGCAATACACGATGACCGGCGTGTCCGGCTCGGCTCCCATCAGGAGGTCGCGGATGACATCCGGACCGGCGTCGGGATCGACCTGGACAGCGCCCGGAATGCGGGAGACGGCAAATTCGGACGGCTTGCGAACATCGAACAGGATGAACCGCTCGCCCCGCGCGCGCATGGCTTCGAACTCGTCCGGGCTGATATGGCCGATATCGTCGAAATCCCTCGCGAGTCTCTGCTCGATCTCGCTGAGAGGGGTTGGCTGGACAAACGGCCAGTCAGCGGTGGCGGGCGCGGCGAGACAGATCACGGCGAGACCCGCTCCGATCAGGAATCCGATAATGCGTATCATCCAGAGGTTCATAGGTCATGGCGGAGCAAATTCCACGCCACATTGTCGTGAAGCGCGAGAGCAAAAAAAGGGCGGCCTCGCGAGGCCGCCCTTTCGTGTTTTGAGACTGGCGAACTGCTGCTGCGGCCGTCTGAACCTGATTACGGTCTACCGGACCGAAATCTTGCCACAGGCAAGCGGTTTAGAAGCCCATGCCGCCCATGCCGCCCATTCCGCCCATGTCGGGCATGCCGCCGGCAGGCTCATCCTTCGGAGCCTCGGCAATCGCCGCTTCCGTCGTGATGAGGAGCGCGGCAATCGATGCGGCGTTCTGCAGGGCAGAGCGCACGACCTTGACGGGGTCGATGATGCCCGCCTCGACGAGATCGACATATTCTTCGGTCTGGGCATTGAAGCCGAACGTGCGGGACTTGTTGGAGAGGACCGCATTGACGACGACCGAGCCCTCGACGCCAGCGTTCTCGGCGATCTGGCGGATCGGAGCTTCGAGCGCCTTGCGGACGATGTCGATGCCGGCTTTCTCGTCATCATTGAGGCCGACGACATCGATGTTCTGGGCAGCCCGCAGGAGCGCCGTGCCACCGCCCGGGATGATGCCTTCCTCAACGGCCGCGCGGGTCGCATTCAGGGCATCGTCGACACGGTCCTTTTTCTCCTTCACCTCGATCTCGGTGGCACCGCCAACCTTGATGACGGCAACGCCACCAGCGAGTTTCGCGAGCCGTTCCTGGAGTTTCTCGCGGTCATAGTCGGAGGTCGTGTCCTCGATCTGCTTGCGGATCTGGGACACGCGGGCCTCGATTTCCTTCTTCTTCCCGGCCCCGTCGACGATGGTCGTGTCGTCCTTGGTGATCGAGATGCGCTTGGCATGGCCGAGCATGTCCATGGAGACGTTCTCGAGCTTGATGCCGAGGTCTTCGGAGATTACCTGGCCGCCGGTGAGGATGGCGATGTCCTGCAGCATGGCCTTGCGGCGGTCGCCGAAGCCCGGGGCCTTGACAGC
>CAYSED010000089.1:0-11147 GCA_964429935.1 uncultured Hyphomonadaceae bacterium
AACTTCTACGACCGCTACTTCTTCAACGGCTACAGTGATGACGGCGAGATCTTCTTTGCCGCAGCCCTCGGCGTCTATCCGCACCTCAACGTCATCGATGGCGCTTTTTCGTTCCTGCAGGACGGCAAGCAGGCCTGTCTCTTCTTTTCACGTGGCCTCGGGGGCGAGCGGATGGACCTCTCCATCGGACCCTACGAGATCGAGATCGAAAGGCCCTTAAAGCGCCTCCGCCTGACCTGCCGCGAGACCGAGGGCATTTCCTTCGACCTGCGATTCGAAGCCCGCGCCCATCCCATTGAAGAACCGCGCTTCACCTGGCGGCAGGCAACGCGGATGGTCATCGACTGCACTCGGATGACCCAGAACGGGCGCTGGTCCGGCAGCATAGGCATCGATGGCCGCCAGATCGACGTGACGCCGGACCGGTTCATGGGCACGCGCGACCGGAGCTGGGGCGTCCGGCCCATCGGCGCTACCGATGCCCAGCCCGTCCTGCCATTCCAGATGCCGCAATTCTACTGGATATGGACCCCCCTCAGCTTTGCCGACAGGTCCTTCTTCTTTCACGTCAACGATGACGCCCACGGCCATCCGTGGAACACGCGCGCCGTCCTGGTCCCGGACGGGGCCGATGAAGCCGGACAGGTCCACATGGCAACCTGCAAGGCCGAGGTCGAATATGTCTCCGGCACGCGGCGGGCAAAAAGCGGGATCATCCGGATGACGGACAGGGATAATCGCGACCTGTCAGTCGCGCTGACGCCGCTGCACGTCTTCCAGATCAAGGGGCTTGGTTACCGCCATCCGAAATGGACCCACGGGGCCTTCATCACCGAGGAGCCAAGCTGGGAACGGGAGGACCTCGTTCCCAAGGATCTGCCCTGGGCCGATCCGCACAACCTGCACATCCAGGCCGTTTCGCAGGCCGTGCTGACCGATGCAAACGGCAGGGAGCATCGCGGTGTCGGGACCTTCGAGCAGCTCTTCGTCGGCCAGCATGCCCCGAGCGGGTTCAAATCCATGATGGACGGCGCTCCATGAGCGCGCCCATTGCCGACCGGCTGCTCGCCCGGCAGGTCGAGGACTATCTTGCCGGGAGAATCGAAACGGGCGAGGTGCGCGTGACGGCGCTCTCGCGCATCTATGGCGGGGCCTCGCGCCAGACTTATTCCATTGACGCGGCCTGGCAAGAGGATGGTCGGCCGGTCTCGCGCGGCCTGATCCTTCGCCGCGACCCGCCGGACAGCCTTATCCACACTGACCGCAGGATCGAGTTCGCCGCGATCCGCTCGATGGCCGGGTCAGGCCTGCCGGTGCCTGAAGCCCTGTTCCTCGAAGAAGACGGTGCCGGGCTCGGCGCGCCGTTCTTCGTCATGAGCCGGATCGAGAAGGGCGAGACGGCCAATCCCTTCCAGCTCGACGTGTTCGACCCGTTCCGGGAGTCCGTCGGCCGGCAGGTTTTCCGCCAGATCGGCAAGATTGCCCGCGTCGAGGCCAATGGCTCGGCCCTTGCCGAGGTCATGGACCTGCCGGAGCCGGACGCCTGCTGGTCGCGCGAGCTTGATTACTGGGAGAGCGAGATCAGGACGAATGCGAGGCGTCCCGAGCCGGTTGCCGCTGCCGCCATCCGTCACCTGCGCCGCCATCCGCCGCCGCCCGCCCAACGCATTTCCATCGTCCACGGCGACTACCGGGTCGGCAATTTCCTGCATGACGGGGCCGGGCGCATCACCGCGATCCTCGACTGGGAAATGGCCCATTTCGGCGACCCTTACGAGGACTTCGCCTGGGCCTGCGACCCCCTCTGGTCGGGCGGCGACCTGCAGCGGGCAGCCGGGCTCCTCGCCTGGCCGGAAGCCATTGCCGAGTGGGAGCTTGCATCCGGGTGCAAGTTCGACTTTGCCGCCTATGAATGGTGGTCGGTCTTCGCCTCGGTCAAGGCCATCGGCATCTGGATCTCGTCGGCCAAGGCATTTGCCGCCGGCAAGAATGACGATCCTGTCCTCGCCTGGTCCGGCTGGTTCACCCATGCGGCGCACGAGCGCATCCTGTCGGCGCGTCTCGCCGCAAAATACCGGGCTTGAGGAGGGCACGATGAGCGACATTCCCATGATCCTGAACCGCATCGGCCGCAAGCTGGTCGTCGAGGTCAGCCCCGAATTCGACGGCCACTATGCTGCCGGACACATCACCATGTCCGGGCTCTTGTCGGTCATGGCCGCTGAAGCCATGGACGGGCTCGTCGACCGGCTTCTGCAGGACATATCCGACATGCGCACGCTGCTGCTCGATGGCGGCATGGACCCTGGCGACACGCGCGCCCGCAGCATGAAGCTCTCCGTGCTGCAGCCGGTGCACGACCGCCTGAGCGCGCAGCTCATCGACCTGCAGGCCGGTCTCGAAACCCGCAGCGATGCCGAGGCGAAAGCGCTGAACGCGCGCATCTGGCGCTATCTCGCCGAAGGGGCCGAGGCGCGCATGCCGAGCCCGCCGGACTTTGCTGCCGCCCGCGAGGCACAGGCGGCCAGGATCGCTGCGGCGAAGGCATGACCAGTCTCGCGGGGAAAACCATCCTCGTGACGGGAGCCTCGCGCGGCATCGGTGCGGCGACGGCTAGGGCGTGCGCCGGGGCGGGCGCGCGGGTCATTCCGCATGCAACCGGCATGAGCGATGCCGCCGCGCAGGTCTCCTCGGCCATTGGTGCAGATTTCCTGTTCGAGGACCTTGCCCGCGAAGGCGCAGGTGCACGGCTCTTCGCTGCCGCGCTCGGACATGCACATGGGCAGGCAGGCCGGATCGACGGCGTCGTCAACAATGCGGGCATCTATATTGGCTCGCCGGTCAGCGGCGGGGACTGGGCAACCGGCTGGGCACGGACCATGGCCGTGAACGTGCAGGCACCGGCCGACATATGCCGCGCCGCCATTCACCACTTTCGCGAGACGAGCGGCGGCTCGGTCGTCAATATTGCCAGCCGGGCCGGGCAGCGCGGCGACGGGCCGGACCATGCCGCCTATGCCGCCTCCAAGGGCGCAGTCCTCGCCATGACGAAAACCTGGGCCCGGGCGTTTGCCGGGGAGGGGATGCGCTTCTATGCCATCGCGCCTGGCTGGGTCGAAACGCGCATGGCGCCCGAGGACATCAAGAAGCGCGCCGAGGCCGTCCGGGACATCCCGCTCGGGCGCGTGGCGCAGGCCGAAGAGGTCGCTGCGCTAGCAGTGTTCCTGCTCTCTGATGCCTGTCCGTCCGCCGTCGGCGCGACCTTCGACGTGAACGGGGCGAGTTATGTCCGCTGACAATCAGACCACGCACTTGTGAAGGGCGGACCGCATCGGGACGTGGCAATATCTGCAATGGCACGTTGCGACGGAGTCATGTCATGTCTGCCTACGGACAAGGGGTTAGCCCCCTGCTTGTGCAGTTTCGAGCCGGGTCCTCGGGGGGCTGGCGCGTCACCGGAATGAAGGTCTTGGCCGGCGACAGCCTCGAGCCAGCCGAACGCATCGGCGTGGTCGTCGGCGGAGAGCTGCCGGCGGCGCCAAATGCGGCCTGGTCCCTCAAGGGCACGGTCAGCAACCTGCGTTACACCACGGGCACCGAAGCACGGCAGCTCGGCGAGAAGGGCGCGGGCCTCGGGCGGCCTGAAGCCCGTCTCGCCGCCCTCATTCCCATCCGCAAGTCGGCCGCCTGGTGGTCCCTGCCACAGGACCGGCGGCGCGAGATCTACGAAGAGCGTTCGCGCCATACGACCATCGGCCTTGAATACCTGCCCGCCATATCGCGGCGCCTGCATCATTCGCGCGACCTTGGCGAGCCGTTCGACTTCCTGACCTGGTTCGAGTTTGCCCCCGAACACGAGCCCATGTTCGACGATCTCCTCGCCCGCCTGCGCTCGCGCGAGGAATGGGACTATGTCGACCGGGAAGTGGACATCCGGCTCACGCTGGAACCCGAGTTGCAGTAGGCCCTTTTCGCAGCAGGCAGATCGGCCTAAGGCGGGACATGGCTCTTGATCTCGCTTCCCTGCCGTGCGTGCGCGGCAAGCTCGTGCCGGACGCGCCGCTTGCCCCCTATACATGGTTTCGCGTCGGCGGACCGGCGGACGTCCTGTTCCTGCCGGCAGATGAAGAGGACCTTGCCGGCTTCCTCGCCGCCTTGCCGCCTGAAGTCCCGGTTACGGTGCTCGGCGTCGGCTCGAATGTCATCGTCCGCGATGGCGGGGTCGAGGGCGTGGTCATCCGGCTCGCAGGAAAGGCCTGGGGCCGTATCGAGGCCGAGGACGGCCTCACGCTATCGGCCGGGGCGGGGGCGCTCGACCTTGCCGTGGCCAGGACAGCCGCTGCAAAGGGCATCCGGGGCCTCGAATTCCTCTCCGGCATTCCGGGCACGCTCGGCGGGGCGACGCGGACCAATGCCGGCTGCTATGGCCGCGAACTGGCCGAGACGCTCTTGGCGCTCAATGGCCTGCGCCGCGACGGCACGCGCGTCACGTATCGGGGGCCCGGGCGGCCGGGCACGCTGCCGGAAGTGCATTTTTCCTACCGCCACACCGACCTGCCGGACGACTTCATCGCCACGCAGCTTGTCCTTGAAGGAACGGGAACCGGCGAGCCCGGCGAGAGTCTCGCGGACATGGAAGCCCTGCAGGCCCGGCGGGCGGAGACGCAGCCGATACGGGAGAAGACGTCCGGATCGACCTTCGCCAATCCCGATCCGCCGGGGACTGACAACCAGCGCTCGGCCTGGAAACTGATCGATGCCGCCGGATGCCGGGCCTTGCGCGTTGGCGGGGCGCAGGTTTCCCCGAAGCACTGCAACTTCCTGATCAATACCGGCGAAGCGACCTCCGCCGACCTCGAAGCCCTCGGCGAGCTTGTCCGCGCCCGCGTTCTCGAGACAAGCGGGGTCAGCCTGCGCTGGGAAGTGCGCCGCATCGGGCGGCTGTCCGGAAACCCTGCCTGATCCCTCGCCTTCAGGGCGTCGTAATCATCCGTCAAGACCCGCATGCGAAGACGGCGACGAGGGAGATGTCTCGATGAAGCGTGTGGCGATTGTCTTTGGCGGGTTCTCCTCGGAGCGCGAGGTATCGCTTTCATCCGGCAAAGCCGTGACAAAAGCGGCGCTCGATGCCGGATACGAGGCCATTCCGGTCGATGCCGGAGCGACACTTGCCGCCGATCTCCTTCGGATTGCGCCGGACGCCATCGTCAACGCGCTGCACGGCCCCTGGGGGGAGGACGGCTGCGTGCAGGGTCTCTTCGAGTGGCTGCAGATCCCTTACACGCATTCGGGCGTGCTCGCGTCCGCGCTCGCCATGGACAAGCTGCGCTCCAAGGCCGTCTACCGCGCGGCCGGCCTCGAGGTGGCCGCCGACCGGGCCGTGACCCGTGCGCAGGCTGCGGCCGCCCATCCGCTTGCCCCGCCTTATGTCATCAAGCCGGTCGCCGAAGGATCGAGTTTCGGGGTCGTGTTCGTCCGCGAGGGTGCGAACGGCCCGGCGCGGGAACTCCTTTCGGATAGCTGGGCCTATTCGGACAAACTGATGGCCGAGGAATACATACCGGGGCGCGAACTGACCGTCGCCGTAATGGGCGACCGGCCGCTCGCCGTCACGGAGATCACGACGTTAAGAGAGTTTTACGATTTCGCTGCAAAATATGAGCAAGGCGGATCGCGCCATGACGTGCCGGCCGACCTTCCCGACGAGGTGACCGAGCGAGCGCTGGAGGCAGCGCTCGCGGCGCACCGGGCCCTCGGGTGTCGCGGCGTGTCACGGTCCGATTTCCGCTATGACGAGACGAAGGACAGGCTTGTGATACTGGAAACGAACACGCAGCCGGGCATGACGCCGACATCGCTCGTTCCCGAACAGGCCGCCCATGTCGGCCTGTCCTTCGCCGAACTCGTCGCCTGGATGATCGAGGATGCCTCATGCCAAAGATGACGCAAACCACCCGGACGCCCACGCCTCGCCGACGTCCGGTGACGGTGGCCGAACTCGCCGAGCCGCAGCCTGTCAGCATCTCGTCGGTGCTCTTCGGGCTCGCCATCCTGACGGCGCTGATCGTTTCGGCGGCAGCATGGATGGGCGGATCGATGTCCCAGATCGAGCGGCGGGCCGGCAACCTGACCGACTCTGCTGCCCGGGCGATGGGACTGGCCGTGGAATATGTCTCGGTCGAAGGCGTCAGCGCTGATCTTGCCGACGAGCTTCGCCTCGCCGCGCTGGTCGAACCGGGCGAAAACATGTTTCGCGCCGATCCGCACCGGATCCGCCAGCGGGTCGAGGCGACCCGGCTGGTTGTCAATGTCCAGGTGCACCGCTTCTGGCCGGACCATATCCTGATACTCGCCGACCCCGTCGAACCGGTTGCGCTCTGGAATGACGGCCGCAAATGGGCCGTGGTCGACGGGCTGGGCCAGGTCGTCAGCGACAATGCGGCAAGTGTCGCGGGCGAGGGTCTTGTCCACGTGGCCGGACCGGGTGCCGATGCCGCTGCGCCGGCCCTCGCGAGGGCCCTCGCCGAGTTCCCGCAGATCTCAGGGCGGGTCGAGCTTGCGCGCCGGGCTGCCGAGGAGCGCTGGGACCTGCACTTCGACAGCGGGATCGTTGCCCATTTGCCGCGCGACGAGGCCATGCCTGCCGCCTTGCGCCGGCTGGCCTTCATGGACAGGGATTCTGCCATCCTGTCGCGGCCCATCCTTTCGATCGACATCCGCCACGCCGACCAGGTCTTCCTGAAGCCGAGCCTTGCCGAATCCGATGTGCCGGGTCCGGATGCCGGCTGATGTCACGTCCGCAGAACCGCCTTCCGGCCGGCCGGACCAGCCCCCGCATGGGCAGCGTCATCGCCGCGCTCGACATCGGCTGCTCCAAGGTGACGTGCATGATTGCCCGGCGCGATCCGGAGCGGCCTGACAGTTTTGTCCTCCTCGGTGCCGGCCGCCAGCAATCGCGCGGCTTCGAGGGCGGCGCGATCACGGACATGGAAGGCCTCGAGCGGGCGATACGGCTTGCTGTGGAGGATGCCGAGCGCCTCGCCGGCGAGCGGATCGACAAGGTCGTTCTCGGCGTCACCGGTCCGAAGCTCACCTGCCGCCTCGTCTCGGCGAAGCTGCTCCTGGCCGGCGGTCCGGTCAGCGCCCGAGACGTCCGGCGGGTCCAGGTTGCGGCGCTGGCCAAGGCCGGCCTCAAGGGGCATCATATTCTGTCGGCCCATCCGGTCGTCTTCCGGATCGACGATCAGGACGGCATCAGGGACCCTCGCGGCATGCATGCGGGGAGCCTCGGCGTCCTTGTCAGCGTCGTGATGGCGCCTGAGAGCCACCTGCGCAACCTCGTGGAATGCGTCGGCCGCGCGCACCTCGAGGTCGAACAGCTCGTTCCGGCCGCCATCGCGACCGCCATGGGGACGCTGATCGAGGACGAGCGCGAGAACGGGGCCGTCTGCATCGATCTCGGGGCCGGGGTCACCATGGCGTCGATCTTCTGGCATGGCGTGCCGGCCTGGCTCGGCCTTGTCCCTGTGGGCGGAGCGCATGTCACCAGCGACATTGCGCAGGGCCTCGGCACGAACTTCCCGGCTGCCGAACGGCTGAAGACCATGCACGGCGCTGCCGACCCTGACGCGCCCGGCTATGCCGAGCGGATCGATTGCCCGAAGCTCGGCGACGATGGCCGCCTGCATTCGGTGCGCATGGAGAAGCGCGTTCTAGCCGAATTCATCGCGCCGCGCATCGAGGAGACGCTCGAACTGGTCGGGGCGCAGCTTGCCCAGTCGCAGCTCAGGAAAGTGCTCCCTCGCCGGGTCGTCCTCACCGGCGGGGCGAGCCAGTTGTCCGGCCTGCGCGACACGGCCGCGCGCGTGCTCGGCATGTCTGTACGGCTCGGCCGCCCGGTCGCTTCGGACCGTCTCGGCGAAAGCTATGCCAACCCGGCTTTTTCAACCGCCTCGGGTCTGCTAGCCTATGCATTGGCCGGTTTGCCGGATGCCCTGTCCTTCGCCGGACCTGCGGGTCTGATCCGGGGCAGTTCGGTGACAGGGCAGGTAAACAGGGCGTTCGACTGGGTGCGCGAGAATTTCTGACCGACGTGACACGAGTTTAACTGTCCTTTAGCCCGCCACGAGGCATGGTCTCAATTCGGGTCGGGAATACGGCATCTTGTTGGTAGAGTGGTCAGGCGGACATCATGAGCAAAGAACTTAGCCCTCGCATTATCGTTTTCGGAGTTGGCGGCGCCGGCGGCAACGCGGTCGACAACATGATCTCGTCCGAGCTTATGGGGGTCGAGTTCATCGTCGCCAATACCGACGCGCAAGCCCTTCAGCGCTCCAAGGCCCCGACCCGGATACAGCTCGGCCCGGAGACAACCCAAGGGCTCGGAGCCGGGGCGCGACCGGAAGTCGGTGCCGCTGCGGCCGAGGAGTCCAGGGCCGAGATCGAAGCGGCCATGGCCGGGGCCAACATGGTCTTCATCGCGGCCGGCATGGGCGGCGGAACGGGGACGGGCGCTGCGCCGATCATCGCCCGCACGGCTCGTGAGCTCGGCATCCTGACCGTCGGCGTGGTCACCAAGCCGTTCGGTTTCGAGCACGCGCGCCGGATGAACATTGCCGAGGAAGGGGTCGCCGAGATCCGCCAGCATGTCGACACGCTCATCGTCGTGCCGAACCAGAACCTGTTCCGGGTTGCCAATGAGCGCACGCCGTTCTCGCAGGCCTTCCGCATGGTCGATGACGTGCTTTATGCGGGTGTGCGCGGGATCACTGACCTGATGGTCATGCCGGGCCTCATCAATCTCGACTTTGCCGATGTCCGCGCGGTCATGGCCGGAATGGGCACGGCGATGATGGGCATGGGCGAGGCCGAAGGCGAAGGCCGGGCGCTGGCGGCAGCGCGGGCGGCGATCGAAAACCCGCTGCTCGACGACATTTCGATGAAAGGGGCCAAGGGCGTCCTCATCAACATTACCGGCGGCTACGACATGACGCTGTTCGAGCTTGACGAAGCGGCAAACGAAATCCGCGCGGAAGTCGATCCGGATGCCAATGTCATCATCGGCTCGGCGTTCGACGAAACACTCGAGGGACGGCTCCGGATCTCGGTGGTCGCCGCAGGCGTCGGGGCAGGCTTTGCCACGACAGGGCGCAAGCCTGAGGCGGCCGTTGCGGCGGCCGATGCCGCAGACGCGTTCATTGCGCCGAAAGTCGTCACCTCCCGGCATGCTGCAGGCTCCGATGCCGATCCCCGCGCGGACTTTGAAGGCCGCATCCTGCCGGCGCGGCATATCGAAGCCCGTGACGGCAGCGACCAGGTTGCCGCTGATGCCGCCTTCCAGCGGACGGGGACATTTGCCGGCGCTGCGTCTTCTGAGAAACCGGCGGCGACAAGGGCCAAAGAGGCCGCCAACGAGGATGGTCCGGCTGCGGCCCAGCCCGGCTTCTCGAGCCTTTTTGGCTGGCGCAAGCCGGCCGGCGAGGATGCCGATGCGAATGAGACCGGGACGGCTGACACGCCCGAGCCGGAACACCCGGAGCCCGCGCCATTCGACGATTCCGATCTCGAGATCCCGGCTTTTCTCCGCCGCTCGGCCAATCACTGAGGCGGCAGGGCAGCATACCCGCACCGGTACCGGTCGTCTCTGCAACAGAGCGAAATAATCCGTGTGTTGAGACATGCTGCAGGGCAGCGCATCTTCTCCTCGGGCATGTCGCGTAGAGTTCAGGGGATCGCCAGTTGAGACTGCAGCATACGCTTGCCGCCCGGACATCCTGTACCGGCATCGGCATTCATTCGGGAAAGCCTGCCACGATTACGCTCGAGCCAGCCAGGGTCGATGCGGGCATCGCGTTTCTGAGAACCGATCTTCCGGGATGCCGGGAGCCGATACGGGCGCACGTGTCAAACGCAAGCGAACTCGTCCTTTGCACCGCCATCCGCAATGAGCGCGGCGACAGCGTCGCAACGATCGAACATCTCATGGCAGCCTGCGCCGGGCTTGGCCTCGACAATGTCCTGATCGGCATAGACGGGCCGGAAGTGCCGATCATGGACGGGTCGTCGGCAGAATTTTGCGCCATGATCGAACGGGCAGGGCTCGTCAGCCAGGGCGCGCCGCGCCGGTTCATCCGCGTTCTGGAGCCGGTCGAAGTGGCCAGCGGCGCAAAATGGGCCAGGCTGTCTCCGACCGAGGGCCGCGGACTGCGACTGAAGGCCCGGATCGCTTTCCAGAGCCAGGCGATTGGCGTGCAGACTGCCGAACACTGTCTCGATGCCGATGACTTCGAGGACAAGCTCGCCTTTGCGCGGACGTTCGGCTTTGCCCGCGATGTCGAGATGCTTCAGTCCTCCGGGCGCGCGCTGGGCGGCTCGCTCCAGAACGCTGTGGTGATCGATGGCGACATTGTGCTCAACCCGGAGGGCCTCAGATGCGAGAACGAATTCGTCCGGCACAAGCTGCTCGATGCGGTGGGAGATCTCGCCCTTGCCGGTGCGCCGATCATCGGGGCCTATGAAGCCGAGCGGCCGGGCCATGCGCTGAACAATGCCCTCGTCTGCAAACTGCTGGACACGCCGGAGGCCTGGTGCTGGGAGACCGACTTGCCAGCCGAGACCGCTGCCATGCGCCCTGCGCCTGCGGCCTATGCTGCCTCGCCCCACCCCTGACTTTGCCAAAGGCCCCGGCGGATCATACCCCCGGGAAGGCCCGCCCCCGTTCGGCGTCCGTTATCGAACGCACAAGCGACATGATGCCCGTGCGGATGCCATGGTCCTCGATCCGCGAGAACCTGCGGACGAGTTCGATGACATGCCGGGTTGATGCCGAGCTTCCCACGTCCGTATCGCCCGCCACGCGGTCATCGTCCGGAAACAGGCTGGCGACACGGACACCCAGAAGTCCGGCGATCGCGTAGAGCCTTCCGGCGCTGATCCGGTTGGCTCCGGCTTCGTATTTCTGGACCTGCTGATAGGAAACCCCGAGGGCGTCGCCGACCTGGTCCTGCGTCAGGCCCATCAGGATTCTCTGCTGCCGGATCCGGTCGCCGATTGCGCGGTCAACGCCGGATGTCCCGTTCCCGTATGCCATGGGTCTAGGTTCAATCGACATTCAGGATTCAGTTTTGGCGTGATGTGTGATTCATCAG
>CAYSED010000090.1:0-11093 GCA_964429935.1 uncultured Hyphomonadaceae bacterium
TCGGCCGCGCCAGCGGACGGGGAACAAACCACAGCCCTGAGCCCGTTCCGTCGGCCGCGCCAGCGGACGGGGAACAAACCACAGCCCTGAGCCCGTTCCGTCGGCCGCGCCAGCGGACGGGGAACAAACCAGTGCGTCATAAATCCCTCATCAAATCAGGCTAATCGCTTGATGTCATGGCTGCAAAGTCCGCGAAATACCGTTCGGTCTTCATCTCGGACCTGCATCTTGGCTCCAAGGGTTGCCAGGCCGAGCCGCTATGCGAGTTCCTTAAGGCGAACACCTGCGAGCAGCTTTATCTCGTCGGCGACATCATCGATGGCTGGCGGCTGCGCAAGAAATGGTTCTGGCCGCAGGCCCACACCAATGTCATCCGGCGCATTCTTACCGCCTCGAAGCGCGGCACCGAGGTGATTTATCTCGTCGGCAATCATGACGAGTTTCTGCGCGCTTTCCTCCAGTTCCGGGTCAGTTTCGGGCGCGTCTCGATCCGCAACCGCGCCGTCCACGAAGGCCGGGACGGCAAGCGCTATCTCGTCGTCCATGGCGACATGTTCGACGGCATGATGCGGGCCGACCGCAAGTGGATCATGCATCTCGGCGACCATGCCTATAATTTCCTCCTCTGGACCAATACCAAGCTCAACACGGTGCGCCGCTGGCTGCGCCTGCCTTATTGGTCGCTGTCGCAGGCGCTGAAGAAGAAGACCAAGCGGGCGCTGAACCATATCCACAATTTCGAGGGCCATGTGGCCGACTATTGCCGCCGCAAGGGCTTTGACGGGGCGATCTGCGGCCATATCCATGTCGCCGAGATGCGCGACATAGACGGCATCACCTATATGAACGATGGCGACTGGGTGGAAAGCTGCACGGCCCTCGTCGAGCATCATGACGGGCGCTGGGAACTCGTCGAGCACAAGCCGGATGCCGTGACATCGGCAGAGCACGCGACGGTGATCCGCACGCTCGAAGGCGCGCTGGCGGCGGTCTGACGGCTCGGCCTGCCGGTTTCTGCTGGACCTTCCCGGAATTCCGGAACAGCGTTCCCCGCTGAGACCACAAGGGGAGGCGCTCGAATGCCGGGATATCTCATCGCCAATTACAACATCACCAATCCGGACGCCTTTGCGGCCTATCCGGTAGCTGCAGGGCCGACGCTTGCACCTTATGGCGCAAAGGTGCTGGTGGCGGACTATGCGACCAAGGGCACCGAGGGCGCGCCGGGCCATGTCACGATCGTGCTGGAGTTTCCATCCAAGGCCGACGCCGAGGCCTGGTATGCCTCGCCGGAATACCAGAAGATCATTGGCCTCAGGACACAGAACAGCCAGGGCTTTCTCGTCATCTGTGAACAGTTCGTGATGCCGGAAGGCTAGTTCCTACCCGTTGCGCCCGTCGAGCAGGCGGCGGGCGATGACCATGGCCTGGACCTCGCCGGCACCCTCGAAAATGTTGAGAATGCGGGCATCCTGCAGCACCCGGCTGATCGGATATTCGAGGGCGAACCCGTTGCCGCCATGGATCTGCAGGGCATTGTCGGCAGCGGCCCAGGCCGCGCGCTTGCCGGAATCCTTCTGGCGGGCGGAATAATAGGTGAGCTGGCGCAGGCCGACGAGTTCGGCGGCCATCATGACGAGCTTGTTGGCGACGCGCGGGAACTGGAAGATCGGCTGGCCGAACTGAACCCGGTCGAGCGCGTATTGCAAGCCGAGCTCGAATGCGTTCTGGGCAACGCCGATGGCCCGTGCGGCGGTCTGGATGCGGGCGCTTTCAAAGGTCGCCATGAGGTGCCGGAAGCCCTGGCCTTCTTCGGCTCCGAGCAGGTTTTCAGCCTTCACCTCGAACCCGTCAAAGGCGATTTCGTATTCCTTCATGCCGCGATAGCCGAGCACTTCGATCTCGCCGCCGGACATGCCTTGCGCCGGGAAGGGGGTCTCGTCATCGCCGCGCGGCTTCTCGGCGAGGAACATGGACAGGCCGGAGAAATTGTCCGTGGCCGGATCGGTCCGTGCGAGCAGGGTCATAAGGTCGGCGCGCACCGGATGCGTGATCCAGGTCTTGTTGCCGGTGATGCGGTAAGTGTCGCCGTCCCGGACCGCGCGCGTGCGCAGCGATCCGAGGTCAGAGCCGGTATTCGGCTCGGTGAAGACAGCGGTCGGCAGGATCTCGGCCGAGGCGATGGCCGGAAGCCATTTGGCCTTCTGCTCGTGCGTCCCGCCAATCAGGATCAGCTCGGCGGCGATCTCCGAACGCGTGCCGAGCGAGCCGACGCCGATATAGCCGCGCGACAGCTCCTCGGAAACGACACACATGGCGATCTTGTCCATGCCGAAGCCGCCGAACTCTTCCGGAATGGTCAGGCCGAAGACGCCGAGCTCGCCCATTTCGCGGACGATCTCCATCGGGATATAGTCGTTCCTGAGGTGCCATTCATGGGCGAACGGCACGACGCGGTCATTGGCGAACTTGCGGAACTGGTCGCGCACCATGTCCATCGTCTCGTCGAGCCCGGTTTCCTCGACCGTCGCCCGTCCCAGGGCGTCCGGCAGGAGGCGGGCGGCGGCGGCAAGGCTTTCCTGTGTCTTGCCATGGAGGATGAGGTCCCGCACGGCAGGCTCGGCGAACAGCGCTTCGGCTTCGGCGAGCGTGCCAAGCTCGTGCGGACGGATGGTCTCGCCCTGGTTCATCGGGATGCCGCCGACAAGCTGGGCGCAATAATCGCTGAACAGGATCTGGGCGAGGAGCTGTTCGACCTCGCCGAACTTGCCGGCCGCTTCGAGCCGCGAGGCCCAATGTGCCGTTTCCCGCAGCGTCTCGACATAGGTGATGACCCAGGCAAGGCCGTGCGCCATGTGCTGTTCGCGCTCGAAGGCGACCCGGTCCGGCTTGCCGCCCGGCGCCAGGCTATGCGCTGCTGCTGCCTTTACCGTCTCGCCATAGGTTTCAAGCGCCGAGACCGCCTCGGCAAGCTGCCCGGTCAGGCGGTCAAGAATGCCATTCGCGCCTTGCTGGCCTGCGAGCGATCCGTCCATGGCTGGTCTCCCCGTTCTCTTCAGTTGCTGACCGCAATATATATGCCGGGCGCAACTTTCCCACTGCAAATTGCTGCGGCGCAGCGACAAGGCGTGCCCGGTCAGGCCCGCGAATAATTGGATGAAATTTCAACGGCCTGCGCAACCATAATTCCATGTCTGTGTGCCATTACGGGGCGAGAAACCTTGTCTCGAGGGATGAAAGCACATGGCCAAGACCGTACTCGTCATTGATGATGATCCGACACAGCGCCGCCTTATGCAGGCCGCCGTTGAGAAGGCCGGCTTTGCCTGCCGCACGGCTCCGGACGGCCAGAGCGGCTATGCGCTTGCGTCCGAAGAAGCCAATGGCGTGGATGTTGTCCTGCTTGATCTCGTCATGCCGGGCCTCACGGGCATGGAGACCCTGGAGCGCCTGTCCGAGCGCCGCCCCGACCTGCCGGTGATCGTGCTGACCGGCACGGGCGGCATCGACACGGTTGTCCGGTCCATGCGGGCGGGTGCAATCGACTTCTTCGTCAAGCCGGCCAGCCCTGAACGCATCATCGTGTCCATCCGCAATGCCCTGAAGATGACAAGCCTTGCCGGGGAAGTGAAGCGTCTCGTCAAGAAAGCCGAAGGCGGCCTTGGCTTCGAGGACATGATCGCCGGAGCGCCCGCCATGCGCCAGGTTGTGAAAATGGGCCTGCGCGGCGCGGCGTCGAATATCCCGATCCTGATCCTCGGCGAAAGCGGCGTCGGCAAGGAAGTCGTCGCCCGCTGCATCCAGGCCGCTTCAGAGCGGGCCGGAAAGCCCTTCGTTGCGGTCAATTGCGGCGCGATCCCGGAAAACCTGGTCGAGAGCATCCTGTTCGGCCACGAGAAAGGCGCGTTCACCGGCGCGGTCTCGAAATCGCTCGGCAAGTTTGTCGAGGCGGATGGCGGAACCCTGTTCCTCGACGAGGTCGGCGAGCTGCCGCTCGACATCCAGGTCAAGCTCCTGCGCGCCCTGCAGGAAGGCGAGGTTGATGCTGTCGGCTCGCGCCGCCCGACCAAGGTCGATGTGCGCATCATCTCGGCGACCAACAAGAATCTCGCCAGGCAGGTCGAGGCAGGTGCCTTCCGCGAAGACCTCTACTACCGGCTAAACGTTTTTCCGATGGACATTCCGGCCCTGCGCGCGCGCGCCGAGGACATCCCCGCGCTGGTCGAGCACTTCATCACCCGCTTCAATGCGTCTGAAGGCACGAAGATCCAGGGCGCCAGCCGCGACACGCTGAAAATGCTGACCGCGTTTGATTGGCCGGGCAATGTCCGCCAGCTTGAAAATGCCGTCTTCCGGGCGGTAGTCCTCTGCGAGGGCGACGAGCTTCAGCCCGAGGATTTCCCGCAAATCTCCGGCCTCAGCCCGAAGCTTGCCGACCTGCCGGACCTTCCGGTCGCTGCGAATGATGCTGACGGACCGAAGGGTGCTTCGCCGCTATCGGTCTTCGATGCCGACGGGGAGTTGCGTACGCTCGAAGAGGTCGAGCGCGATCTTCTCCAGTTCGCGATCGACCATTATGACGGGCACATGTCGGAAGTTTCCCGCAAGCTCGGCATTGGCCGCTCGACGCTCTATCGCAAGGTCCGCGACTATGACCTGAAAGTGCGCGAGGACCGCGAGGCAGGCTAGGCGCTCGCGCCGGAACCGGGCACGTGCTATCGGATTTGCCGGGGCATGAGACCCTGCCGGAGGTGCAAATGAACGGCCTGCTAGACCGGATCACGATTGAACCTGGCAAGATGTCCGGGCGTCCCTGCATACGCGGGATGCGCATCCGTGTTCTCGACATTCTCGAAATGCTAGCAGACGGGGCGTCCAGAGCGGATATCCTGGAGTCTTATCCGGACTTGGAAAACGAGGATATTTCCGCTGCCCTTCACTACGCCGCGCAGATGACGAACCACACTGTCATTGCGGCGGAATGAAGTTTCTGATTGACCAGAACCTTCCCGCGTTTTTCGCGGAATGGCTGGCGGACAAGGGACTTGAAGCGACGCATGTCCGCGACATAGGCATGAAAACCGCCCCGGATATGGCGATCATTTCAGAAGCCGTCTCGCGGGGCGCCGTGATCATCACGAAGGATGAAGACTTCACGCGAGGTGTTGCAGCTCCAGTCATTTGGATTCGATTGGGAAACTCGACCAATGATCGCCTTTTTCAAGTGATGGACGAAGTTTGGCCGATGATTATGGCTGCCCTGAAAGAGGGCCAGCCGCTCATCGAGATAGGGCCGGTCAGGCGCTCTCCGCCGGTGTGAAGGTCAGGGCGACGCCATTATTGCAATAGCGCAGCCCGGTCGGGGCTGGTCCGTCCTTGAAGACATGGCCCTGATGGCCGAGGCAGCGGGCGCAATGATATTCGGTGCGCGGATAGCCGATCTTGTAGTCGGTCGATGTGCCAAGACTGCCGGGGACATAGTCCCAGAAGCTTGGCCAGCCAGTGCGGCTGTCGAATTTTGTCTCCGAGCTGAAAAGCGCCAGGTCGCAGCCCGCACAATGATAGGTCCCGGCGCGCTTTTCGTCATTCAGCGCAGATGACCAGGGCCGTTCCGTGCCTTCGCGGCGCAGGACAGCGAATGCGCCGGGGCTGAGCCGCCCCTGCCAGTCGGCTTCGGAAATGTCACGCCATTCAGAACCGGCAAAGGCTTCGACCGCCTCGCCGGGTTCGGCGTGGACCTGTCCGCGCGAGCAGGCGGCAGCGAGAGCTGCCGCGCCGCCAAGAAGTATCGCGCGACGTGTCAGATTACGTGACGTCATAAAGCCTGTCATGTCGCAGATATGGCGTGCTGTGCGCCTTCTGTCCCCTCAATCGTCATCACGAATCTGTCAGCAACCTTTGCCGTGGCCCGAACGGAACAAACAGAGAAAATCGCAAGACGATCTTAACTTTGGCGGTTAATGTTGGCCCGATGACAGAGACGATTCGCATTCTCGGCATCGATCCGGGCCTTCGCCATACCGGCTGGGGCATCGTCGATCTCATCGGAACGAGGCTCGCCCATGTCGCCCATGGCGTCATCCGGCCGGAGGTGGCACTTCCGCTCGCCCAGCGCCTTGCCATCATCTTCTCTGCTGTTTCCAGCCTTGCCATCGAGCATCGTCCGGGTTTTGCCGGGGTCGAAGAGACGCTGGTCAATGTGAACGCGCGGGCGGCCTTGAAGCTCGGACAGGCGCGCGGTGCGGCCATGGCGGCGCTCGCCCGGGAAGGGGTGGAGGTCGGCGAATATGCCCCACGCAAGATCAAGCTGTCGGTTGTCGGCACGGGGTCGGCCGACAAGGCGCAGGTCCAGTTCATGGTCGCGCGGCTCCTGCCGCGGGCCGGAAAGCTGACCGGGGACGCCGCCGACGCGCTCGCATGTGCCATATGTGCGGCTCATCACCGGCCCGCGCGCGGGGTGGCGGCATGATCATCGGACGCCTTCGGGGGACCGTGGCGGCGGTCGGGCTCGACCATGTCCTGATTGATGTGAACGGCGTCGGCTATGTCGCGCAGGCCGGGTCCCGGCTCCTGTCGCGCCTGGCGACCGGCGACGAGGCGGAATTGCATATCGAGACGAGGGTCACCGAGACCTCGATCACGCTCCATGCGTTCGGGTCCGACGCCGAACGGGCCTGGTTTGTCCGCCTGCAGGACGTTCACGGCGTCGCAGGCAAGGCCGCCATGGCCGTGCTCGATGCGCTGACCCCGGCGGAACTGATGGACGCGATCGCGCTCGGCGATGCGGCGAGTGTGATGCGAGCCAAGGGTGTCGGGCAGAAACTCGCTGACCGGATCGTTGGCGAACTTGCCGGCAAGCCGCCGCCCATGGGCCGGTTCGGCACGTTCGGTGCGGACCCCCGTGCCAGTGCCGGGGCAACCCTTGCCGCTGTCGCGACCGGCGTGCGCGGCGATGCAATTTCGGCCCTTGTCAATCTCGGCTATGCCCACGCCGAGGCGGCGCGGGCGGTCGCAGCAGCAGCGAAAGTGTCCGGCGCTGACGATACAGGCCCGCTGGTCAAGGCTGCCCTGAAGGAGCTGGCGCGATGAGCTCGGCAGATTGGCTAGCTTCACTTGCGCTTATCGTCTCCGGCGCAGCTTTGGCGCTTGAAATTCGCAGATGGGTAGAGTCCGGGGTTCGACTAAAGTTACGAGTGATGGCAGACGCCAAGTCTTTTCCTATCGACGACGGCAAGGAAAAGTTGGTTCTGATAGTAGCCAATTTTGGGAACATGCCCACAACGATCACGCATATGATTGCACAGAACTACTCGAGCATCTTCCATCGAATATTGCGAAGAACGAGGGTTAATTTCCTAATGCCTTCAACAGATATCCAGCCTTTACCACACAAGCTGGAAGTTGCCGGGCAGTGGATTGCACAAGCGAACTACAATGAAGAATTGGAAAAGCTCCGATTAAAGGGCGGGTTGTTCGTTGGAATACTTTGCACCCACCGTGGACGTAGTTTGCTGGTCAAAGTTCCAAGGAAAGACCAAGGTCAGAAAGAACTTTCGCCATGAGCCGCGATGGCTCCCCGACCGACCCGGAGCGTCTCACCGGCGATGCGCTCGACCGGGCGCTGCGTCCGCAGAGCTTTGCCGACTATGTCGGGCAGGAGAGCGCCAAGGCGAACCTCAAGGTCTATGTCGAGGCGGCGCGCGCGCGCAGCGAAGCGCTCGACCATGTGCTCCTGTTCGGGCCGCCGGGGCTCGGCAAGACAACGCTGGCGCAGATCCTCGCCCGCGAAATGGGCGTCGGCTTCCGGGCAACCTCCGGCCCGGTCATCGCCAAGGCAGGCGACCTCGCCGCGATCCTCACCAATCTTGAGCCGAACGATGTCCTGTTCATTGACGAAATCCACCGCCTGCCCGCCATTGTCGAGGAAATTCTCTATCCCGCCATGGAGGATTATGCCCTCGACCTCGTGATCGGCGAGGGGCCGTCGGCCCGCTCGGTGCGGCTTGATCTTGCACCGTTCACGCTTGTCGGCGCGACGACAAGGGCCGGGCTCCTCGCCAATCCCCTGCGGGACCGGTTCGGCATCCCGATCCGCCTGCAATTCTATTCGGCCGCAGAGCTTGGCCGCATCGTCATGGCCGCTGCCCGCAAGCTCGGCGCAGCGATTACCGAGGACGGCGCGCGCGAGATTGCCACCCGCGCCCGGGGCACGCCGCGCATCGCCGTCCGGCTCCTGCGCCGGGTGCGGGATTTCGCCGAAGCCGAGGGGGCGAAGATCGACAAGGCCGCGGCCGACCGCGCGCTCGCCCGGCTCGAAGTCGATGCCGAGGGGCTCGATGCGCTCGACCGGCGCTATCTCGAAGCACTCGTCAAAACCTATGCTGGCGGGCCTGTCGGGGCTGAAACGCTTGCCGCCGCCCTCTCCGAGGCGCGTGATGCAGTTGAGGAGATGATCGAGCCTTATCTCATGCAGAAGGGCTATGTCGCGCGCACCCCGCGCGGCCGCGTCGCCGCGCCGCTCGCCTATGAACGGCTCGGGCTTCCGTTCCCGTCAACCGGTGTCCAGACGGGCCTTTTCGAGGAAAAATGATTCGCCTCTGCCGCGAATTCCGGCAGCACTGCGCAGATTGGCAGCATGCGCGGCCCCTCGCAGCACGTGTCGGCAGTTTCATCAGATTGTCGCTTGAAATGCTGCGGTTGCGATGGCAATTGCTGCGTTGCAACATGATGCCATCCTGCATCCCGGTGGGCCAGGACACTTTGCGTGTCCTTCGGGGGCGGGGACCGGCCTTCGTGTTGCGGGAGGAGTTTCCGGCCGGACGCCCGTCCGGCGCTAACTCTGAGGACTTGCCATGTCAAAAACAGCTTGCCTGCTTGCTGCGGCCCTTGCCGCCGCAACCCCCGCCGCGCTCGCCGAAACCGCGACGCCCATCTCGGTCACCATAGAATACGATACCGCACTGCTCGATAGCGACGAGGGTGCCGCAGAGGTCATGGACATCATCGAGGGCGAGGCCCGCGAAGCCTGCCGAGTGCCGTCGGCGACCCTGCATCGCGGCACCATAGACCGGCTCTGCGTCTCTGAGGTCATCGCCAAGGCCGCCGTTCTGATCGAGGCCCAGCGGGCGACTGCCGGGGCGCCGATGCCCTCCCGCTTTGCCGAGCTTGTCACCTTGCGGACAGAACAACGCTAGGCCAATTCCTCCCGGTCAATGCGTTGGAAGGGTCGCCCATGGCCTGTGGGCGGCCCTTCGCTTTTCTCCGGCGCGGGACATCACGGATCGACCGTCAGCCAGTCCGGCTTGGCATAGGGCAGGTCGAGGTCGCGGGCGACCTGCTCATGAGCGATCGTCCCGGCTTCTACGGTCAGGCCACGGGCAAGATGCACGTCCGAATTCAGCGCCTCCCGTGTGCCGAGATTGGCGATCTTGAGGACAAACGGAAGCGTCGCATTGTTGAGGGCATAGGTCGAGGTGCGCGGCACTGCGCCCGGCATGTTCGCCACGCAGTAATGCAGGATGCCGTCGACATCATAGATCGGGTCCGCGTGCGTGGTCGGGTGCGAGGTCTCGAAGCAGCCGCCCTGATCGATCGCGATATCGACCAGAACCGCGCCGGGCTTCATTGTCTTGAGCTGTTCGCGCGTTATGAGTTTCGGTGCCGTCGCGCCGGGGATCAGCACCGCGCCGATCACGAGGTCGGCTTCGCGCACGGCGGCGTCAAGCGCAGACTTGGTCGAATACATGGTCCGGACGAGCCCGTTGAACTGCGCGTCAAGCTCGGCAAGGCGAACATTGTTGCGGTCGAACACGGTCACGTCGGCGCGCATGCCAACGGCGATCTCGGCCGCGTTGGTGCCCGACACGCCGCCGCCTATGATAACGACTTTGGCCGGGGCAACGCCCGGCACGCCGCCGAGGAGAAGCCCGCGTCCGCGCCGTGTCCGCATCAGCGCCCAGGCAGCGACCTGCATGGACATGCGGCCGGCGACCTGGCTCATCGGCGTCAGGAGCGGCAGCCGGCCGTTCGCGTCGGTCACGGTTTCGTAGGCGATGGCCGTGCACCCGGACTTGATGAGCCCGTCGGCCTGGACCCGGTCTGCGGCGAGGTGGAGATAGGTGAAGAGCGTGTGCGCCGGGGTCAGCCGCGCGGTTTCCTCGGGCTGCGGTTCCTTCACCTTGACGATGAGCTCGGCGGCCCTGAAAACGGCATCGGCATCCGGCAGGATATGGGCGCCTTCGGCCCGGTACTCCTCGTCCGTGCAGCCGGAGCCGAAACCCGCCCCGGACTGGACCGAAACGGCGTGCCCCGCGCGCACAAGCTCCCCGACGCTTTCGGGCGTCAGGCCGACACGGGATTCCTGCTTCTTGATTTCTGTTGGAACGCCTATGCGCATTCAAGCCTCCTCGCCACAATAGCATGCCTTATAACAAGACGGCTCCGGTCGTCGAGGCCTCGCCCGATCACGGACGGGTCAGGCCAATGCGCATGGCCGACGAGCTTGCCGGTCCGGGCAAAGCGGCGCAAAAGCTGCCTGCAAGGCCAAAGGCCCGCCGCTCAGGTCCGGCCAAAGGAGTTAAAGTCATGGACCAAGTGCTCGCCCTGCTTTCGGATCCGACGGCCTGGGCCGCCTTCACGGCGCTCGTGGTAATGGAAGTCGTTCTCGGGATCGACAACCTGATCTTCATTTCCATCGTCACCAACAAGCTGCCGGAAGCGCGCCGGGCGCTCGCAAGGCGCATCGGCATCGGCCTCGCGCTCGGGCTCAGGCTTGCCTTCCTTTCGGCGATCACCTGGCTGATCGGCCTGACGGCCCCCGTCTTCGACCTAGGCTTTTCCGGAGCCCCAGGCGGGCACGGCGAGCCGGCCTTCGAGACGGCCTTCTCCTGGCGGGACCTTATCCTCATCGCCGGGGGTGCCTTCCTCGTCTGGAAGGCGACGACCGAGATACACCACAGTATCGACCCGAACCCTGCCAATACGGTGTTCAAGGTCGAGACCGCCAGCCTCGGCTTTCCTGCGGCGATCGTCCAGATCATTCTGCTCGACATGGTCTTCTCTATCGAGCGCATCCTCACGGCCGTCGGCATGAC
>CAYSED010000091.1:0-1467 GCA_964429935.1 uncultured Hyphomonadaceae bacterium
GGGGTTCCAGCGATGGGTCTGGTGGCCGAAGTGCACGCCTGCCTCGAGCAGGTCACGCATGGCAAATTCTGGCAAAGCCATTGGTCAAGTCTCCAATCCGGTTGGCCGCCGCAGGAGGAACGGAACGCGGGACGAAAAACGCGCTCCGCACCGGACGATGTGTCCCGCGTGTCGGAATAAGTGCGGCTTTATACAGGGATTGGCCTCCCTGGCAAGGGAGGGCGTGCAAGCCCGGCCATAAGGGGTCTAGGCGGCCCGCACGTCCACGACGCCTGCCGCCGTCTTGATCGCCCGAATGGCCTTTATGCCGACCGGATAGCTATCGGGCAGCTTGACCTCGGCGATGCGCCCGTCGCCAAGGGGCACATCGAGATAAACCTCCCCGCGGTCACCACCCGGCACGCGCTCCATGGCTCTGAATATGCCCGCAAGGGCGGTTGTGTCCGCCCCCGCCCCGAGCCTTACGCGCAGGACCTTGCCGCAGGTTCGGAGCTTCGTCTCCTCAAGCGGAACGGCCCGCGACAGGGAGAGGCGCAGTTCTTCATCGCGCCTGCGGACCTCGACGCTCGCGGAGACCGCAGCGCCGGGCTCAAGAAGGTCGCGCAGGCCGGCCAGCACTTCGGGCGGAACCATGATCTCCGTCTCGCCAGTCGGGTCAGACAGGGTCAGAAAGGCAAACTTGCCGCCTGCCCGCGACGGCTTCTCGACACGTCGCCGCACGACGCCGATCAGTTCGAGCATCATCCGGTCTGCCGCCTTGTCGGCGATTTCCGCAACCAGCGTCAGGCGCGAGCGGTCAATCGTCTGCAGGATGTCGTCGAGCGGATGCCCGGAAAGATAGAAGCCGACGGCCTTGAACTCCTCGTCCAATTGCTCCTGCTGGTTCCAGGCGGGGGCTTCCGGCAGCGCCGCGCGAACGGCAGGCTCGGCGTCGCCGAAGAGGCCCGCCTGCCCGCCCGCGCGATCCTCTGCGGCACTTGCGGCAATCGCCGCCAGAACCGGCGCGGCGGCAAGCGACCGGGCACGGTTCGGCTCCAGCGAAGCGAGCGCACCGGCCTTGGCGAGCTGCTCGAAGGCCTTCTTGTTGAGCTGGCGCGGATCGACCCGCTCGGCGAGATCGTGAAGGCTGGCAAAGGGCCCGCGGGCCTGCCGCTCGGCCACGAGGTGCCGCATCGCTTCAAGGCCGACCCCTTTCAGGGCCCCGAGCGCGTAGACGATGCGGCCATTGCCGGCATCGAAATCGGCAGACGAGGAATTAATGTCGGGCGGAACGACCGGAATGCCGAGACGCCGGGCTTCCATGAAGAAGGCTGCGAGCTTGTCCGTATTGTGCAGGTCGAGACTCATGGAGGCAGCGAGGAACTCGACCGGGAAATGCGCTTTCAGATAGCCGGTCTGGTAAGAGATCACCGCATAGGCTGCGGCGTGCGACTTGTTGAAGCCATAGCCGGCAAACTTCGCCATCGG
>CAYSED010000091.1:1477-11019 GCA_964429935.1 uncultured Hyphomonadaceae bacterium
TGTCGAAGATGTCATTGGCGAGCACGCTGTCGATCCTGTCGGCACGGGCGCCGCACCCCTCGACGAAGCGGGCGCGTTGCTGGTCCATTTCCTCCTGCTTCTTCTTGCCCATGGCGCGGCGAAGGAGGTCTGCCTCGCCGAGCGAGTACCCGGCAAGCTCCTGGGCCATGCGCATGACCTGTTCCTGGTAGACCGGGACGCCATAGGTCGCCTCCAGGATCGGCTTCAGGCCGGGATGCTGGTAAGTGATCCTGTCGGGATGGTCCTTGCCGCTGCAGAAGACGGGGATGTTGTCCATCGGGCCCGGCCGGTAAAGCGAGATGATAGCGATCACGTCCTCGATATTGCCCGGCCTGACGCGCCTGAGCGTGTCGCGCATGCCCTGCCCTTCGAGCTGGAAGACACCAAGCGTGTCGCCTGATGCCATCAGGTCGTATGTCAAATCGTCATCAAGACCCTTCCACTTCGGGCAGACATCATGACCGTTGCGCCTGATGAACCCGAGCGCGCGTTCGATGACGGTCAGGGTTTTCAGGCCCAGGAAGTCGAATTTGACGAGCCCGGCTGCCTCGGCCCATTTCATGTTGAACTGGCTCGCCGGGAGGTCTGCCCTCGGATCATAGAACAGCGGGACCAGTTCGGTCAGCGGCCTGTCTGCAATGACGACACCGGCGGCATGGGTGCCGGCGTTGCGGTAAAGCCCTTCCAGGTCGAGCGCCGTGCCGAGCAATTCGCCGACGCGCGGGTCGCGCTCTTTCTCCTCCTCGAACTTCGGCTCGTCGAGAATGGCGTCGGCGAGTTTCGGCGGATTGGCGGGGTTGAAGGGAATGAGCTTGGCGAGGCGGTCAACCTGGCCGTAGGGCATCTGCATGACGCGGCCGACATCGCGCACCACGGCCTTCGCCTGCAGCGTGCCGAACGTGATAATCATGGCAACGGACGCTGCGCCGTACTTGTCGCGGACATAGCGGATGACCTCGCCGCGCCGCTCCTGGCAGAAATCGACATCGAAATCCGGCATGGAGACGCGTTCCGGGTTGAGGAACCGCTCGAACAGGAGGTCGAAGCGGAGGGGGTCGAGGTCCGTAATCAGCAGGGACCAGGCGACGAGGGATCCGGCCCCGGACCCCCTGCCCGGACCTACGGGAATGCCTTGTTCCTTCGCCCACTTGATGAAGTCCGACACGATCAGGAAATAGCCAGGAAACCCCATCCTCCCGATCACGCCAAGCTCGTAATCAAGCCTGTCCTTGTATGTCTCGCGGCTTCCGTAAAGCTGGCCGGCGCCCGACAGGCGCGCCTCCAGCCCGGCAATCGCCTGAGCGCGCAGCTCTTCTGCTTCCGCGCGTCCGTTATTGCCCGGATATTTCGGCAGGATCGGATCGCGGCATTCGGACTTGACGGCACAGCGCCGCGCGATCTCGGCCGTGGTCTCGAGCGCCTCCGGCAGGTCTGCAAAAAGAGCCTGCATTTCGCCGACCGTCCTCAGGTATTGGCTGGGTTCGACGCGCTTTCGGTCTTCCTGTCCAAGATACTCCCCGTTCGAGATGCACATCAGGGCGTCATGCGAGCCGGCGTCGGAGGGTTTAAGGAACCGGGCATCATGAGTCGCGACGATCGGCAGGCCATGGCGATAGGCGAGATCGAGAAGGAGCGGCTCGGTGTCACGCTCGGCCTGGGTGCCGTGCCTCGTCAGCTCGACATACAGCCGACCGGGATAGGCTGCGGCAAGAGCCAGAAGCTCCTGTTCGGCTTCAGCGAGCTTGCCCCGGGCGCAGAGCCTAGCTGCCCTGCCCGCAGTTCCGCCGGTCAGGAGGATAAGCCCGTCCGTGCGGGCGAGCAGGTGCGCGCGGGCCAGCCTCGGGACACCGTCGCCCGATTCCAGATAGGCGGCCGAGGACAGTTCCATGAGCCGCTGGTAGCCGGCCTCGCTCTGGGCATAGAGGCGGACCTGTGACGGCTCTTCCCTCGGGGTCTCGTCCACGACATCGAACAGGCATGCCATGATGGGCTGGACACCCAGCGCGGACAGCGCCTCGGACCTCTCCAGCGCGCCGAACAGGTTGTTGCGGTCGGTGACGGCGACGGCGGGCATGCCTTCCCTCGCCGCCCAGGCTGCGAGGTCCTTGGTCGTAATCATGCTCTCGAGCAGAGAATAGCTGGACCTGACGGCAAGATGAATGAATGGCGTTTGGCCCATGACCCGGTCCTGACTGTCTGCCACCCTGAATAAAACAGGAACAGGCTGGCCGTAAGTGCCTATGCGCGGTATTCCACAAGTTTTCCGTTCTCGAGGGTGACCACCCGGTCCATGTGGCTCGTCAGGGCCATGTTGTGCGTCGCGATTAGAACGGCCGCGCCCTCCTGCCGCGCCATATTGATGAGGGTGCCGAACACCCGCTCGGTCGTTGCCGGGTCGAGGTTGCCGGTGGGTTCGTCAGCAATGACGAGCCTGGGATCGTTGGCGAGGGCCCTCGCGATGGCGACGCGCTGCTGCTCGCCGCCAGAAAGCTGGCCTGGCTGGTGGTGGCCGCGTTCGCCGAGCCCCATCTCGCCCAGAAGAGCCCGGGCCTTCTGGCGGGCCTGCGCCTTGCCGGCACCGGCGATCATCAGCGGCATGGCGATATTGTCCTCGGCGCTGAACTCCGGGAGCAGGTGGTGGAACTGGTAGATGAAGCCGAGCTTGTGCCGCCGTCGGCGGGTGAGTTCGCGGTCTGGCAATCCGAGGCAGTCCTCGCCTTCGAGAATGACCTCTCCGCTTTGCGGCTTTTCAAGCAGGCCTGCGATGTGCAGCAGCGTCGACTTGCCGGAACCCGACGGGCCGACTAGGCCGACGAGTTCGCCCGCATCAAGCCTGATGTCGGCCCCCTGAAGGACGTCGAGCATGCCCGCCCCGGACCTGTAGCGCCTGACGACCGATCTGAGTTCGAGAACCGTTTCGCGCATCACTCGAATCTCAGCGCTTCGACCGGGTCCATGCGGGCCGCCGCGCGCGCCGGGAACAGCGCGACAAGCACGGACATGGCAACGGCCCAGGAGGTCGTGAACAAGGCTTCGGCCCAGTCGAGTTCGGCGGGCAGTCCGTCGAGCCGGTATATGTCCGCCGGAAAGATCTCGGCCCCGGTCACGGTATTGAGGAACCATTCGACACTGTCGATGTTGAAGACGACGAGCACGCCGAGCGACAGTCCCGTCAGCGCTCCCGCCAAGCCGAGGGTTGCGCCGATCATGACGAAGATGCGCAGGATCGCGTTTCGCCCTGCCCCGATTGTGCGCAGGATGGCAATGTCGCGGGTCTTGTTCTTCACGAGCATGACGACGCCGGTGATGATGTTGAGGGCCGTGATCGTGATGAGGATCAGCATGATGAGGCGCATGACGCCGCGTTCCGTGCGCAGCGCGCCGAGGAAGCTGCCATTGCGCCTTTGCCAGTCTTCGAGGCCTACGGGAAAGGGCGCGGTGCCGAATATGGCGGTCATTGCCTCCTGCGTGGCGTAGATATCGTTCAGGCGGACATCGAGACGTTCGACTTCGCCCCTCTGGTTGAAGAAGAGCTGTGCCTGCTCGAAGGGCATGAAGATATAGAGGCTGTCTAGGTCCACGCTGCCGGTTTCTATGAGGCCGCCGACACGGTATTCCTTGCGCCGCCCGCCGGTGCTGCCGACCGGGGTGGCGGCCCCTTCGGCCCCGAATATCGTGATGCGGCTGCCGACGATCAGGCCGAGCCGCTGGGCGAGAAACCGGCCGACAAGCACGGTGTCGCCGCCATTGCGCCCCTCGCCATAGCCGTTGCCGGGGTTAAGTTCCAGGGTCGGATAATGGACGAGGTCCTCAAGACGCACGCCGCGCACGCGCGCGCCTGTCTGCGCGGAATTGGCGCTGACAAGGACTTCGGTCTGGAGGATCGGGCTGACGCTCCGGATGCCGTCCAGCGCCTTGACCTCGTCAGCAAAGGCGATGGCCTCGCCTTCGGTCGCCCGGTCACCGATATAGACGGTGACGTGCTCTTCTCCACCGACCAGGGCATTTATCAGGGTCGCGCGGAAGCCGCCCATGATCGACATCGTGACGATCAGCGCCGCGACGGCGAGCGCTATGCCGATAAAGGAAATGACCGAGATCAGCGACGCGCCGCCATGTTCACGCCGGGCACGCAGGTAACGCCAGGCCAGCGTCCGCTCGAACCGGCCGAAAGGGCGGGCACTGGAGGACGCAGCCTCGCTCAAACCGGTGCTCCGATCCTCGCCATGGCCTCGGCCAGCGGGACTTCAGCTTTCTCGCCGGTCTCGCGGCGCTTCAGTTCGACAAGACCCTTTTCCAGCGCCTTCGGCCCGATCGTGACCTGCCACGGCAGGCCGATGAGATCCATCCGGCCGAATTTCGCGCCCGCCCGGTCGTCGGTTTCGTCATAGAGAACGTCGAGCCCGGCTGCCTGCAGGCGCGCATATGCCTCGTCACAGGCCCTCGAGACGGCCTCGTCGTCCGGACGCATGGAAATCAGCCCGACGTCGAACGGCGCGACCGAGCGGGGCCACCTGATGCCGTTCCCGTCATGGCAGGCCTCGATGATGGCGCCGACCAGACGGGACACGCCGATGCCATAGGAGCCGCCGTGCACCGTTACGAGGCCGCCGTCAGGCGTCTGGACACTCGCATTCATCGGCTTGGAATACTTGGTCGCGAAGTAGAAAATATGCCCGACTTCTATGCCGCGCGCCTTGACCTGTCGTTCGGGTGGGATCGCCGCGAAAGCGGCCGCGTCATGCTTCTCGTCGGTTGCCGCATAATGGCGCGTGCGCTTGTCGATCTCCTCGGCGAGCGCCGCATGGTCGCCAAAGTCGAAGTCGAGGCCCGGCGGCGGCACATCGAGCACGGCGCGATCGCAATAGACCTCGCTCTCCCCGCTGTCGGCGAGGATGAGGAATTCGTGGCTGAGATCGCCCCCGATCGGGCCGGTATCGGCTCGCATCGGTATGGCGGTGACGCCGAGTCTCGAGAACGCGTTGAGGTAGGCTGCGAACATCTTCTGGTATGAGACGCGCGCACTCGCCTCGTCGAGGTCGAAGGAATAGGCGTCCTTCATCAGGAACTCGCGGCCCCGCATCACGCCGAAGCGCGGCCGGATCTCGTCCCGGAATTTCCACTGCGTATGGTAGAGCGTGAGCGGCAACTGCTTGTAGCTCTTCACCACTGACCGGAAAATGTCGGTAATCATGTCCTCATTGGTGGGGCCGTAGAGCATTTCCCGGCCCTGCCGGTCTGTGATCCTCAGCATTTCCGGACCATAGGCGTCATAGCGTCCTGTCTCGCGCCAGAGCTCGGCGGGCTGGATCGTCGGCATCAGCATCTCTATGGCCCCGGCCCGGTCCATTTCCTCGCGCACGATCCCGTGGATCCGGTTGAGAACCTTCAGGCCGAGCGGCAGCCAGGAATAGATGCCTGCGCCGTTCTGGCGGATCATGCCGGCGCGCAGCATCAACTGGTGAGACGCGATGGACGCGTCGGACGGCACGTCCTTCAATACCGGCAGGAAATAACGGGACAGGCGCATGGCGGGCAGGATCCTGAGGGAGCTGGGTGTCCCTCCTGTTAGGCAGAACCGCAGCCATTGGCTAGGGGCATCTGAGGCCGGGACTGTCCATAAGGGTCAGGCTGCCATGAGCCTGCCGAGGAAGGGAATAGCAATGGCAGCCAGACCGGTCAGGAGCGCTGCGCCGATGGTGGCCCAGACCGCTTTCTTGCGGAGCATCGGGGCTACCGGTGCGCCCTCTTCCGTCCCCGGGACGACCTCACCGGTCTCGTGCTGCCCCCGGACGCCGACTGACAGGGCGGGCAGAAACACAAGCCACCAGCATACGGCAAACACGATCACGGCCTGAGGCAGGTTCACCCGTGTTCCCCTCGCGGTGTCTCCATAAGCTCGATGAGCACGCCGTTCGAGTTCTTTGGATGAACGAAGATGATCGGCGTCCCGTGCGCGCCGATGCGCGGTTCGCCGAGCACTGTTGCGCCTCTCGCCTCCATCGCGGCCTTAGCCTCGTGAATGTCATCGACCTCGAAGCAGACATGGTGCTGGCCGCCCTTCGGGTTCTTGAGGAGAAAGTTGTGAATTGGCGAGCTCTCGCCGAGCGGCTCGATCAGCTCGATCTGGCTGTTCGGCAGGTGAACGAAGCACACCTTGACGCCCTGCGACGGCATGTCGAAAGGGGCCGTAATCTCTGTCGCGCCATAGAGCGTCCGATAGGTCTCGCAGGCGTCCGCGATGGACGGAACGGCTACGCCGACATGGTTCAAAGGCCCGATCTTCATGTCCGTTGTCTCCTCTTCCCGGGTTCTATACCCGCAGCGCGATGACTTCCACCACCGGCTTTCGTCCGGCAAGGCGCTCGCAGGTGCGCCGGACCGCCCGCTTCAGCGCCTCTTCAACCTGCTCGTCGCTGAGCCGCGCCCCGCGCTTCATCTTGTCGAAGGCGGCCTCGGCCTCCTCGGCCATGGTTTCGACGAGGTCATCGTCCGGGCTGCCGTCCTCGGCCGAAAAGCCACGGGCCGAACAGACGGGCCCGTCAACGAGATCCCCCTCCTCGTCTATGGCGAGGGACACCATGACGATGCCATTCCAGCCGAGTTGCCGACGCTCCCGCAGGCCTGCGCCATCGGCAGGAACCAGCAGGTTGCCGTCGAGATGCAGCCGTCCTGCGGGCACGGCGTCGACAATGGCCGCCCGCCCCGGCGCGAGCCTGACGAGATCCCCGTTCCTCGGCGTGAGCGCTTCCTTGACCTGCATGGTGCGCGCGAATTTCGCATGCTCGATGACGTGTCGCCGCTCGCCGTGGACCGGAACCGAGATCTGCGGCCGGATCCACTGGTACATCCGGCGCAACTCGTCGCGGCAGGGATGGCCCGAGACATGGATGACCTCGGATAGCATGTTCGGCGTGATGAGGCTGACCCCGCGATCCGCCAGGAGGTTCTGCATGGCGTAGATCTCCCTTTCATTGCCCGGAATGGTCCGGGACGAGAAGACGACGGCATCGCCCTCGCCGAGGGTTACGTGGCGGTGCTCGCCCCGGGCGATGCGGCCGAGCGCGGCGCGCGGTTCGCCCTGCGACCCGGTGCACAGATAGAGGATGTTGCCAGGGGGGATGAAACCGGCTTCCTCCTCGTCAACGAAGGGCCGCACGCCCTTCAGCATGCCTGCCACCTTCGCCGCGTCCGTGACCTTGTGCATGGACCGGCCAACAAGGCAGACATGCCGTCCGGCAGCCTCTGCCGCGAGGATGACGCTTTCGACGCGGGCCACGTTCGAGGCGAATGTCGCGACCGCGACCTTGCCGGTCTGCGCGGCGATCAGGGTCTTCAGAGCAGCCCTGACCGTCGCTTCCGACCCGGCCTCCCCTTCCTCGAACACATTGGTCGAATCGCAGACCATGGCGAGGACGCCTTCGTCACCGAGGGCCTGGAGGGTCTCGGTTGCGATGTCCTCGCCAACCTGGGGCTCGGGATCGATCTTCCAATCGCCGGTATGCAGGACGAGGCCGAGCGGCGTGCGGATGGCGAGGGCGTGCATTTCCGGGATCGAGTGGGTCAGGGGGACGTATTCGACCCCGAACGGGCCGACCGTGATTCGGGCAGCAAGGGGGATGGTCTTCAGGTGCTTCTCGTCAATGCCACGCTCGGCTAGCTTGGCGCGCGCCAGTTCGGCAGTGAAGGGCGTGGCATAGATCGGTGCCTTGAATTTCGGCCACAGGAGGCCGACTGCGCCGATATGGTCCTCGTGCGCATGGGTCAGGAAGATTGCATCGACCTGTTCGCCGACCAGAAAAGTCGGATCGGCGCAGATGACATCGATGCCCGGCGTGTCGTCCGATCCAAAGGTGACGCCGAGATCGGCGATGATCCAGCGCCTGTTGTCCGGCGGCCCGAAGCCGTAGGCGTTCAGGTTCATGCCAATTTCTTCACACCCGCCCAGGGGCAGGAAGACGAGTTCATTATCGGACATCAGGTCTCTATCGGCCGGAATTTCGGGTGTAGATTTCGAGAAGGCCTCGGATGGTTATATCTGGATCGTATATCTCGATTTCCTCGCTGGCACCCTGGAAGAGCGAAGCGACACCACCCGTTGCGATTGTTTTCATCGGGGCACCGTACTCGTCCTTGATGCGTTTCGCGAGTCCGTCGATCAGGCCGATATAACCCCAGAAGACGCCGGACTGCATGGCACCGAGCGTATCCTGGCCGATGATGCGGTCCGGACGCTGGATGGCGATGCGCGGAAGCTGCGCGGCAGCATCGTGCAGGGCCCGCATGGAGAGATTGATTCCCGGACTGATGATGCCGCCCTCGAACCCGCCATCCGGCCCGATCACGTCGAGCGTCGTCGCCGTCCCGCTATCGACGACGATCAGCGCGCCTTCGTAGGCGGCATGCGCTCCGACGGCATTGACGAGGCGGTCAGCACCCGCCTGTTCGGGCCGGCGGATGCGCACCGGTACCCCAAGCTCGACATTCGCATCGCCGATCAGCATGGCCTCGACGCCGAGATAGCGCCGCGCAAGGTTGCGGAAATTGAAGATGGCCTGGGGCACCACGGTCGAGACGATGCAGCCTTCGATTTCCTTGAAGGACAGGCCGTTCATCGCAAAGAGCTGGTAGAGCCAGACGGCATAGTCATCGGCCGTCCGCGAGGCGTCCGTGGACAGCCGCCACTGCGCGGTCCAGTCCTTGCCGTCATGCAGCGCAAAGAGGCTGTTGGTATTTCCGACATCAATTGCGAGCAGCATCAGACAGCCCCTGTATCCCGAATGAGTTCAACATCGCCGGCCCTTATGGTCTGCTGCGCGCCGTCCGGCAATCGCAGCAGAAGCGCGCCGTCCGCCGCAAGCCCCTCGAAACGGCCTTCAACCGGCCTGCCTGACAGAATGACGCGGACAATGCTGCCAAGGCCCTCGGCATGCCGCAGCCAGGCGCGGCGCGTGTCGGCGAAGTCCGCTTTGGCTTCCTCAAGCCGCCGGGCAAAGCCTGCCTTCAGTGCGGCCTCTACCGCATCGGGGCCAAGTCCGGGATTGCCGCCGAGGTCGCAGAGGCAGGTTGCGGCCTGCCCGATGCCCTCGGGGACGAACGCGACATTCAGGCCGACACCTGCGGAGACCCATCTTCCGTCCGGACCCTCGCCGGATTCCACGAGGATGCCGCCGAGCTTGGCGCCATTGACGCGAACGTCGTTCGGCCATTTCAGGACGGGTCCGCTCCCCGGGACAAGGGCGAGGACCGTGTCAACCACGGCAAGCCCGGCGGCGAACGGAACCCTCACGGCCTCGGCGACCGGCAGGGGCCAGTGAAAAAGTGCGGTTGCATAGAGGTTTCCGGGCGGCGATTCCCAGTGACGCCCGAGCCGCCCCCGCCCTGCCGCCTGTCTCCGGGAGACGATCCATTGATCGTCAAAACCGCCCGCCCTGCCGCGCCGCTTCGCCTCCTCGCTCGTCGAGTCGATTGCATCGAACCGGATTGTCGGCCAGCCTTCGATCAACGCGGAAGGCTCGCGG
>CAYSED010000092.1:0-549 GCA_964429935.1 uncultured Hyphomonadaceae bacterium
GCGGGCTTCATAGAGCGCATCTATGAGGGACACGAAACGGGCCGCCTCATTGCGGCTTTCCGGGCCGAGGACGGGAATGTCCCGGACAAGGACCGTATGGAACTCCCGGGCGATGGCAAGATAGTCGCCGGGGCCGAGCGGGCGGTCGCAAAGCTCGGCGAAGCTGAAGCGGGCACATCCGGCCGCCTGGCAGGGAACGGCCAGCTCGCGCCCGTCAACATGCAGCGTGCCGGAGGCGGGCACGGCTCCAAGCGTCAGTTCGTCCCAGAGCTTCGCCATCGCGGCGCCCGCCTCCGGGCCGAGCGGGGTGTTCCAGAGGGTCGCCTCGGTCAGCCGCGCGAGCCGGTAGTCGCCCCCGGCGTCGAGCTCGACGATATCGCAGGCCTCTTTCAGCCGGTCGATGAAGGGCAGGAACAGGGCCCGGTTGAGCCCGTTCCTGTAGAGGTCGTCCGGCGGCCGGTTGGAGGTGGCGACGACCGTGACCCCGAGGTCGAACAGCGCGCCGAAGAGCCGGGATCATTTGAAACCGGCTCCCCTGGTCAGGGTCTT
>CAYSED010000092.1:559-10786 GCA_964429935.1 uncultured Hyphomonadaceae bacterium
AGGATCATGGCGTCAGCGATCTGGGTGACCTGGAATTCGTCGAAGCACAGGAGGTCGGCATGGGCCGCGATCTTGGCAGCGGCCGGCTGGATCGGGTCGTCGCCAGCTCCGCGCACCCGCCATTGCGAGCGTTTGCGCTCAGTCTCGGTCAAGCCGCGCCAATAGGCGAGGAAGGCATGGGTCTCGCGCATGAAGGCGTGGAAATGGACCCGGCGCTTCAGTTTCACGGGCGTCGTGCGGAAGAAGAGGTCCATCAGCATGGACTTGCCGCGTCCGACCCCGCCCCAGACATAAAGCCCCCGGACGGGATGCTTTCCGGAAAACAGGCCGCGCTTGCGCTTCTTCGCGAGGGCAAGGGACAGGCCATCGAAGCGCTCGGCGAGGGCCTGCTGCGCCGGGTCCGGCGAGAGTGCGCCGCTGTCGACGAGCCGGTCATAGGCCTGGAGCGGGCCAGCCATGGTTCAGGCCGGCCCGGCAGGCAGGGCACCGTTCGCGGCGATCAGGGCGATGGCAGGAGGCGCGTCGGGAATGGTCATCACCTGCCGATGTGGCCTGAAAGGCTCCGGCGGGCAAGGCGTCCGGCGCGGATCAGGCCGCGACCGTGAGCGCGATGTCGCCGCCCGGCATCAGGTCGAGCAGGAAATCCTCGAAGGCTTCGGGGCGCTGGATGAAGCGGTTGAAAGGCAGGCTCGCCTTGGAGACGGCCACCGGGCAGATATTGCAGCCATAGCGCACAGCGTCGGCGACCGCCTTGTCGCGCCCCTCGCTGCCGGACACGACGGCGATCCGGAACGCGCCCATATTGGCGGTGCGCGCAATCGTCATCTCGCCGTCGAAACTGTCCGGCAGCGTCAGGTCGAGCACGACGAGATCGAAACGCTCAAGGCGCAGTCGGCGCTCGGCTTCCATCAGGGTCGGCGCCATGACGAGATCAACCTGGATCCGGCTGCGCGCGGCCTTGTCCGCCGCGATGGCGAGCATGTCGCGAACCGGTTGGTGATCTTCGACCCAGAGAACTTTCATGTACCCTACTCCTGCGATGTTGCTGCTTCGGGTCCAGCCCGGCCCCTCTTGGTTCCGACTTATAGGCAGGCGGGTCTTGCGCCTTGGTAAAGCCTTCCTGACCGAAAGGTTACGGGGCGCGTTTTTCTTCACGATGCGGACACGCAGCCTTGAACACGCCGCTGGCGAAAGCGTTCGATTCCTGATTTCTATGCGATAGGATGCCGGTTCAGTCGGCACGTCAGGGACCCGGCCATGGTGGACAAGCCAGCTCATGCCCATGCGGCACCGGCCAAGGTGTCAGCCTTTGCCGTGCCAGACATAAGGGCCGACCAGCATATCGTGGACGTGCTGATCGAGGAGCGCTGCCCGAGCTTTTCCGGGCACTGGACCTGGCCGGTCGTCCGGCCGTTCCTGTACGGACTTCTCGGCTACAGGAAGGCCCGCAAGCTCGCCGACGAGCTTGCGGTCATGACCGGCCAGGACTCCTTTCGCCACCTGTCCGATGCCCTCGATTTCAGGCTGACGCTCAGGCATTTCGACCGCATCCCGGCGACGGGACGCCTTGTCGTGGTGGCCAATCATCCGACCGGGCTCGCTGACGGAGCGGCGGTGTGGAAGGCACTGAGCGAGGTCCGCAAGGACATTGTGTTCTTCGCCAATGCCGACGCGATGCGCGTCAATCCGAATTTCGGCGACGCCATGATCCCGGTCGAATGGCTCCAGAAGAAGCGGTCTCCGGCCAAGACGCGGGAGACCCTGCGGCTGGCCGGGGAGGCCTTCGCGGAGGAGAAATGTGTCGTCATCTTTCCTTCGGGCAAACTTGCAAAAATGGTGGACCGTCAGCTCACCGAGCAGGACTGGTTCCCGACCGCCGTCGGGCTCGCCCGCAAGAAGCAGGCCCCGATCCTTCCCCTGCATGTCGGCTCCCGCAACTCGCAGCTCTATTACCTGTTCTCGACCCTGAACCCAGAACTGCGGGACATCACCCTGTTCCACGAGCTCCTGAACAAGCAAGGCTCGCATTTTTCCATGGTCGCCGGTCCGCTCATCCCGCCGGACGCGCTGGCGGGCGACACCGGCGATGTCACGGCCACCCTGAAGGATTATGTCGCCTATGGCCTTGCCGCCGATCCCGGCAGGCCGTTTGCCTCCGGGGATACCCGCCCGGCCTGACTGCGTGCCGGGGCAGGGGAGATGACATCGCGCGCGGGCGCAGCTAAGCACGCTGGCATGATCGGTCCTGTCAATCCTCTCCCCTTCGATGCGCTGAACCAGCACTGGACGGAGGTGCGCGTCTATTACGAGGACACCGATTTTACCGGCATGGTCTATCACGCCAATTACCTGCGCTTCTTCGAGCGCGGCCGGTCGAACCAGCTGCGCGATGCCGGCATCTCGCACCAGGCTCTGCTCGACAGGCCGGATCCGGCGGCGTTTACCCTGACACGGGTGGAGGTCGATTTCCGCAAGCCGGCGCGCGTCGAGGATGTCCTGCAGATCCGTACCCGCTATCTCGGGACCAGGGGCGCGCGGATCCTGTTTGAACAGGCGGCGCTGCGCGACGGGGAGGTCCTGGCCGAAGCGTCGATCACGGCCGTGCAGATCCATGCCGACGGGCGTCCCCGCCGCCCCGTGCCCGAGGCTTCGGCCCGCCTTCAGGACTTTGTTTACCGTTCCGCCTGACTCTCCGCCCGTCCGCCCCCGGCGTGTCCGGAACCTTGGCGCTGCCGGGGCTGACACTATTTCGCGTGCGTCAACTTCTCGCCCAATTTGCCATGGAGAAGGGGGCGTGAAGCGTCGCAATTGCGGCCACTTTCCTTGCAGGACAATGAACTAGGAGTGATTCCGGCGATGGTGTTTGGTTTTGGAAGTGTTGCCGCTGGCGGTGCCGTTGCCGAGGTGGCGACGGACTTCTCGCTGTTCGGCCTGCTCGCGGGCGCGCATTTCGTCGTGCAGATCGTGCTGCTAATGCTGCTGGTGGCAAGCCTCTGGTCCTGGGCGGTCATCATCGAGAAATGGTTTTCGCTCGGCGGAACGCGACGCGCCGCGCAACAGTTCGAGGACAGTTTCTGGTCGGGCCGCGACGAGGCCGGCATGCGCCCGGGACAGGGGCCGGGCGATGCGGCGGCACGGGTGTTCGCCTCGGCGTCGCGGGAATGGGAAGATGCCCGCCGGATCACAGGCCACGGCGACCTCGAGGTCCTGATCGATCGCGCCGAGCGGGCCATGCGGGCGACCGTAGACCGCGAGGTCGGCAAGGCCTCGCGGGGAACCGGCGTCCTCGCGACGGTCGGCTCCGCCTCGCCCTTCATCGGGCTCTTCGGGACCGTCTGGGGCATCATGTATGCCTTCATCAATATCAGCGCCAACAATGATACGAGCCTTGCCAATGTGGCCGGACCGATTGCCGAGGCGCTGTTCGCGACCGGGCTCGGCCTCATTGCGGCGATCCCGGCGGTCATCTTCTACAACAAGTTCACCGGCGACATTGCCCGCTTTGCCGACCAGCTCGACAATTTCTCCCAGGATGTCCTCGTGCGCATGTCGCGCCGGGCGTCCGACCGGACGGGGAGCTAGGCCATGGGCGTGCAGCTCGGCCGGGCAGGTGGCGGACGGCGCGGACGGCGCGTGTTCAATGCCGAGATCAACGTGACACCGTTTGTCGATGTCATGCTCGTCCTGCTCATCGTCTTCATGATTACGGCGCCGCTCCTGACGACAGGGGTCGATGTCTCCCTGCCCAAGGCGCGCGCCGACGCGCTGCCGAACCAGAACGACGATCCGCACGAGAGTACGCTGCAGGCCGACGGCGCGCTCTATGTCCAGGAAACGCTGGTCGCTCGCGCAGAGCTTGGTGCCCAGCTCCGGGCGATCACTGGGGAAGGCTTCGAGGACCGGATTTTCTTTCGCGGCGACCAGGGGGCGGCATTTGGCGACGTGATGAGCGTGATGACGGAGGTCCAGGGGGCCGGGTTCCGCAATCTCGCGCTTGTCACGGATCCGAAGACGGAAGGAGCGCGCTGAGGCGATGATCCGCGGACTGCCGGCTTCCCTGCTGCTGCATGCAGGCGTGCTCGGACTGAGCGTAGTCGCCCTGCCGCGGTTTGCGCCGGAACGCATCGAGTCCGTGATCGTGCCAGTCGAGCTTGTCGAGATCGGCGCGGTCAACAATATCGCCCCCGTTGTCCGCCGCGAGCCGGAGCCGGAGCCCGAGCCCGAGGAAATCGTGCCGGAACCCAATCTCGAAGACTATCTCGAGAACGTCGATACCCTGCCTGAGGACGCGCCGGCCGAGCCGGAGGAAGCCCCGCCGGAGGCGGCCGAGCAGGCCCCCCCGCCGCCGGTCGAGGAGGATACCGTGCCTGTCGAGCCGGAGGAGGACGATCCGCCCGAGCCTGAACCGGAACCCGAGCCCGTGCCGAAGAAAGAGCCGCCGAAAATCGTGCCGCCGGAACGCGACGCGCTCGACGAGATCCTGAACAGCGAGAACCTGTTCAACCGGGCCCGGACCGAAACCCGCACCCCGCCGCCGCCGACCCCGCCGGTCGATCGCCCGGTCACATCGAGCGAGCCGAGGCAGGGTGCAGGCGACCGCACGGGTAATACCGCACGCATCGAGTCCATCGTGCTCGCGCAGATGAAGATCTGCTGGGAAGACACCGACGACTTGCCGGACCCCGAGCGCCTGACCGTGTCGATCCGCATCTTCCTGAAGCCTGACGGGACGATCCAGGGCCGGCCGGAATTCGTCAGCCCGCGCCGCGCCCCCATCGGCGACCGCTACATGCAGGTCGCGATGGACCGGGCCATGCGGGCGGCCAATTCCTGCCAGCCCTACCGCCTGCCAGCGGACGATTACGAAGACTGGCGCGAGCTGATCCTCAATTTCCGCGCCGGAACATGATGCAGACAGATCCAGGAGGGATACCGAAAATGGAGATTACCGGAATGTTCAAGAGCTTCGCGGCCGCGCTCGTCCTCGTGTTCAGCGGGGCCCTCGCCGGCGCATCGGCCCAGACCGTGATCGATGTCACGGACGGAACGATCCGGCCGTTCCCGATTGCCATTCCGGACTTCGACGCGAAGCCCGGCGCCGAGGAGCTTGCCCTGCAGATCTCCGAGGTCGTTCGCAGCGACCTTGTCTCGACGGGCCTCTTCAAGACGACCGACCCGGCCGCCTTCATCCAGAAGGACGTCTCGATCGCCGTGCAGCCGCGCTTCGCCGACTGGCGCATCATCCAGGCTGACGGGCTCGTCGTTGGCGAGACCGAGATCCTTGAGGACGGCCGCCTCAGCGTGTCGTTCCGGCTGTGGGACGTGAACGGCGAGGAGGTCTACCGCCTCAACGGACAGGCTGGCCGCAGGCTGACGACGACGCCGGACAACTGGCGCCGCATGGCCCACAAGGTTGCCGACAGCATCTATACGCGACTGACTGGGGAGGAGGGCTATTTCGACACCCGCATCGTCTACATTGCCGAGACCGGCCCGAAGACCGAGCGCATAAAGCGCCTCGCCGTGATGGATTCCGACGGCGCGAACCAGCGCTTCCTGACGAGCGGCCAGTTCCAGGTCCTGACGCCGCGCTTCTCGACCTCCGACCAGGAGATCACCTATATGTCCTTCGAGGGCGGCCGGCCGCGCGTCTATATCTTCAACATCCAGACCGGACGCCAGGAAGTGCTCGGCAATTTTCCCGGCATGACATTTGCGCCGAGATTCTCGCCGGATGGCCGCTCGGTCGTCATGAGCCAGGCGCAGAACGGCAATACCGACCTCTTCATCATGGACCTGCGCAGCCGCCAGACACGGCGGCTCACGGACCACCCGGCGATCGACACATCGCCGTCCATGTCGCCGGACGGGCGGCAGATCGTGTTCAACTCGGATCGCGGCGGCTCGCCCCAGCTCTATATCATGAACACCAATGGCACCCCGCTGGCCTGTCCCTCGGGTGGCCGCGATACGGCCTGCCGGATCACCTTCGGGCGCGGGCGCTATTCGACGCCGGTCTGGTCGCCGCGCGGCGACCTGATCGCCTTCACCAAGCAGGCGGGGGGGCGGTTCTCGGTTGGCGTCATCGGCACCGATGGCGAGGGCGAGCGCCTGCTGACGGAGGCCTATCTCGACGAAGGCCCGGGCTGGTCGCCGAACGGGCGGGTCATCACCTTCTTCCGCGAGCAGGCCCCGGGCGTCGGTCCGGAGCTCTGGTCGGTCGATCTGACGGGCCGCAACCTCCGCCGCATCCCCGCGTCGACCGATGCCTCGGACCCGGCCTGGTCGCCCTTGCTGGACTAATTGTGCAGTTCTGCCAAAATCTTGCCTGAATTGGGCCTGATACAGCGCGCGCTCGGGGTACCTGTGTCATTTGGTTGACATCGGGCACGACTATTGACTGATTCAACCAATCGACACGTGTCGAGACTTAGCAAGGACAGGATGGGAGCCTAACCATGCAGAACATATGGAAATACGGAGCCGCAGCAGCGGTGATTATCGGGCTCGGTGCTTGCGCCACGGCCCCGGAAGAGGTTGCCGAAGAACCGGCGGTCGTCGCCGAGACACCGGTCGCCCCGCCGCGCCCGCAGGTTGATCCCCAGCCGCTGCCGCCGACCGGACCGGCCGCCGGCTCGATTGAGGATTTCCGCGTCAATGTTGGCGAACGGGTCTATTTCGACCTCGACCAATGGCGCCTTGACGACAGCGACCGCGCCATCCTCCAGCGCCAGGCCGCCTGGCTGCAGGCCTACCCGACCGTGCGCATCCTCGTTGCCGGCAACGCCGACGAGCGCGGTACGCGCGAATACAACCTGGCGCTCGGCGAACGCCGCGCGGCCATCGTCAAGGATTACCTCGTCGGACTCGGCGTTGACGGATCGCGCATCGAAACCGTGTCCTACGGCAAGGAACGCCCGATCGACGGCGGCAGCAATGAAGCCGCCTGGGCCCTGAACCGCAACGGCTTCACCCAGATCGTTTCCGGTGCGCGCACCAGCTAAACGCCGGTTCTCCTGAACTTGCTGAACAAACGGCCGGGGTGCCATAATTTCGCCCCGGCCGTTTTTCATTTTGATGCCAGTGCCGTTCCCCGATCCGCTGCGAGTGTGAGCCATGCCGTTTCGACTTCTTGTCCTCAGCGCCCTCGCCGCGTCGCTCGCGGCCTCATCGTCGGCCCAGGAAGACCGGCTGTCGCGTCGTGACCTGACGACCGAAACCAACCGCCTGTCTGCGGACGTGTCGGACCTTGAGAGCCGGACCGCCCAGTTGCAGATCCAGAACGCCGACCTTGCCCTCAAGGTGCGGGATCTCGAAACGGACAATGCCCAGTTGACCGGGCGCGTCGAAACGCTCCAGTTCCAGCTTGGCCAGGCGCGCGAGGAGGCGAGCCGGATGCAGGCCGACGATGCCGAGATCGGCTCGCGCCTCGAAGAGCTCGACAGCAAGATCGCAAGCCTGGAGGCGGTCATCGCCCAGCAGAACAGCCTGTTCTTCGACGGCACGCTCCCGGGTCCGGGCGAGGGCGGCCTCACGGCGGCTGACGGAACGGACCTGAACCTGCCGGGTGCCGGCGGCCTGGCGTCCGGCGCAGCCGCCTCCGAACCCGTGGCAGGATCGCTCGGCACGATCTCGGCATCTGACCTGCCGGGCGAGGCCGGGCCGCTCTTTGCCGATGCCAAGGCGCGCCTGTTGCGGTTCGACTATGCCGGCGCCGAGCGGAGCTTCCGCGCGTTTCTCGACCGGTTCGGCGACGATCCCCAGGCCGGCGAAGCGCAATACTGGCTGGGCGAGGTGCTCTACCAGCAGCAGAACTATGCCGAGAGCGGGGCAGCCTATACCGACATGATCCGGGAATTCCCGGATGATGCCCGGGCCCCTGACGCCCTTGTCAAGCTTGGCCGGTCGCTGCGCCTGATCGGTGAAAGCGAACGGGCCTGCGACGTGCTCGCTACCCTTCCGGCGCGCTATCCCGACGCCTCGCCGGTGACGCGCAACCTTGCCAATGTCGAACGCGACCGCTCCGGGTGCGCGAGCTAGAAGCGCGAGTCGCGGCGGACCTTGACCGCTGGCTGACCCTGGGGACGGCACCCGTGGCCCTCGCCGTTTCGGGCGGCAGCGATTCCCTCGCCCTGTTCTTTCTGGTCCTCGCCTGGGCCCGCAAGTCCGGACGGCCTCTTGTAGTGCTCACCGTGGACCATCGCCTGCGGCCCGAGGCGGCGCGCGAAGCGGCCTTTGTCGGGCAGCTCTGCCGGGAAGCCGGAACAGAGCATCGAACCCTTGTCTGGACGGATGCGCCGGGCAAGGCGTCTCCGGCGCGCGCCCGGCGTGCCCGCCATGCGCTCCTCGCCAGCGCCGCGCGCGCGGCCGGTGCAAGCCACCTGCTTCTGGCGCATACCGAAGACGACCAGGCCGAGACGGTCCTGATGCGCGAGCGGTCCGGGTCCGGACCTTCCGGGTTCGCCGGCATGCGCCGCTGCGCGATGTCGCCGGTCTGGCCGGAAGGCCGGGATGTCCTGCTCATGCGCCCCTGTCTCGACATGACCCGCGCGGAACTGCAGGCCTATCTTGCGGCCCTGGGCGAGGACTGGGTTCGCGATCCGACGAATGACGACATGGCGCACGAGCGCGTGCGCGTGCGGGCGGAGCTGCGCGGCGATCCGGCCCTCAAGGCGCGCTGCCTCGCGATCAGCCGCGAGGCCGGCAAGGCCCGGCGCTCGCAGGACATGCGCCTTGCCGGGTGGCTCGGCACCGTTGTCGAGTGCGGGGCGGACGGGCTGGTTGCGTGCGACCTTGCGGCACTCGGCCGGGACGATGCCGCTGAAGCCATGGCGCTCGTCCTGATGGCCGCGGCCGGGGGCTACCGCAGGCCCGCCGCTGCGGACCGGACGGAACTTGCCGGTCATCTTGCCGGCCCCTCCGGACACGCGGCGCGCACGCTCGGCGGGGCCTGGGCAGCCCGCAGGCATGGGCGCATCCATGTGTCGCGGGACCCCGGCGGGGCGGCACGGATGCCGCCACCCGGTCCGGATTTCACGGGCATCTGGGACGGCCGGTTCGAGATCGGCGGCCCGGGGCTCGCCGGCGGCCTGTCCCGGGAGGCCCTGCTCGGGCAGGCCCGCCCCATGGCGCGTCCCGGGCTGCCGCTCCTGTCCGGCGCGCATGCGGCCCGCTGCCTGGTGGCGGGCCGCCTCGACATGGCGCGCCGCGCACTCGCCTCGGATGCCAATATTTTGTGACGGCGATTTGCACGAAGGCGGGTCGTTTTTCCGCAATCTTGTGCTTATATCTCTGGCAGAGCTCGTTTCTGAAGACAGGACCTATCATGAATATGCGAAATCTCGCCATCTGGGCCTTTGTCGGGGCCGTCGTCCTCGCCCTGATGCTCGCCATGCAGAGCAACATGACGGCGCAGTCGATGCAGGAACTGACCTATACCGAGCTTCGCCAGGGCGCAGCCAACGGCACCATCAAGCAGGTGACGATCGAAGGGGCCAGGGTCACGGGCGTGCTCGAGGGCGGCACCCCGTTCTTTGCCAAGAAGCTCGAAACCGATTTCGACCTTGCATCCCATCTTGCCGACCAGGGCGTGAACGTGACGGCGAAACCGGCCTCCGGCGGGTTCAATTTCGGCACCTTCATCAGTCTTCTCTTCATCGCCATGATCGGCTTCTTCATCTACATGCAATACCGCCAGATGAGCGGCGGGGGCGGCGGCCGCAGCGCCATGAATTTCGGCAAGTCCAGGGCACGCCTTCTCACGGAGAAGCAGGGACGCATCACCTTTGCCGACGTGGCCGGGGTCGACGAGGCCAAGGAAGAGCTGCAGGAAATCGTCGAGTTCCTGCAGGATCCCTCCCGGTTCCAGCGGCTCGGCGGCAAGATTCCGAAGGGCGCCCTGCTCGTCGGCCCGCCAGGCACCGGCAAGACGCTGATCGCGCGCGCGGTCGCGGGCGAGGCCAACGTGCCCTTCTTCTCGATTTCAGGTTCGGATTTTGTCGAGATGTTCGTCGGCGTTGGCGCGAGCCGCGTGCGGGACATGTTCGACAAGGCCAAGAGCAATGCGCCATGCATCATCTTCATCGACGAGATCGACGCGGTCGGTCGCTCGCGCGGGGCAGGTCTCGGCGGCGGCAATGATGAGCGCGAACAGACCCTGAACCAGCTCCTCGTCGAGATGGACGGCTTCGAGACCAATGAAGGCATCATCCTGATCGCGGCGACCAA
>CAYSED010000093.1:0-10657 GCA_964429935.1 uncultured Hyphomonadaceae bacterium
ATCAAGGGCCGGGATTTCGTTGCCGCGAGCTTTGTTCCGAAGGGCGCTGCAGGCCTTGCGCTCGAAGGGTCGGTTCGGGCGGCGGTCGTCGAGGAGGAGGTCGTCGCCGGTACCGAGGAAACGTTCGATGCGAGCCTTCAGGCGAGCTATGAGCCGACCCCCTCCAGCTTCGACCGTAGCGCAGAACCTCCGGCTGGCCCGAGCCCTGTGCTCGCGGCCCCGGCAATCTGGGAGACCGAGCTTGCCAACGGGATCGACGTCTTCGGCATCGAAGACAGCGAGATTCCCATGGTCGAGTTCGTCCTCTCGGTCGATGGCGGCCACCTCTTCGACACGATCGAAAAGAATGGCGTTGCCAGCCTGCTCGGAGACATGCTGACGCGCGGGACGGCAAATCGCAGCCCAGCCGAACTCGAGGAACTGATCGCCAGCCTCGGCGCGCAGATTGAAGTCGTTGCCGGCAGCGAGGCCATGATCCTCCGCGGGGAGACGCTCGCGCGCAACTTCCCGGAGGTCATGGAACTCGTCACCGAAATCCTTCTGGAACCTCGGTGGGACGAAACCGAGTTTGCGCTCGCCAAGGCCTCCGCCGACAGCCGGATCGTCGCCCTGCAAGCTGACCCGACGGGGCTAGCCGACCTTGCGGCCCGTTATGTGACCTATGGCGCCGCGGACATCCGCGCTCATAGCGTCCTCGGCAGCCGGACAAGCCTGGCGGCCATCAAGCTTGAGGACCTGAAGGCATTCTTTGCAGCGCGGCTAGCCCCGAACGTGTCAAGCTTCCGCATTGTCGGGGACGTGTCCCGGGCCGATGTCCTGAAGGCTCTGGAGCCGCTTGCGTCACGCTGGGCGCCGCGCGAGGTTGCGCGGCCTGAGTTTGCGCAGCCAGACGCGCCGAACGAAGCGAGGATCCACTTCTATGACGTGCCGGGGGCAAAGCAGTCCGTCTTCGTCTTCACGCACCCGGCCATGCTGCGAACCGACGCGGACTACTATCCTGCGACGGTTGCCAATTACCGGCTTGGCGGAGGCGGTTTTGCCTCGCGGCTGACGCAAGAACTGAGGGAGGGGAAGGGCTATACCTATGGCATCTTCTCCGGGTTCCAGTCGACGGCCCGCGAGGGGAGTTTCGAGATTTTCAGCCAGGTACGTTCCAACGTGACCTACGAGGCAACCGAACTCGTGCGCAGCATCGTCGCCGACTACGCCCCGACATATACGGATGAGGACATGGCCGTAACGAGGAGTTTCTTCGTGAATTCCAAGGCGCGCCAGTTCGAATCCTTCGACGCAAAGCTCGGCATCCTTGCCAATGTCGACCTCTACGACCTGCCCTATGACTATGTGGCCGCCGAGAATGCGGTCGTCGAGGCTTTGACCGTGGACGATGTCCGCCGCCTGTCGGAAACCCATATCCGGCCCGGAAGGATGAACTACGTGATTGCCGGGGACGCCGAAACGCAGCTTGCCCGCCTGGCCGAGCTCGGGATCGGCGATCCGGTCCTCGTCACCGAGGCGGTCGATCAACTGATCCGGTAACGCGCCATGGCCCGGTCTGTCGTCGTCAGATCGGCCGGGCAGCCTGATGCGACGGGAGCCGCGCTGGGGGGCGGCAGCGGCTCCGGAGCCGGGCCGGACAGGATGAACCCTGCCAGTGACATGGCACGCAGGAACATCATGGCGGCGGCCTCCGAACGTTTCGGGGCCGATACTATTTCCGGCCATCGATCTGTGAACCGCTTTCGTCTTCGGGGCGAACCGCAGGAATCGGGTGGCTTCGGACTCGTGACCTGGGGCAAACGGGCCTCATGACAGAGACATCGACCCTATCCGAACGGTCTGCCGCCTATGCGCGAATGGCCGGCATGCTGGACTTTCTCGGCGATAACTGGCGTCAGTGGCCGGACCTTGCCGCCTGCGCGCGCCAGGCCGGCCTCTCGCCCGCCCATTTCCAGCGGGAGTTCACCCGCTGGGCAGGGCTCTCGCCCAGACAATATCTCTCGGCGCTCGCCCATGCCGAGGCGGGGGCTGCCCTTCGGGACGGGGCGAGCGTCATGGACGCTGCCTACGAGACAGGGCTTTCGAGCGTCAGCCGCCTCCACGATCTCTTTATCGCCCATGAAGGGCTCTCCCCAGGGGAAGCCAAGCGCGGCGGACACGGGACGGACCTCGTCATCGGCCGGGCCCCAACGCCTTTCGGTCCGGGCGTCTGGCTGATCTCCCCGCGAGGCCTTGTCGCACTGGGGTTCGTGGACGAGCATGACGCGCCCCGGACGGGAACCGGACACCAGGGGCGGTCCGAGGACAGCGCCTTCGCCGATCTCGCGTCGCGATATCCGGAGGCCTCTCTGAGGCGGGACGATGGGGAAGCCGGACGTTGGGCCGAACGGGTTTTCGTGTCCGGCGAACCCTTGCCGGTCGCCCTTTACGGCACGCCGTTCCGGCGGCAAGTCTGGCGGGCCCTCCTCGACATTCCGTGCGGCACGACAGAGACCTATGGCGCGGTCGCCAGGGCCATCGGCCGACCGGAAGCGGCCCGTGCGACCGGCGCCGCCATCGGGGCTAACCCGGTAAGCTGGTTCATTCCCTGCCACCGGGCCATTGCTGCGGACCGGCGCCTGCACAATTACCATTGGGGGCTTGCCCGCAAGCGCGCGATGCTTACCTTCGAGGCATTGCACGCTGCGTGAGCCCGCCGGACGCCGATGACCCTTGCCGCCTATGCCATCATTGCCCTGTTCGCAGGATGGGCGCTTTTCCTGGGCCTGAAGTGGCGGGCAACCTATCGCGCCGAAGCGAGTTCGTTCGAACTCTTTCGCCAGACCGGAGAGATCAAGCCATCGGTCGCTCGCGAGGATTTCAAGCGCCTGTACCTGCGGTCCGAAGGCCCCCGTTTCTGGACTTATGTTTTTGTCTCGCTTGTCGTTGTCGTTCTGGTCTTCCCGCTGGTTCTCGGGCTTTTCAATCTGGTCTGGGTCTATTTCTGGCACCGCTCGGGCGAATTGCCCTGGTTCGAGGCCGGACAGCTAGTGCACGGCCTGATCTTCGCGATGTTCTCGGTCGCGGCCATGTTCGCGCTCGCTTATGTCGCCATGCGCGCCTATCACAGCAATCGGCCGCAAAAACTGAGAACCGGCCTGAAACGGCTCAACGGGGAGCATGATGGCGATTGAATACCTTCACACGATGATCCGTGTCGGCGATCTCGACGCGGCGCTCCGTTTCTTCTGCGACGGCCTTGGCCTGAGGGAACTGAGGCGGGTCGACAACGAGGCGGGCCGGTTCACGCTGGTTTTCCTTGCGGCAGAAGCCGACGTGACCCGCTTCGGTAGAGACACAGTCTCGCCGCTGCCTGCCGGATTGCCCATGATCGAGCTGACCCACAACTGGGACGAGACTGAGTATTCTGGCGGGCGCAATTTTGGCCATCTTGCCTACCGGGTCGAGGACATCTACGAGACGGCCGGCCGGCTCGCCGCGATGGGCGTCACGATAAACCGGCCGCCCCGGGACGGGCGCATGTGCTTTGTCCGCTCCCCGGACGGAATCTCGGTCGAGCTGTTGCAGAAGGGTGATCCGCTCGCTCCGAGGGAGCCCTGGGCAAGCGCGGCGAATTCCGGAACCTGGTAGCCCGTCAGTACGCGGCGAAGGCAGCCCGGGCCGCCGCGACCATTGCTTTGATGCCCGCCTCGAGGGTTGGCTCGGGGTCCGGCGCGAAGTATGGCGAGTGAAGAGAGGGCAGGGGCGCCCCCGACGCGACGAGGCTTTCCTCGACGGCCCCGACCCAGAATATGAGGCTCGGTATCTCGGCCTCCGTCCGCCCGTAATGCGCGAAATCCTCGCCGCCCATGACGGCAGGCACCGGGAGGACCTGATCGCTCCCGAGCACCGCACGGATCGCGTCCATGGACGTTATGGTCAGGTCCGCATTGTTGTAGGTGGCAGGCATGAAGTCGCTTTCAAACGTGATGTCCGGGGCCGGGGCGCCGTAGGTTGCCGCCTGGCCGTTGGCGATGCGCACGATCCCGTCCAGAAGCACCTGGCGCACCTCGTCACTGTAGGACCGGACGGTGAGCTTCATGTCGGCACGGTCTGAAATGATGTTGTGCTTGGCCCCGGCCTGGATCGAACCGACAGTCACGACGGCAGGTTCCTGCGGATCGACATTGCGGGAGACGAGCGTCTGCAGGGCCGTCACGATGCCTGCCGCGATGACAACGGGGTCCTTCGTCGTGTGCGGGTAGGCCCCGTGCCCGCCGGAGCCGTGTACCGTTATGTCGACCGTGTCGACAGCGGCGAGGGCAAAGCCTTCCGTATAGCCGATCGTGCCGGCCGGAAGGCTGGCCGAGACATGCAGGGCAAGGTTTACGTCCGGCTGGGGAAAGCGCGTGAACAGGCCATCGGCGATCATGGCAGGTCCGCCGAGACCGAGTTCCTCGGCCGGCTGAGCGACCATGACGAGCGTGCCGGCCCATGTTTCCCTGGAGCCGGCAAGCGTCCGCGCCGTTCCGATCCAGCTTGTCATGTGGATGTCATGGCCGCAGGCATGCATGACGGGACTGTCGACGCCCGTCCAGCCGATGCTCGTTCTCGATGACGCATAAGGCTTGCCGGTCTGCTCGGGGACCGGCAGGGCGTCCATGTCCGTCCTAACGAGCACCGTCGGGCCGTCGCCATTTCGCAATACGCCGACGACGCCGTAGCCGCCGACCGACTCGCGGATCACGCCATGGTCCCGCAGGGCCTTGGCCTCGACCCAGTCCTGGCCGATGCCGGTCGTAACCTCGAAGCCGAGCGCCTCGAGTTCCGCCGAGAGACGAGCGGACGTATCGACCTCCTGAAAGGAGAGTTCCGGATTGGCATGGAGATGCTCGTAGATCGCCTGCAGGTCCGCTCCGATGTCTGGTGCGTCCTGCGCGCCGACATGGGCTTGCAGAATGAAGGCGCAGGCGGCGAGAATAGCAAAGCGGGACATGGCGCGGGTTCCTTGGGGTCTGGCCTTTCCGGTCAGGCTAGACAGGTAAAGGCAGTCTGTCATCGCATGCTTTGGAAAAAGTCGAGAAGCATCGGATTGACGATGTGGCTGAGCTGGTAATTCAAGCCGTGCTCGCCCTCCGGGATCATTTCGAGACGGCTATCCGGCACAGCCGCCGCAAAGCGCGCCGCGCTGCCGGGCGACACGATCGTGTCCGATCCGCCAAATATCGCGAGCACGGGCAGGCCGGTCGCTGCCAGCCGCCGGAAATCCTCGTCCCGGTCGCGCATGGGCAGGTTGCGATAGGACGACAGGAGGGCTTCCAGGTATCCCTTGAACTGCATCTGGGCCGTGACGTCGCCGGCGAGGGGCGCATGGGCCGTCTGCGCATCCCCGGCTTGCTGTCGCTCGGCCAGCAATATCTGTTCGCCGAACAGGGTCCATACCCACTCGCCGACGAGGGGTGTGCGCAGAATCCGGTCGTTGATGTCACCGGCCTCTGCGGCGAGTTCAAGGCCCGCAGGAACAAGTAGCGCGACCCGCGACACGCGCTCGGGGTGCCGGGCGGCAAATTCGGTCGCGATGACGCCGCCCATGGAAAGGCCGACAAGGCCGAACGGCTGCGTGATGCCAAGCCTTTCGGTGAGTTCAAGAAGCTCCCGGTCGCAGAAGTCCGTTGTGTATGGCCCTTCCGGCCGGTCCGACCAGCCCCGGCCGAAATGGTCGAAGGTCAGGACCCGAAAGCCTTCGGCGGCGAGCGCCTCGGCGTTCGGGGCAAAAATGAACGAGGGTGTCGAGAAACCATGGACCATGACGATGACCGGACCGCCCTCCGGTCCTCGCCATTCATGATGGATCTGTCCATCGGAGAGAGCGGCAAACTGTCCGGGCGCGGCGGACCGGGCCTCCTCGGTCAGGTCGGCCTTCGTCGCCTTGGCGGCGAAATAGGCCGCACAGGCCAGCGCCAGAAGCAGGGCGAGGACGGCGAGCAGGGACTTGAAGACCACACCCATGCAAATGGCTCCGCTAGAGGTGTCTAGTCCTGCCAGTTGTCCCGACCGCGCGATAGTTTGCAACCAGCCTTCTGCGAATGAGGGTCCCGAGGGCCGGGGCGACATCAACGGCCCAGTATGCGAGCGCCATGCGCCGCGGTAGGACGATGTCCCGGGAGCGGCGGGCGATCGCGTCCGCGACGCGCCGGGCGATCCGGTCTACCGGATGGCGCCTGCCGGGAACGGATCGCAGATAGGCAGCGCGCTCGACACCCGGCGCGGCGAGCGGCCTGGACGCGAGGCCGCCGTCGAGGAAGGGCAAGGTGACAAGGCTGACAGCGACCCCTTTCGGTTCCGCTTCGGCGCGCAGCGTCCGCGCGAGCCCGTCTAGACCGGCCTTGCTCGTCGCATAGGGCAAGCCCATCGGGAAGCCGAGCCGCGCCGCGCCGGAGGAGATGAAGACAAAATGGCCTCTGCCACGCGCGACCATGCCCGGGTAAGCGGCGGCGACCATGTGGGCAGCACCCTTGAGATTGGTGTCGAGAATGCGGGACCAGTCGGCGGGCGCGAACACGTGAGCTTCAGCGGTCATGTCGGTTGCCGCATTGCAGATTACGATGTCGGCCGGCCCGATGCCGGACTCTGACGAACGGGCGGCCAGCATAACCGCATCGCCGTCCCGCACGTCGCAGGTCGCCCCGGTCACGCTGCCGCCGGCGAGCGAGCCAACTCCGCTAATGTCGAGGTCGAGGACATGGACGCGCGCCCCGGACCGGACGAGTTCAGCCGCCAGTGCCGCGCCGAAGCCGGACGCGCCGCCGGAGATCAGGACATTGCGTCCTGCGAGCGACGGGCGAGACACCATCAGGCCCCGCCTGCACCGCCAAACCGGACGGCCCACTCGGCGACCTGGTCATCCTCGATCTTCCTGAACAGGACATCCGGCGGCGTGATGGCTAGGCCATGCGGCAGGGCGTCAAGCAGCGCGGCAAAGTCTTCGGCTCTCGATCCTCCGGGCATTTTCCTGTTCTTCTCCGGAACGCCAAGCGCGTCGAGGATCGCCTTGGCGGCATCCGGAATGATAGGCTGGGCAATGATCCCGAAGACCGCCGCAAGGTTCAGGCCGACCCGCACCCCAATCGCGGCGGCATCCACATCGGTCTTGTACTTCACCCATGGTTCTGCGCGCGTCAGGTATTCGTTTCCGGCCGCCCAGATCGCGCGCGTCTCTGCCGCAGCCTTGCGGAATTCCATGGCTTCGTAATGTTCGACCAGGCGCGGGAGGCGGTCGGCAAGTTCGGCTGCCATCCAGGTCTCGGCGTCTCCGGCGGTTCCGCCATCCGGAACCTTGCTGTCGAACTTCGAGACACAGTATCTAGCAATCCGGTTGACGAAATTGCCGAGCACGTTTGCAAGGTCGGAGTTCACGGCGGACTGGAAGCCTTCCCATGTGAAGGCCGCGTCGGAGCCCTCCGGCGAATTCGCGATAAGGTACCAGCGCCAGTAATCCGGCGGCAGCAGGTCGAGCGCCTGGTCCATGAACACGCCGCGCTTGCCGCTCGTCGAGAACTTGCCGCCATGCCAGGTCACCCAGTTGAAAGCCTTCAGCTTGTCGACGGTCTTCCATGGCTCGCCCGAGCCGAGCAGGGTGACCGGGAAGCTCACTGTGTGGAAAGCGACATTGTCCTTGCCCATGAACTGGACATACTCGGTCTCGTCCGCGCCCTTGTCCCTTCGCCAGAGCTGCTCCCAGTCCTTGCCTGTGGCCCGTGCCCATTCCTGCGTTGCGGCAATGTACGCGATCGGCGCGTCGAACCAGACATAGAAGACCTTGTCCTCGTAGCCTGCGCGCGCGGCGCCCTGCCTGTCTCTGACTTTCACCCCCCATGACAGATCGCGCGTGATCGCCCGAGCGATCAGGCCCTCGTCCAGCCATTTGTTGGCGATCGAGACAGCAAGCGCAGGCCAGTTGCTGCGCTTCGAGTTCACCCAGTCGCGGATGGCCGCCTGCGACTTATGCTGCAGGAGATAGAGATGGTTCGTGTCACGGATATCGATGTTACGGCCACCGGAAACCACCGAATAGGGATCGATCAGGTCGACAGGATCGAGCAGGTTGCCGCAATTGTCGCACTGGTCGCCCCGGGCTTTCTCAAACCGGCAATGCGGGCACGTGCCCTCGACATAGCGATCCGGCAGAAAGCGGCCGTCATCGACCGAATAGACTTGCTTCGAGGTTCGCTCCTCGATGAGGCCATTGGCCTCGAGCATCTGTGCGAAATGCTGCGTCAGCGAGTGATTGGCAGGCCGGGAAGAGCGCCCGAACCAGTCATAGGAGAGCCGGAAGCCCTCGCCCGCCTTCCTCTGGACCTCGTATTGCACGTCACAATAGGCCTGGACGGACATGCCGGCGGCCTGGGCAGCAAGTTCGGCAGGTGTCCCGTGCTCGTCGGTTGCACAGATATAGGTCACCTCATGCCCGAGCAGGCGCATGACGCGGGCATAGACATCAGCCGGCAGCATGGACCCTGCGAGATTTCCAAGGTGCTTGACCCCGTTGATATAGGGCAGGGCGGACGTAATCAGGATGCGGCGAGGCTTGGCCGGCTGGTTCATGGGGCGGTGCGCTTTCAGGCTGACTGGGCTCGCTCCGTCATACTCCGGCAAAACAAAAAGGAAACAGCCTCGTATCAGATGGGCGCTAGAAAAGAACTGCCCCGGACGAGGGGGAAGGACCTTGTCCGGGGCAGCGTGAGTTGCCGCGCGTGTGTGTGAGGCCGCACGGCAGAGGAGAACAGCAGGGCTAGCTGTTCATCGCCGCCACTGGGACAATCGTCACGTCAACGCGCCTCGCCATGGGCGTGACCGTATCGGCGCCCCGCGCGGCCTCCCGGACAGGGACGACGAGGCTCGCGTCGATAGCATCCACGATGCCGCGCTCCGACAGGGCGCGCATCACGGCTTCGGTCCGGGCCGTCGAGAGCGCTTCGGCCCGCGTTGCATCGTCGACATCGAGGGACAGGGCGCTCATGGTGACCTCGGCAATGCTGCAACCGGCCATTCGCGCCGCCTCGGCCCCGATGGCCCGGCTGGCAGCGTCGGAAAGCATGGCTTCGTTCGCCGGGAAATAGACCGTCATCTCGACGGTTTCGCAGCGCGGTCCGGAGGTCGCGGCAGCGTCTGCAAATGCCGGGGCTGCGGCAATGGTGAGCATTGCGGCTATGCCGGAAATCATGCGTTTCATGTCTTCTTGCTCCTGTTCCAGTTGAGGCACCAGCATCGCCGTAAATCCGGGCAAAATCGTGCGTGCGGCGGGGCGCAATGGGGCGAAGCCAAGGTTTTGTCGGGGTTTCTTGCTGTCCGCGGGCCATCGGCAAGCCTTTGACCCGCAAGCATCGACGCTCGGGGCACAATCGGATAGACGGGCAGCAGACGGGCAGAAATCGGAACCATGAGCAGGCAGGCAAGGATCATCGGCATCGGCGGCACGCTCCGCCGCGAATCGACCACCGAACGGGCGGTGTCCGAGGTCCTCGCCCATGCCCGCGACCTTGGTGCCGAAACGGTCCTGATCGCCGGGCCGTCGCTTGACATGCCGTTCTATTCTGCCGATGCCGGGTTCAGGACCCCGGAGGCACAGCGGCTGGTCGAGGCCCTGCGCTCGGCGGACGGCGTCGTCATCGGATCGCCCGGATACCATGGCGGAGTGTCGGGGCTTATCAAGAATGCCCTCGATTATGCCGAGGACCTGCGCGACGACCCCCGGCCCTATCTTGACGGGCGCGCCGTCGGCCTCGTCGCGTCGGCTGCGGGCGAGCAGGCCGCTATGACGACGCTCGGCATGCTGCGCGATATCACGCACGCCCTGCGCGGCATCCCGACACCCTATGGCTGCGTCTTCAACAGTCTCGACCGGTCCGCCGGCGTCCAGGAGGCGACGCGGGCCAAGCTCAGGCTTGTGGCCACGCAGGTCATGAGGATTGCCGTCGCCTTCAAGGACGCCGCGCCGTGACGCATGGCCACAGGCTGCACGGCCGCAAAAATTGTCATAAGGTGATCGACGCTGCCGCGTGTGGCAGTTGCACCGCCCCCTAAAGCGTCCTAGTCCGGCGCAGGTAAGCTAGGAGATCGACTTCGATGACTGACATTGAACGCTTCGCGCTCGACTATCTGCCTGTCGCCATCTTTCTCGGGCTTGCGCTGGCCCTCGCCCTCCTGTTCATTTTCGGGGCCCTGATCCTCGCACCGAGCAAGCCGGACCCGGAGAAGAATTCAGCTTATGAATGCGGTTTCAATGCCTTCGACGACGCCCGAATGAAGTTCGATGTCCGGTTCTATCTCGTCGCAATCCTCTTTATCATATTCGATCTCGAAGTGGCCTTCCTGTTTCCCTGGGCCGTCAGCCTTGGCGAGGTCGGTCTCGCGGGGTTCTGGTCGATGATGGCCTTTCTCGGCGTCCTGACGATCGGGTTCGTGTACGAGTGGCGTTCAGGAGCCCTCGAGTGGGAGTGATCCATGTCTGAGAGCACCAAGACCTATGCGCTGGGAGCCGGCCGGGCCGGCATCGACGGCGGGCACGCGGTGCGGGCCGACGACCCGTTCTTTGCCGGCCTGTCCGACGAGCTTGCCGACAAGGGTTTCCTCGTCGCGTCGGCCGACGACCTGATAGCCTGGGCCCGGACGGGGTCGC
>CAYSED010000094.1:0-10423 GCA_964429935.1 uncultured Hyphomonadaceae bacterium
CCCTCGCCGCCCTCATCGAGCAGACCCCCGCCCCGCGCTGACCCGGACCAAGATGACCTATCCGACCCCCCGCGCGATCTGGCTCATGGCCGCCGGCGTCCCCGTGATGCTTGCAATCGCCATCCTTGCGCCGGACCTCTGGGTCCTCGCCGGGGCCTGGATCACCGGCGTGTCAGGGCTGATCCTCGCCGATGCCGTGCTCGGGGCAAGGCTCTCGGCGCTCTTCGCCGGGGCCGACCCGCCGCCGGTCTTCTATATTGACGGCCCCGACACGATCCCGGTCCGGATCGGCTTCACGGACGGACCCCTGCCGGCCCGCATCGAGGCCAGGCTCGACGCCAATGACCGGCTCGCCGACATGCCGGCCCGGACCCTGCGCGGCTTTGACGGGCGCACGCGCGACTTCGCATTCGACACCGTCCCGGTTCGCCGCGGCGAAGCGAGGCTCGAAGCGCTCTCGGTGCGCTGGACGGGTCCGCTCGGCCTTGCCGGAAAGCAGCGCCGCACCCCGCTCGGCATCCGGATCAAGGTCACGCCCAATACGCGCTGGGTCAAGGACGAGGCTGTGCGGCTCTATGCCCGCGACGCCGATTTCGGCATCAAGATGCAGGAGGACAGGGGCGACGGATCGGAGTTCGATGCCTTGCGCGAGTTCACGTCCGGCATGGACCGCCGCGCCATCGACTGGAAGCATTCGGCCCGCCACCGTGTTCTGCTCGCCAAGGAATTCCGCACCGAGCGCAACCACAATATCGTGTTCGCCTTCGACACGGGGCGCCTGATGAGCGAACCGCTCGGCGGCGTGCCGAAGATCGACCGGGCGATCAATGCCGCGCTCCTCCTCGCCTATGTGTCCCTTCGCTCCGGCGACCGGGTCGGCCTTTGCAGCTTTGATGCAAGGCCGGGGCTCGCGACCAATATCCTGTCCGGCCCGAGCGCCTTCGTGCACCTGCAATCCATGGCCGCCGAACTCGACTATTCGGCCAACGAGGCCAATTACACGCTCGCCCTGTCGGACCTTGGCAGCCGCCTGGAACGGCGCTCGCTCATCATCCTCTTCACCGATTTCGTCGATACCGTTTCGAGCGAGCTCATGCTCGAAAGCCTGGCGCGCCTGACGAACCGGCATCTCGTCATCTTCGCGACCTTCCATGACGCCGCGCTCGAAGCCATGGTCGATGCGCCGCCGGAGAGCCCCGAGGCGATCAGCCGCGCGGTCATCGCCGACACGCTCCTGTCGGAACGGGACCTCGTCTTCCGCCGCCTGCAGCGCCTCGGCGTGCAGGTGCTCGAGACGGACCCGGCGCGCTTCGGCCCGAGCCTCATCTCGCGCTATCTCGAGATCAAGCGGAGGGACATGCTGTGACCGAGCTCCTGAAATCCTACCGCTTCCGCGAGGAGCGGGAAGCCGACTGGCAAAAGCTTGACCGCCTCCTCGCGCGGGCAGAGCGGCGCGGCGTCCGGGCGCTGTCCGACGAGGACATGCTCGCCTTGCCCCGGCTCTACCGTCATGCCGTCTCGTCGCTCTCGGTCGCCCGCTCGATCTCGCTCGACCAGAATGTCATTTCCTATCTCGAAACGCTCTGCACGAAGGCCTATTTCTTCGTCTACGGCACGCGCTCGACCATCGGCGAGCGCCTGGCGAGCTTCCTGCGGCGCGACTGGCCGAACGCCGTCCGGGCAGCCTGGGCACCGACGCTCCTCTCCGCTGCCTGCCTGTTCGGCGCTGCCGCCGTCGCCTTCCTTCTCTGCCTGATCGACATGGACTGGTTCTGGTCCTTCCATTCGCCGGGCCTCTCCGGCGAGCGCACGCCGGACGCGACGACCGACTATCTCCGGTCCACGCTCTACACGGAGGCGACCGGCCTAGACGGCATGCTCTCGGCCTTCTCCGCCCAGCTCTTCTCCCACAATTCGGGAATTGCCCTCTTCGCCTTTGCGCTCGGCTTCATGTTCGGCGCGCCGACGGCCCTGCTCCTCGCCTATAATGGCGTTGTCCTCGGCTCGTTCTGTGCCCTGTTCTGGAGCCGCGGGCTCGGCTACGAACTGGCCGGCTGGCTCCTGATCCATGGCGTGACCGAACTCTTCGCCATCGTCCTCGCCGGCGCGGCCGGCTTCATGATCGGCGGCGCGATCGCCTTTCCCGGCCACAAGAGCCGCCTCGCCTCTGCGCGCGATACCGGCCAGTCGGCCGCCATGGTCGCCGTCGGGGCCATGGTCATGCTCTTCTTCGCCGCGCTGCTCGAGGGCTTCGGCCGTCAGCTCATCAATGCCGACCCCGTCCGCTATGCCATTGCCGGCACGACCGCCGTGCTCTGGGGCGCCTATTTCTACCTGCCGGCGCGCGCCGGATGACCGCCGCACGGCCTCGTTCCCCGGCCGATGCGAAGGACCGCAGTGTCCGCGCCGCCGCCGGGCAGCCCCTGCGCCGCTATGAGCGGGACCTCGTCACCCCCGAAGGCACCGTCCTGAAGCTCCGCCTGGCCACGGCGAGCGAGCGGGCCGGCGCTGTCCTGATCGATTTCCTCATCATCTTCCTCGCGCTCTTTGTCGGCCTCGCGGCAATCGGCTATGCGGCGGCCGGCTTCGGGTTCGAGGGCCTGAACCTCGCCCTGGCGCTGGCATCCGTCTTCGTGTTCGCCATGCGCAATTTCTACTTCATCGCCTTCGAGCTCGGCCGCCGCTCGGCAACCCCCGGCAAACGGGTGCTCGGCCTGCGGGTCGCAGCCCGCAATGGCGGTCGGCTGTCGGCCAATGCCGTCTTCGCCCGCAATTTCCTGCGCGAGGTGGAAGTCTACCTGCCGCTCCAGTTCCTCGTCTTCGGGGTCGGCGGCGACGGCGTGAACGGCTGGATCGCCCTTCTCGGCCTTCTCTGGTCCGGGCTATTCCTGTTCTTCCCGGTGTTCAATCGCGACAAGCTGCGGGCGGGCGACCTTCTCGCCGGTACCTGGGTCATCCATGCCCCGAAAATCCGGCTTGACAAGGACGTGTCCGGCAACGGGCGGGCGGGCATGCCGGAAAGCGCGGCGAATGCCTATGTGTTCACGCCAGCGCAGGTCGGAACCTATGGCATCCATGAGCTGCATGTGCTCGAGGATGTCCTGCGCAAGTCCGCGCCGGAGGTCAGATCCTCGGTCGCCGAGCGCATCCGGAAGAAGATCGGCTGGCAGGCCGCGCCCGGCGAAACCGATCTTGCCTTTCTCGAAGCCTATTATGCCGCCCTGCGACGCCATCTGGAGCAGAAACTTCTTCTCGGCACCCGGAAGATCGACAAGTTTGATGCTGGCTGACCTCGCCGCAAGGCTTGGCGATCCCGGAGGGTTCAGGCACACTGAACGCCAAAAGCAAGGTTCACGGGAAGACCCGGAACCCTTCGGGAGGACAGAACATGAAGCAATGCCTGCTTGCCGGCCTGTCGGCTTTCGCCCTCGCCGCCTGCGGCAGCGGCAGCGATACCGAAACGACCGCTCCGGTCGCGGTTCCGGCCGTTCCGGCCTCGCCCGCCCCGCCGGTCAACCCCCTGCGGGACGCCTATTTCGGCGACGTCCACGTTCACACCAAGAACTCGTTCGACGCCTATATTTTCAACGTCCGCTCGACGCCGGACGATGCCTACCGCTTCGCCAGGGGCGAGGTCATCCGCCATGATGGCGGCTTCGACGTCCAGCTCGACGGCCCGCCGCTCGATTTTCTCGCCGTCACCGACCATGGCGAGTATCTCGGCATTCTTCCGGCGCTCGACGATCCGGAAAACGCGCTGTCGCAAACCGCCACCGCCCAGGCCATTTTCGGCGACAACCGGGCGAATGCCGTGGCCGCCTTTCTCGGGGTCGGCCGGTCCTTCGTCGTCGGCGAGCCGATCGCGGAGATCAACGACCAGGCTCAAATGAACAAGGTCTGGGCCGAAACCCTCGCCGCCGCCGAGCGCCACAACGCACCCGGCACGTTCACGACCTTTGCGGGCTACGAGTACACCGCCATGCGCCAGATCGAGACCGAGGCCCTCGCCGCCGCCAATCTCCACCGCAACGTCATCTTTCGTGACGCCGCCCCGGACCAGATCTTCACGACGCTGAACTCGGTCAATCCCGAAGACCTCTGGGACTGGATGGACGAAGAGCGCGCCGCCGGCCGGGACGCGCTGGCCATCCCGCACAATTCCAATGCCTCGAACGGCGAAATGTTCGCCCGCCAGACCTATTCGGGCGACCCCGTGACCGCCGACTATGCCCGCCAGCGTCTCGAGAACGAACCCCTTGTCGAAATCAGCCAGATCAAGGGCACCTCGGACGCCCATCCCATGTTCTCGCCGAATGACGAATGGGCCGATTTCGAGCCCTATGACCTGTTCATCGGCAGTTCCGTCCCGGTCACCGTGAACGAAGGCGATTTTGTCCGCCAGGCCTATGCGGTCGGCCTCGCCATCGAGGACCAGACCGGCACGAACCCCTACGCTTTCGGCCTGATCGGGTCGAGCGACACCCATGTCGCCGCCGGCTCGTTCAACGAGGGTGCCCATACCGGCAAGTTCCCGGACGACGGCACCGCCGCCTCGCGCGGCTCGGTCCTGCCCGAAGGCACAACCGACTGGTCCGCCGCCGGGGCGAATACGGGACGCCAGTTCAATGCCGCCAAATACAGCGCGAGCGGGCTCGCCGGGGTCTGGGCCGAAGCCAATACGCGGGACGCCCTGTTCGAGGCCATGCGCCGCCGGGAGACGTTTGGCACATCCGGACCGCGCCTGAAGGTCCGCTTCTTCGCCGGGGCGGGCCTGACGCCCGGCATGCTGGATGCGTCGGACCTTGTCGCGCAAGCCTATCAGGCCGGCGTGCCCATGGGCGGCGACCTTGCAAGAGTCGAAGCGTCCGAAGGCCCCGGCTTCATTGCCTGGGCGATCCGGGACCCGCTGAGCGCGCCGCTCCAGCGCCTGCAGGTCATCAAGGTCTGGGCCGCCGCCGACGGCGCAACGCGGGAAACCGTCCACGATGTCGCCTGCGCGCAAGGGGCCGCGCCGGCCCCTGACACATATCGGTGCCCGGACGATCCGGTCGCCGTCGACCCCGCGACCTGCGGCGTGCCTGACGGCATCGGCGCGGCGGAACTGAAAGCTTTCTGGCGCGATCCGGCCTTCGAGAGCGGCATGGACGCAGCTTATTATGTCCGCGCCCTCGAAGTGCCGACCTGCCGCTGGTCGACCTGGGATGCCGTCCGCGCCGGATCGCCGCCGAACCCGAACCTGCCGCTCACCCTGCAGGAACGCGCCTGGTCCGCGCCGATCTGGCACGACGGCGCGCCGGAATGAAATTGTCCGGGATTCCGCTTGTATTTTTATTCTTGCCCGACTAACCCTTATCGATATTCGATCTATCGAGGGCGGGCTATGCTGAGCATTACCAATGTATCGAAATCCTTTGGCACGATACAAGCGCTGAAAAATGTCAGTCTCGAACTGAAGCCCGGCCTGTTCGGCCTGCTCGGCCCGAACGGGGCAGGCAAGTCCACGCTGATGCGGACGCTCGCCACCCTGCTGACGCCGGACAGCGGAACGGTGACCCTCAAGGGCGAGGACATTGTCGCAAAGCCAGACGCCATGCGCCGCGTTCTCGGCTACCTGCCGCAGGATTTCGGCGTCTATCCGCGCATGAGCGCGCTTGCCCTTCTCGATCACATCGCCGTGCTGAAAGGCGTGAACAGCAAGGCCGAGCGTCAGGAACAGATCATGGCGCTCTTGAAGGAGGTCAACCTCACCAGCATGCGCCATGCCTCGGTCGCCAATTATTCCGGCGGCATGCGCCAGCGCTTCGGCGTCGCCCAGGCCATGCTCGGAAAGCCCGAAATCCTGATCGTCGACGAGCCGACCGCAGGCCTCGACCCGTTCGAGCGCCAGCGTTTCCTCGACCTCCTCGCCGACACGAGCCGCGACAAGATCGTCATCCTGTCGACCCATATCGTCGAGGATGTGCGGGACCTCTGCTCGGACATGGCAATCATGGGCGACGGCGAAATCGTCGCCCGCGGCGCGCCGGAAGCGCTGATCGACAGGATACGCGGCAAGGTCTGGCGCAAGACCGTGGAGCGCAGCGACGTCGAGGCCATGAAGTCGGCCTACAGGGTCCTGTCGACCCGCCTTCTCATGGGCGGCAGCGTCGTCTCCGTCCTCTCCGACACCCTGCCCGGCGAGGGCTTCGAGCCTGCCGGGCGCGACCTGTCGCTCGAGGACGCCTATTTCGCCCATCTCTACCGGCTCGTCTGAGACAGGGAGAGACACCATGCTCGCGCGGCTCCTGCCCTTTGAACTGAACCTCCAGCTCCGCCAGATCGGCTTCTGGGTCACGTTCGCTGCCATGGCCCTTATCGGCTTCCTCATCATCTCGACTGATTTCGTCCAGGTCTCGGGCGGCGGCGGGGAACGCATCAAGGGCAATGGCGCGATCTCGCTCGCCTTGCTGATTTCCGGCCTTGGCCTCCTGTCCATCTTCTTCGGCGCGATCTTCGTCGTCTCCGGCATGATGCGCGACGAGACCAACAAGTCGCTCGAAATGATCCACGCGACGCCGGTGCCGACGCGCGACCTCATCGTGGCCCGGATGGCCGGCGTGTTCGCCGCCACTTTCCTGTCCATGTTCGCGCTCGTCATCGGCCTCTTTGCCGGCCAGTTCGCGCCCTGGGTCGACGGCGAGACGCTCGGGCCGCCGAACCCGCTCTATTTTCTCCAGCCGACGCTCGTCTATCTCGCCGTCAATGCCCTGTTCGTCAGCGCCTTCTTCATCCTCGTCGCCGCGACGACCCGCAACCGGACGCTCGTCTATGTCAGCGCCGTCGGCCTCTTCATGGTCTACACGGCCGGAAACCTGTTCGTCGGCGAGGACGCGCCGGACCTCATCCTCTCGCTCGCCGATCCGTTCGGCTCCAACGCCCTCGCCCTGACGACCGAGTTCTGGCCCGCCGACGAGCGCAACACGACCCTGTCGCCCGTGCTCGGGCTGATCGGCCTGAACCGCCTCGTCTGGGGAGCGGTCGGCCTCGGCGCGCTCCTTGTCTCGATCGGCTTCTTCCGGCGCGGCCTCATCGGCGGCAAGGCGAAGGACAGGCGCGACGACACGGCAGCTGCAACCACGCCCCTCGCCGCCATCGCCGTCTCGACAGCGCGCAACCCGGTCCCGGCCTTCTTGCGGCGGGCAGCCTTTGAATATTTCACGACCGTCCGCTCCATCTCCTTCATCATCCTCGCAAGCCTCGCGACTGCCCTCTTCGCGCTGACGGTCTATGCCCAGGCCATCTTCGCGCCAGACCCGCTGCTCGCCACCAACGTCCAGATGGCCGAGGCCGCCATCGGCAGCGCCTTCCTGCCGCTTCTCATCATCATCGTCTTCTTCTCCGGCGAGATCATGTGGCGCGACAAGACCCACGGTATGGCCGAACTCGTCGACGCAAGTCCGGTCACGAACGCCGTCATGACTGCCAGCAAATGGCTTGCCATGTTCGGCGTCATCTACACCGTGCTGCTCGCCGCCATGGTCGTCGGCATCATCGCCCAGCTCATCATCGGCGACGTGCCGGTCAATCCCGGCACGCACCTGCAGATTTCCATGGTCGGCGTCGGCCCGGACCTCGTCCTCTATGCCGCCCTCATCATGTTCCTGCAGAATTTCATGCCGAACCGCATTCTCGGCATGGTCCTCGGCGGCGCCATCGCGATCTTCTTCGTCTTCTTCGTCAGCCTGCTGCCCTTCTATCATCCGCTGATGTCCTACGGCTCGATACCCGCAGGCGGCTTTTCGGAAATGAACGGCCTCGGCGACCCGCTTGGCGCGCGCTGGTTCGCGATCTACTGGTTCGGCCTTGCCCTCGTCTTCGCCGTGCTTACGGTCTGGCTCTGGCGGCGCGGCCTGGAGACCGGCATCCTCACCCGGCTGGCGCGCCTCGGCCGACGCATCACGGCGGCGAGCGCGGTTGCCGGAACGGCCGGGCTTGCCGGCTTTGCCGTGGCCGGAACGACGCTTTTCAGCGGGTTCAGTGCGAACAATTACCAGACCCGGCCCGAGCGGGAAGCCCAGCAGGCCGAATTCGAAAAACGCCTCGGCGACGAGATCTTCGTCCCCGGGCCGAAGATCCGCAGGGTCGAGACGCGTGTCCTCCTGCGTCCGGAATCCCGCACCGCCAGTGTCACGGGCTCCTATGCGTTCGAAAACGTCACCGGCGCGCCGGTCGAAGACCTTTATGTCTCGCTGCCCTTCCAGGACGAGGACACGATCCGCGCCCTCGACATTCCGGGCGCAACCGAGGTCACCGAGGGAGAGATCGCGAACTTCCTCGCCGACACGCAGGTGCGCCTCTACCGCTTCGCGCCCGCCCTTGCCCCCGGCGCGACCGGCACGCTCAGTTTCGAGATCGCCGTGCCGCCGCCAAGCCTCGGGGGCGACACCCTCGTTCGCGCGAACGGCACCTTCGTGAACAACCAGCAGGTCATGCCGGGCATCGGCCTGCCCGATTACCGCCTGCGCAATCCGGACCGCCGCCGCAAGGCCGGCCTGCCGGAACTCGAGCGCCTGCCCGATCCCTCCGACGCGGAGGCCCGCCGGTTCCATTTCATCGACCGGTCGTCGGACTATGTCGATTTTTCCGCCACGGTGTGCACGGCTCCCGGCCAGGTTCCGATCGCTCCGGGCAGGCTGCAGCGCGCCTACGAAGAGGACGGCCGGGCCTGCCGCGACTACCGGACGGAAACGCCGATCCTGAACTTCTTTGCCTTTGTTTCGGCAGACTATGCGGTGCGTGAGGACGTCTGGCAAAACCCCGGCGGGCCCGATATCCCGCTCGCCGTCTGGTACCATGCCCCGCATGACTACAATATCGGCCTCATGATCGAGGCGATGAAACAGTCGCTGGACACGTTCACCGAACTCTTCGGCCCTTACCAGTATTCCGACATCCGCATCATGGAATTCCCCTATGCGAGCTTCGCCCAGTCCTTCGCCGCGACCATTCCGTTCTCGGAGAATATCGGCTTCATGCGCGATCCGGGCGACCCGGAGGATCCCGAAAGCGTCGACCTCGCCACCTATGTGACGATGCACGAGATCGGCCACCAATGGTTTGCCCACCAGATCGTCCCGGCCCAGACGAAGGGCTTCAATGTCCTGTCGGAGGGCCTGACGGAAAACGCTGCCCTGACGGCCTATGAGGCCGCGCTCGGCTGGCAGAAGGCGCGCCGCCTTCTCGAACAGCGGGCGATCCAGCAATACCTCGTCAACCGGACCGCCGAGGCCGATGCCGAGCCTCCGCTCGCCCTTGCCGAGGGCCAGGGCTATCTCGATTACAACAAGGCAAACTGGGTCTTCTGGGGGCTGAAGCACTATATCGGCCGCAACGAGATGCAGGCTGCCATTCGCGGCTTTCTGGAGGAATACGGCTCGAAGGGCCCTCCTTATCCGACCACGAACGAACTCGTCGCCGCCTTGCGCGAGGCGGCCGGTCCAGATTACCAGCAGCTTGTCACCGACTATTGGAACCGCATCGTCTTCTGGGAGCTTTCGCTAGGCCCGGATGCCGTCACGATCCTGCCCGAAGGCGAGGGGTTCAAGGCGACCGTCACGGTCAAGCTCGACAAGAAGATCGCCTCGGAAGAGACCGGCAAGGAAGTGTCCGTCAGCGAGATCGACGGCGAGGAGCTCGGCGAATGGGTCGAGATCGGCTTCTATGCCGAAGATCCGAAGAAGACGCTCGGCGACGAATGGCAGGCACTCGAGCGCGTCCGCCTCTCGCAAGCCGAATCGGTCCTGAGTTTCGACCTTGCCGAAAAGCCGGCCTACGTTCTCCTCGATCCCCGCCGCCTCCTCATCGAGCGGAATGTCGATGACAATGTCGTGCCCGTGCGGGACTGACCGGCCAGCCGGCACCGCTTGGCGGCTTCGCCCCGGGCCGAAAATGTCCTCTGCCGTCAGGAAATCTGTCCGACGGCTGCGGCGGATCGCTTATGGTCCTCTCCATCTCCCGTCCGTGAGGACGGTCCGGACGGCCGGATGGGCGGGGGTGGCAATGGCCCGGGTGCTGGCGGCGCGGATCAACGAGCCCGCTGCCGGTCCGGCCGGGAGGCTCGTGTCCGCCTTGCTTGTCCAGCGCGGCAGGGAACGACAAGCCAGCCCGGAGCGTCGATGCAGGATCATCGCGCCAACGAAGAGAAGAATACGCTATTGCGGGGCCGCTCTCCGGGAGCGCCAAACCAGCCTCGGCGAAAGCCAGGCATTACTCAAGGTGGTCCTGAAAAGCGGCCCCGGTCCTTCCTGCCTGTTCCAGGTAGCCAGCCCCGGAAGCGGAAACGCTGTCCGGCCCGCGTCGCTGGGCGCGCTTCCGCGACAGGCGGAAACGGCCTAGAGCGTCTTCGTCTTTGACGGAATCGCAAGGGATTCCTTTCCGGGTCGAA
>CAYSED010000095.1:0-10386 GCA_964429935.1 uncultured Hyphomonadaceae bacterium
CAGCGGCGCGGCGCTTCTTCAACTCGGCCGTTCAGGACTATAATACCGCGACCGAGCAGTTTCCGGGCGTTCTTATCGCCAACGGCTTCGGCTTCCGGCGCCGCGACTTTTTCGATGTCGGTGGTGAGCGCGAGGTTCTGTCATCGGTTCCGAAGGTCGATTTCGGCCAGGGCTGAGGCGTTTCGCCTACCCTGCCTCGTCGAAGACTTCGTTCAGGTAGGCTGCCATGCGGACCCCGCCCTGCGATAGCCGTGTGCGAATCGTTTCGCGGTGCGCGAAGACATATTCCCACTTGAGGATGCCGGTTTCCGGATAGATCGTGTCGCGCAGCGCGGCGCTTTCCGCGATCCAGACCAGGGGGTCGTTGGTCCACCACGCATCCCGCAGCTCCGGCGTTATCTTCGGCAGGGCCCATGACGCCCATTCGGTATAGCTCAGCCGTTCGTGATCGATGATGTCCTCGTCCCACACCTTGTGAAGGTTCGAGACCTCGTCATGGAACGTGACAAGGACATCGTTGCCGCCGCGATCAGTGCCATTGCCTGCGTGCAGAGGCATGTGCAGGTCGCCGATGATGTGGACAATGAACCGGAGCGCCAGCTCCTTTTCCGCCCGGGTCGCCGCGACCGACGTCAGCGTCTCGCGAAAGCCGGCAAGGGCCGTAACGGCGTCGCCTTCGGGGGGCGCTCCGGCCTCGGCATAGGACAGGCCTTCCGGGACAGTCACGTAATGATAGGGATTGGCTTCGAGCTTCCAGTAGTCTTCCGGGCTCGATCGCATGAAGTCCGGCCAGGTCGAGGCTTCGGCCAGTCCGCCGCCGGGTCCGAGCAGGGCGCTGACTTGCGCGCGTGCCTCTGGCGACAGGTAGGCGTCGGCAATGGCGCCCGTGATGCGGTGCCCTGTCATGCCCCAGGCGGAAGCGGGTCCGGCAGTGGCGGATGCTGCTGCGAAAATGGCAGCGGACAGGAACAGTTGTCGCATGGCGGCGTCTCCGGTTGGCTGAGCCTCCGGCCTAAAGGTCATTCATGACGCTTTTTCGGGCGGGGCCTATTCGTTGAGGTCCCAGTCATAGTCAAAACGCGCGATCCCGGTCACGCCGTCGAGTGCGGCCTTCAAGTCTTCATCGGCATATTGCCGGACATGGGCGAGGACACCGGCATCCGAGCCCCCGAAGTCGGCCTTGTACCAGTCATAGATGCTCGATGCCGTCACCCGCCCGCCCGACACGGAGATGCCGCGCGGATGATTGACATAGGCCCGGGCTGCCGCATCGAGGTCGCCGTCGAGCGTCGCCGCCTCCCAGGGGCGGTTCATCAGGTTCGGGCAACTGTAGGACGCGCAGTTGACGGCATAATGGATGCGAGGCTCGTCCCACTCCGCGCGTAGGGTTGCGTGCTCGATGTCATTGAGGCTCATCTCGCCCTTGCCAGCTACGGTCACGAGCTTGCGGTCCCACGGACCGCGATTGAACGCCCCGAGCGAGCGGATCGATTTCAGCGGATAATTGTCGAGGATGACTTCTATCGTCACGGCATTGTAGAGATTGAACCAGAAGGCCATGGCCTCATCGTCGGAGAGGCCCCCGGTTCCCATTGCTTCGAGCCCGTCGATATAGGCCTGCAGCGCCGCCCGGTCGTCTGGCGTGACGCGGGCATAGGCGACGAGGTTCACCCCGTCGCTCGACGTGACATAATCCGTCAGGAAATCGGCATAGGCTTGGTTCACGTCCGGCATATCCCTGTCCACGCCCGCCAAGGGGGCCGATGCCAGTTCAGTTTCCGCGGGTGCAGTGGTTTCGGCAAGGCTTTCAGCTTCGGCAGCCTCGCTGGCAGCCGACGGATCACCCGGCTCCGCGGACGGACCGCACCCTGCCAGCAAGGCGGCGACGGCGATAGATGTAACAAGCGCGGTATAGTTCATGTCGGGCTCCCGGATGTCACAAATGACACGGCCGTTTTCGCACGAACGGCTGCGCTCTGTGGCCTCACGCTGCATCACGCCTTCGCGAGCGCGGCTGCTGTCAAAGCCCACGGAACTCGGCGACTTCCGAAAGCGGGGCCCGCTCGGCCCTCAGCGTGTTGACGGGGTCGCTGCGGTCCGGCCAGCCGAAGGTCAGCCCGCAATAGACCATTTCCGTCTCCGGCAGGGCGAAATGCGCCTTGAGCGAGGGCCGCAGGATGCCCCAGCATTCCTGCATGCATGTGCCCCAACCGCGACCCTCTGCAAGCAGGCAGAGGGTCTGCATGTACATGCCCGTGTGCGCCCACTGGCCGTGGCCCATGCGCTCGTCGATAATGATGAACAGGGCCTGCGGCGCGCCGAAGAAGCGGAAATTATTGGCAAACCAGGCCATGCGGCCGACCTTGTCCTCGCGCGGGATGCCGATCGCTTCATAGAGCATCTCGCCGACCTGCCGCCGCCGTGCCTCGTGCGGCTCCCAGAGGCCTTTTGGATAGATCGGGCGATCGGTCGGTTCGCCAGCCGGGTTCCGGGCAAGCACGTTTCCGGCGAGTTGCATGATGGCCCGCTGTTCGTCGCCAGCGACGACGATCACGCGCCAGGGCTGCGTATTGCCGCCAGAAGGCGCGCGCTGAGCCTCGGCCAGCCAGGCTTCGATCTCGGCCTTCGGAATCGGCCTGTCGAGAAAGGCGCGCGTCGAGATGCGCCGGTCTACGGCCTGGCGTACGTCCATTTATCTTCTCCGGTCATGCTGCCTGAGCAGGTTCTATCGGCACGACGCAAGGGAAGGGAAGCGATGTCTAGATCGAAAAGCTCGTCCCGCAGCCACAGCTTGAGGTCGCGTTCGGATTGCGTATCTTGAAGGACGAGCCGATCAGTTCGCTCGTGAAATCTATTTCCGCGCCCTTCAGGAATTCGAGGCTGGTCTCATCGATGGCGACCCTGGCCCCGTCGCGCTCGACAATCAGGTCGTCAGCATTGGCGCTGTTGGCAAAGTCGAACTTGTAGGAAAAGCCCGAGCAGCCGCCGCCATCGACGGCGACCCGCAGCATGGATGCCCCCGCCTGGTTGGCGAGAATCGCCTTAATGCGGTCGGCGGCGCTTTGTGTCAGGGTCACGGTGCTCATGGCATAGAGATAGGGGTGTTTGGCCGGATGGAAAAGAGAGCAAAATTTGCAACCGACTGGCGCGTCTCGCGCGGGCGCTATCATCCGGAGCCGGACTCGGCGACGCGGACGCCCTTCCAGAGGGACCGCGACCGGATCATTCATGCCTCCGCCTTTCGCCGCCTGAAGCAGAAGACGCAGGTCTTCGTTGCCCATGAGGGCGACCATTACAGGACGCGACTGACGCACTCGCTCGAAGTCGCCCAGATAGCCCGCTCGGTTGCCCGGACACTCGGTCTCGACGAGGATCTCGCCGAAGCGCTCGCGCTCGCGCATGATCTCGGCCACCCGCCGTTCGGCCATGCCGGCGAAGACCAGCTCGACGAGTGCATGCGCCAGCATGACGGCTTCGACCATAATGCGCAGACCCTGAGGATCGTGACGAGGCTCGAGCAGCGCTATCCAAACTTTGACGGCCTGAACCTGACCTGGGAAATGCTCGAAGGCCTCGTCAAGCACAATGGTCCGCTCCTGACGGGTGAACAGGCGATCAGCGAACTCCCGGCCGCTTTCCGGGACTATGCGCCGCTCGAAACCCTCGAACTCGGCACGTTTGCCGGGCCGGAGGCCCAGGTCGCCGCCCTCGCCGACGACATCGCCTACAACAATCACGACATTGATGATGGCATAGCGGCCGGGCTGTTCAGCATCGGCGACATGCTTGACCTCCCGCTTGTCGGCGACGTTTTCCGCTCGGTCAGGGCAGATTACCCGCACCTCGACACGCGTCGCACAGTCTATGAAGCGGTCCGGCGCCTGATCGGCATTTGGATCGACGACCTGCTGGGCGAGACCGGCCGCCGGCTGGCAGAGCACCAGCCTGCGTCTGTGGCGGATGTCCGGGCGATGCCTGTGCCGCTGGTTGCTTTTTCCGCAGGGCTCGATCGGCAGCAGGCCGCCCTTCGCGCCTTCCTGCACGAGCGCATGTACAAGCATTACAAGGTCAACCGCATGCGGTCGCAGGCGAGGCGCATCCTGCGGGACCTGTTCGAGCTCTTCGTTGCCGAACCGAATACACTTCCGCCGCCATGGAGGCAGGACGCCGAGCAGGCCACCCCGGCGCGCCGCGCGCGCATTGTCTGCGACTATCTTGCCGGTATGACTGACAATTACGCCATCGAACAGCACCGCAGCCTGTTCAACCTTGACAGCATGATATAGCCGGAAACTGGTCCTGCCCGTCACGCCCCGGCAGGATTTCCGGGCTGGCGCGGTTTAAGTGTCGTTAAGGAAACTCCTGTTAGCGTTAACTCATCGAGTCATTGACCTGCAGGGAAACCATGAGCCGAACGAGCAGCCGATACGGTCAGGACCTTGGTCCTTTCGACGATGATTATCGCGGCTTCGAGCCGGGGGACGACGGCGCGCGCGGGCCGTTGATCCTCGCCCTTGCCATCGGCGTCCTCCTGATCTTCTGTGCCGTCATCTGGAACACCTACAGCCAGGGCGTCCGCTCGGAGTCCGGTGCCTTGCCCATCGTGCTTGCCGATGCTTCGCCCTATAAGCGCGCGCCGGACGATCCGGGCGGCGTTTCGGCCCCGGACCAGGACCGCCGGATCTATGACCAGATCGACGGCAGCGAGCGGGCCGAGCCGGATTTCGAATCCGGCGGCGTGCAGGATGATTTCGATGTGGCGAGGGTACTTCAGGGCGGCCCGCCGATCGAGCTGCGGCCTGGCCAGGAAACGGAGGTCGACGAGGTGACGGGAATACCGCTCGCGGTGCTTCCGCAAATCGAGGCGCTGGAACGCGATCCGGGGATTGCAGAGGACCGCCTCCCGGAACCGCAGCCTTCGGAGCACGCTCTCGCGGCAGCAGATCCAGTGGCTGCAGCCGAAGCGGTCCAGGCGACGCGTTTTGACGCTTCCGGCGAGTATCTCGTTCAGGTATCGGCCCTGCGCAGTCAGGAGGCTGCCGATGCGGCCTGGGCAAGCCTTGTCCGGGATGCGCCCGCACTCTTCTCGGGGGCGCAGAAGCGGGTCCAGCGTGCCGACCTTGGCGCAAAAGGCGTATTCTACCGCCTGCGGGTCGGAGCCTTCTCGGACCGCAGCGCAGCGTCCGGCTTCTGCGAGGAACTGAAGGCTGGCGGGCGCGACTGCATCGTGGTGACCGGATGAGCCTTCCCCCGCGCGCCGCGATTCTCAGCGTGTCTGGCGCGCATCTGACGGCGGGCGAACGCGCGCTCCTGTCCGAATGCCAGCCCTGGGGCGTCATCCTGATGGGCCGCAACTGTGTCTCGCGCGACCAGGTGCGCCGCCTTGTTGACGGAATCTGGGAGGCGCTCGGGCGTTCCTGCCTTGTCTTCATCGATCAGGAAGGGGGCCGCGTCGCCCGGCTGAAGGCGCCGGAATGGCCTGTCTTTCCGGCGGGCAAGGCCTATGGCGACCTGCATGCCCGGAATGCGGAAGCCGGGATCGAGGCAGCTTGGCTCGGTCACCGGCTGATCGCGCACGAGCTTGCGGCTGTTTCGATCCACGCCAACTGCGCGCCTGTTCTCGACGTGCCCGCCGAGGGGGCGCACAATGTCATCGGTGACCGGGCATTTTCGAGCGAACCGAAGGTCGTGGCCGCCTTGGGCCGCGCAGCCCTGGCCGGACTGCGCGACGGCGGCGTCGCGGGGGTCATCAAGCACATGCCTGGTCATGGCAAGGCACTTGTCGACAGCCACAAGGCGCTGCCCCGGGTCTTGGCGGGCGACAATGAACTTGCCGCCGACTTTGCCGCCTTTGCTGGCGTGGCGGACGCGCCAATGGCGATGACGGCCCACATCGCCTACGAGGCTTTCGACCCTGATGCCCCGGCAACCCTGTCGCCGAAAGTGGTTTCCGAAGTGATTCGCCACCGAATCGGCTTTGATGGCCTTCTGATGACCGATGATATAGGCATGGATGCCCTTGGCGGGGACCTTTGCACGCGCGCGAAGGGTGCGCATGCGGCGGGGTGCGATGTGGTCCTGCATTGTGCTGGGTTCGTGAAGGATCCGGATGATATCCTTACAGAAATGCGCCTGGTCGGGGAAGCGGTCCCCGAACTTTCCGGACTTTCGCTCGAACGGGCGCGCCATGCCGAGCACTTTGCTGCGCTTGCGACGCCGTTCGACGCCGCGGGGGGGTGGAAGCGCTTTGCCGAGCTGATGGCCTTGACGGGGGTCGTTGCGTGATGTCGGGAACCGTATCGATCGACGACCTATCCGCCGGGGCCGAGGAGGCCTCCGCAGACGACGTCCTGTGTATTGCCACGGAGGGGTTCGAGGGGCCGCTTCACCTTCTGCTGGACCTCGCCCGCCGCCAGAAGGTCGATCTGCGCCACGTCTCGATCCTCGACCTTGCCGAGCAGTATCTCGCCTTCGTCCGCGACGCCAAGGCAAGGCGAATCGATCTTGCCGCAGACTATCTCCTCATGGCCGCTTGGCTTGCCTATCTAAAGTCCCGCCTTCTCCTGCCGAAAGAGGACGCATCCGCGAATGAAGCGGAGAATGCCGGCGACATGGCGGACCGGCTCGCCTTCCGCCTGAAGCGGCTCGAAGCCATGCGAACGGCCGCCGCAGCGCTTCAGAACGGCCACGTTACGGGCAATGTCGTGTTCCTGCGCGGCCAGCCGGAACAGCCCAAAGTGGTCAGGCACACCGAATATGACGCATCACTCTACCTGCTGGCACAGGCGCTCGGGGCGATCCGCTGGCGGCGCGAGGAAGTTCGCCCGCATCGCATCGAGAAGCAGTTCGTCCTGCCGCTCGAGGCGGCGCGCACCTCGCTGAAATCGATCATGCCCTCCATCGGTGACTGGGCGAGCCTTGAGACCATCCGCCGCCGCGTCGCCCTCCCGGACAGCGATCTGCCGGAGCGTTCGGTCACGGCCAGCGTTTTCACAGCGGCTCTCGAACTTGCCCGTGACGGCGAGATAGACATGCGCCAGAGCCAGCATTTCACGCCGCTTTACCTTCGCGGCAGTGCGGCCCAGAACAGGGAGGCAACCCAGACATGAGTGTCCTTGAGAACCTGATGACGGAAGAGACCGGTACCGAAGACATCCGCAAGGCGGTGCGCCAGTTGTCGTTCGCCTACCAGCGCTCGGCCGTCGAACACCGCGAAGCGGCTCAGGACGTCATGGCCGACGCACTCCGGCGGACCGAAGCCGTGCTATTTGCGGCCGGCGAGCCGCTGAGCGCTAGTCAGATCGCCGAGATCCTGCCGCAAGGCGTCGAACCGGCCATGGTCCTGATGGACCTGAAGCGCACCTATGCCGGGCGGGGCGTGCAGCTTGTCGAAGTGGCGGGCAAGTGGCGCTTCCAGACCGCTCCGGACCTCGCCTTCCTCTTCGTCGAGGAGCGCCACCAGCAGAAGAAACTGAGCCAGGCCGCGCTCGAAACCCTGGCAATCATTGCCTATGGCCAGCCGGTCACACGGGCCGAGATCGAAGCTGTTCGCGGCGTCGCCGTTTCCAAGGGGGTCATCGACACGCTGATGGAAACCGGCTGGGTGCGCATCAGGGGCCGCCGCAAGACGCCTGGCCGCCCGGTAACGCTCGGCACCACGGACAAGTTCCTCGAACATTTTGGTCTTGAAGATCTCAGCGTCCTGCCGGGCAAGGCCGAGTTTGAGGCCGAGGGCCTCCTGTCCGCCGTCATGCCGGAAGGTTTCAACGCCGATGGCGGCATGCTCGCCGCGGACGACGAGGACAATGGCCCGGACCGGTCAAATTTGCCGGGCGACGAACCGGATTTCGTCACCAGTTTTATCGATGATGACGAAGAGTAAATCGCCCTTGTTCCTGCAAGGTCATTGAGACTTGCCGGTTCAGGCCCTATCATGGGACATCAGAACGAAGGAGGCCCCCATGGGCTCTATTGGTCCGCTACAGATCCTGATCGTCCTCGTGGTGGCCGTGCTCGTGTTCGGCGGCCGGGGCCGCATCTCGAACATCATGGGCGACGTTGCCAAGGGCATACGCAGCTTCCGCACCGGCCTGAAGGACGAGGACGCCCAGAAAGCCGTCGAGAAGGATGAAATGGTCGACGTGACCCCGGCCAAGGACAAGGCGAAGTCCTCGTCCTGAGGGACAAACCGGAGGGCAAGCGCCCATGCTGCCGCAGTTCGGCTTCAGCGAATTCCTGCTGATTGCGATCGTCGCCCTGATCGTTGTCGGGCCGAGGGACCTGCCCGTGATGCTGCGCCGGCTCGGCCAGTTCGTGGCGAAGGGCCGCCGCATGGCAAACGAGTTCCGCGCTGCCTTCGACGACATCGCCCGGCAGACTGAGCTCGATGAGCTGCGCAAGGAAATCCAGGACCTCAAGAAGAATGCCGACATCACCAAGGCCGCCGATGATCTGAAGGCCTATGAGCAGGATGTGAATTCGAGCATCATGGCAAAGGATGCCGCCAGGCCCGCCAAGGCCGGACCGGCGCGGGCTCCGGAGATCGACACCGCCCGGGATGCCGCCGAATGACGGCGGGCACGAAGGAACTCGAAGGACCGGAAATCCTCGGCGATGAGCTCGAGGCGAGCCGTGCCCCGCTGCTCGTCCACCTTATCGAACTGCGCACACGTCTCATAATCTCAATGGCCGCGCTGATCGTCGCAGGAGGAATATGCTTTGCCTTCGCCGTGCCGATCTATAACTGGCTGGTCGAGCCGTTCGCAGCCGCCGCTGTGAAGGCGGGCCGGGCCGAAACGCTCGATCTCATTTATACCGGGCCGCTCGAGTTCTTCTTCGTCAAGCTGAAGCTTGCCTTGTTCGCCGGCCTGTTCGCCGCCTTTCCGGTCATCGCCTGGCAGGTCTACGCCTTTGTCGCGCCGGGGCTCTACAAGAACGAGAAGGGGGCCTTCGCGCCGTTCCTCATTGCCGCGCCAATCCTGTTCACGACAGGCGGCGCATTCGTCTATTACATCATGCTGCCCTGGGTTGGCACGTTCGCCTTCTCGCAGGAACAGGTCGGCATCGGCCCGGCCAATATCCAGCTTCTCCTTAGCGTTAAGGAGTATCTCTCGCTGGTCATGGCGCTGATGCTCGCTTTCGGGCTCTCGTTCCAGTTGCCGGTCATCCTGACCCTGCTCGGCAAGATCGGGGTCGTCAGTTCCGATACGCTGCGCAAGGGCCGCAAGTACGCGCTCGTCATAATCCTCGCCTTCGCCGCCTTCTTCACGCCGCCGGACGTAGTCAGCCAGATCATCCTCGCCGTCCCGGTCATGATGCTCTATGAGGCGAGCATCTGGTGCGTTCACCTGATCGAGCGGAAAGAAATACAGCGCGAGGCGGGGGCAGGGTGACACCACCCGATAACCGCTCGTCCCGGCGAAGGCGGGGCCCGGTAAGGCGACTCCTCGCGACTTGATCGCGGGGCCCAACTCCAGACCGCTCGGTCTGCAGGCGATGGTTCAGGAGATGGACCCCGCGATCAAGTCGCGGTGAATCGCCATCGGGAGAGCAGTCCCGAAACCAATATCGCCGGGGATGACAAGCTGAGCGTTCCTCACTAGACCCTCGCCATAGTCCTGGACACCAAGAGACATCCCATGTTCGACCTGCGCGCCATTCGCGAAAACGGGGAAGCGTTCCGCGCCGCCTGGAACCGCCGCAAGCCGGGCCTCGGCGATATCGTGGACGAGATTCATGCCCATGACGCGGCGTTGCGTCAGGCGATTGCCGACAAGCAGGCCGCCGAAGAAGCGCGCAATGCGAAATCCAAAGAGATCGGCCGGGCCAAGGCATCCGGCGACGAGGCTTTGTTCGAGCGGCTGCGGGCCGAGGTCGCCGAAGCCAAAGACGTGATCGAGACGGCAGGCAAGGGAGAAATCCAAGCGCGCGAAAAACTCAAAAATATCTTGCTTGAAACGCCGAACCTGCCGCTCGCCGATGTGCCGGATGGCACAGACGAGACCGGCAATGTCGTTCAGAAGACCGTCGGCACGCCGCGGAACTTCGAGGCACCGAAGGAACATGCCGACCTTGGCGAGGCGCTGAAGACGGCCGCGGGCCTGCCGTTGATGGATTTCGAGGGTGCGGTGCGCATGTCAGGCGCACGCTTCGTCGCCTTGCGCGGCGACCTCGCCCGGCTCGAACGCGCGCTTGCGGCGCTCATGCTCGATATCCAGACGCGGGAGCATGGCTATGAGGAGGTCAGCCCGCCGCTTCTGGTGCGGGAACAGGCACTCGTCGGGACGGGGCAATTGCCGAAGTTCTATGAGGATCTGTATCCAATAGTTAACGACTATCTTAGAGCATTACGCAAATGGGGTGACGCGGGGCAACCCAGTGCCGGTC
>CAYSED010000096.1:0-10263 GCA_964429935.1 uncultured Hyphomonadaceae bacterium
CGATCCCGGTCGTCACGCCGCAGCCGATATAGCAGATCTTGTCGAACGGCGCGTCCTTGCGGACCTTGGCAAGCGCGATCTCGGGCAGGACGGTATGGTTGGCGAAGGTCGAGGTGCCCATGTAATGCAGGACCGGCTTGCCATGACAGGAGAAGCGGGAGGTGCCGTCCGGCATGACGCCGCGCCCCTGCGTCGGCCGTATCTTCTGGCAGAGATTGGTCTTCGGATGGAGGCAATAGTCGCATTCGCGGCATTCCGGCGTGTAGAGCGGGATGACATGGTCGCCGGGGGCGAGCGAGGTGACGCCGGGACCGGTTTCGAGGACGACGCCCGCGCCCTCATGGCCGAGAATGGCCGGGAACGCGCCTTCCGGGTCCTTGCCCGACAGGGTGAACGCATCGGTATGACAGACGCCGGTTGCCCGGATCTCGACCAGGACTTCGCCGGCTTTCGGGCCTTCGAGGTCGACCTCGACGATTTCGAGGGGCCTTGCGGCTTCAAAGGCGACGGCGGCGCGGGTCTTCATGGGGCAGGTCTCCTGTGGCGACGGGCTTACCCCTGTTTAACGGCCCGGCTCTCCCCGGCAATGGGAGCGGCACAAAAGAAAAGGGCCGCGTCACGCGACGCGGCCCTTCCCTGATCTACAGGACAAACTCTACGCAGGCATCCGCCTAGAACTCAAAGCGGACGCCGAACTGGATGGCCCAGAGGGAGGCGCCGAGGTTCCGGTCCGAGAAGACCGTCTGTCCGCCGGCACGGTCCGAGGCGAAGAAGTTGCCGTCGCCCGGATTGAAGTTCGAGTAGATATATTGCGTGCCGTCCGCAGACAGCGCCGCATCCAGCACCGGCACCCCTTCCGTGACATCGCCCACGTCTGCGAGACGCAGGATGTTGCGATCATCGTTGATGAGGTTCAGGAAGTTCTCGATGTCCATGAACACTTCGAGATTGTGGCTCGGCAGGAACCGGCCGAGGCCCGGCAGCGGGATGTCCTGCGCGATCCTGAGATCGAGGTCGTGGAACCACGGCTGCTCGAATGTGTTGCGCGGCGTGACCTGTCCGGCGAACTCGTTGAGACCGCTCTCCTCGAGGAAGGCGAAGAACGCATCCACGTCGAAGTTCGTCGCGTAGGTGACGCGCGGATCGTTCGGACCATTCGGCACGTAGAAGAGGTTGCGCTCTTCATTGTCGGAGTCCCCGAACAGCGTCGTCGGCGTGTTATTGTCGTAAACGTAGCTGAACCGGCGGCCAGATTGCCCGCCATAGAACATCGAGAACCGCGAGGCGAAGCCGTCAAAGAATTCCTGCTCGAACGTGGCCGCGAGGGTGATGTTGTGCTCGTTGAAGAACTGGCCGGGCGCAAGAACGGGACGGTTGATGTTCTCCAGCGCAACCTCCTCGAAGTTCGACGTTGCCGTCGAAGAGTTCGTCGGGTTCACGTCCTCGGCATCAGTCCAGGAATAGCCGGCCGCGATGAAGAACGAGCCGGGCTTGTTGATCCCGGGCGTCGTGAACTCAAACTGCTTTGAGAACTGGGCCGAGACGTTGTACGTGCGCCCGTCCTCGCCGATGGAATTGGTCAGGAGGATGTCCTGATCGTCGCCGCCCGCATCGCAGGCCCCGCCTTGTGCAAGCTGGGCAGCAGGGCCGGTGAAGCCGGCGCGGGGGCCGACAAAGGTGGCGTCACATCCTGCGAGGAGCGGGTCGATGGCGTTGAACAGAGAGCGGCCGTCCGGAGCGGTTCCTACCGGCGAGAGGGTGAGATCGACGAAGTCAGCCGAGTCGATCTGCTTGGTGTAGATGAAGTCCGACTGGAAGGTCCAGTCGTCGAAGAAGCGCGGCAGGCCGCCACCGAAATCCGTGATGTGGGTGAAACCAATGCTCGAGCGCAGCACGCGCGGGACCTTGAAGTTCGGATCGATGGCATCCGTCCGGCCCTGGCCAGCGAGGGCTTCGGCCTGTTGCTGGTCAAGAATGCACTGCGGCAGGCCGCCGAATGAGCCGGAGGCACCCGGCACGGTCAGGTCAGCCGGGGTACATGCACCGCCGCCGGACTCTACGTTGCCGAGGGCGAAGCCGAAATTGGTGTAGGCGTTTGAGAACCACACGGTCGGATCGCCGCCCGAGAAGAGGCCAATGCCGCCCCGGAAGGTCGTGTCGCCGAAGCGGGCCGGCGTATTGTAATTGAAGCCGACACGGGGCTGGATCGCATCGAGGTCATTGAAGCCTGTCGAGTTGGAGAAGCCGTAACGGTCGATGAAGGCCTGGCTTTCCGGGGGCGTGTCGCCCGACTGGTACCAGTCATAGCGGATGCCGCCAGTCAGGGTCAGGTCGGGCGTGATTTGCCATTCGTCTTGCAGGTAGAGGGAGTGGATGTTGCGCTGGAAGTTTGCCGCAGCATCGTTGATGTCACCCGAGAACGAACCGGCGCCCGAAATGTCGGTGGCCAGCCGGTTCTGCAAGTCGGCGACGGAGGCAAACTCGAACAGGCCCGTGGCATTAGGCGAGAAGAGGTTGAACACGTCGTTGCGGTCAAGCTCATAGCCCGCCGTGATCGTGTGGTTGCCAGTTCGATAGTCGGCCTTGAAGCGGAACTGGTCGGTCGTTGTCTGGAGGTCGTTGGCCGCCCGGAACTCTCCCGGTCCGTTCAGGACGGGCTCGCCCGCGCTGGTCGTCACAAGGAAGCGCGGGATCGGCACGGCATCCTGGGCCTCGCCGCCACCGACAGGGTCCTGGAGATCCTGGAGATCGACCCTCGAGAAGCGGATGTCAGTCGAGAGCTTGTCCGTCCAGTCGGAGAACAGGCGACCCGAGTAGGAATTGCTTTGTGTGCCTTCCAGCAGGAACGTGTTCGCGAAGATGAAGTCGGCGACGAAGGGAATGTCTTCCGACGAGACGAAGGCTTCATCGATCCGCGAATAGGTGAACTCGGCGCGGTGGTCGTTGTTGATCTGCCAGTCGATGCGGCCGAGGAAACGGCGGTTCGTCTCCGGCAGCGTGGTCGCGATGCCGCCCGTGTCGAAGCCGTACTCGCTCGCGAGGATGTCGCTGATGAGGGTGATCGCGGCGAGGCTCGGGGCGATCGGGGTGACGAAGCCAAGTTCGGCGGGGCCGTCGTTCGCGAAGTTGCCGCCGTCTTCCACTTCTTCATAGGCGAAGAAGAAGAACAGGCGGTCCTTGATGATCGGGCCCGACAGCGTGGCGCCCCAGTTGAAATCGTCGAAAGGCGTGTCGGTGACGGTGATGCCATTCAGCGTGTCACCCGTCAGATTGTCATTGTTGTAGACGAAGAAGGCGGAGCCATGGACATCGTTGCTGCCCGACTTGGTGACGACGTTGATGTTACAGCCGGTGAACTGGCCGTAGGTCACGTCGAAGGGGGAGAACTCGACCGAGGTCTCGCGAATGGAGTCAAACGGGATCGGCAGGGAGTTGCGGTTCGGGAAGCCGGACGCGTTGAGGCCGAAATTGTCGGACGAGCGGACGCCGTCGACCGTGAACGAGTTGAAGCGGTTATTGCCGCCGAGGCAGGAGATGCTGTCTTCGTTGTTCTCGTTGATGCTGACGCGCGGGTCGAAGCGGATAATGTCGCGAATGTCGCGGCTGATCGACGGGAAACCTTCCAGTGTTTCCTGGTTGAACGAGACGCCCGGGCCGACAGCGAGTTGCGACAGGCCGGCCTGGGAGGCCGTGACCACGACGGCATCGAGCGTGCGCTCGTCGCTGACGGTCTCGAGCGCAAATGTGAGGTCGGCGCTGCTTTGCAGGTTGAGCGAGATGTTCTCGAGCGTCTGGCCCTGCAGGTTCGGCGCGGTGGCGGTGACGCTGTACGGTCCGCCGGTTGTCAGGTTGCGCAGCGAGAAGCGACCGTTCGTGCCCGTGGTGGCCGTGCGGGCCGCCGAGGTGCGCCCGTCGATCACGACAACGCTGGCCCCGGAAACCGGCACGCCGTCCATGCCGGTCACCTGGCCGCGGATTTCGGAGGTTGTCTGCTGCGCGATGGCGGCCGGCGCGAGGGCCACGGCGGCGAGGATGGCGGCGGTCGAGCCGGACAGATAAGTCCACTTTTTCATGGGGAGCCCCTTCTGGATTTTCGAGAACGATCGGATGCGTACACACGCGACACTGGCCGCTGGGCGACGCACTAGTGCCGAGTTGAGAAACTTTCGTGACGGGCGCGGGGGAAAGTGCGAGCCACAGATGAGCAGGTGCAACATGTGGCCGCCGGGGCACACTTGCGTCACAAAAGTGTCACGAAAATGGGACTTTCCGGGCGCGGCCCCGGCCCGGGACGCCCTGATCGCCCGGAAAGAAGCGGCCTGCGGACATTTGACGCTGCGCTGTCATGAAACCATGGCTTGCCAGACGGCTCTCGGGCATAGTTTCCTGTGACGCCCGCGTCATGTTTTGCCGAGGGCCCGTCCGCAGGCCTCATTGATCCAGGGAAACCCCATGCAGCCACGCTCCCGCTCCATCCCGAAGACATGGAAGACGTTCAGCTTTTCGAGCCTCTTCTCGGCCTTCATCTATCCGGCGCTCGGCCTCGGCCTGCTGGTGGCGATGATCCTGGCCGGGGCCCTGATCCGGGAGATCGGGCTGGAATGGTATTATCTGCCGCTCGGGCTCGGCGTCACTGCGCTTGCGGTCTTCCTGTGCAATCTCGGCATCGGGCCGATGCACCGAGTGCTCCAGCACAAGGCCGGCGAGCTTGCCGGGTTCGGCCAGGTCATCGTCATGGTAAACCTCGCGCTCGCCATGCAGGGCAAGGTGACCGACTGGGTAAACTATCATTCGCAGCACCACCGCTTTGCCGACGGGCCGGGCGACCCGCACAATCCGTTCGAGTCCAAGCGCTGGGCCTGGGTCGGCTGGATCATCTGGCGCGACCCGCTCGACATGGCCCGCCCGATGCCGATGTGGATCAAGGACAATCCGGTCATCCGCTTCCTTGATGACCGCTACAATTCGATCTCTCTGGTCATCCACCTCTTCATCCCGGCCATTGCCTATCTCCTGACCTGGTATCTCGGCGGCTCGCTCGTCCTGACCGGGATCATCCATGCCTGCGTCGTCATCGGACGAGCCGTGCAGTTCCATGCGACGACTCTCGGCATCAATGTGCTCGGGCACCTGAAGACGCCGAAATGGGCCGATCATGCCATGGCGCTGCTGACCGGCGGGGAAGCCTATCACGACCACCACCATGACGAGCCGTCGAGCGCGCTGCACCTGCCGCGCAAGGGCCTGTTCAACCGCATTTTCGACTATAATGGCACGACGCTGCTCATGTTCGAGAAGCTCGGCTGGGCGAAGAACCTGCGCATCGCGCCGCAATTTGCGTGAGGCGGAGGGGGCTGACGACGGGCTGACAAGGGCTTATATGCCGGTCTGACAAGAGCTGCACGGGACCTTGACCCCGCTGGAGACCGAAATGACCAGCCTCTCGCCCCGCGCCGCTTCGGCCGGGCTCAATTCCCTTGGATTCGACAAGCCGCCCGGCGCGACCCGGGTCGTCGCCGCCATGTCCGGCGGGGTCGATTCCTCGGTCGTCGCCGCCATGCTGAAAGCCGAAGGCTATGACGTGATCGGCATCACGCTGCAGCTCTATGACCACGGCGCGGCGATCCAGAAGAAAGGGGCCTGCTGTGCCGGACAGGACATCCACGATGCCCGCAATGTCGCAGACCGCATCGGCATTCCCCACTATGTGCTGGATTATGAGAGCCGGTTCCGCGAACAGGTGATGGAGGACTTTGCCGACACCTATCTTGCCGGCTCGACGCCGGTGCCGTGCATCCGGTGCAACCAGACCGTCAAGTTTGCCGACCTGTTGCGCACGGCCCGCGAGCTTGGCGCAGACTGCCTTGCGACCGGACATTACATCCGGCGGGAGACAGGACCCGCCGGGCCGGAAATGCACCGGGCGGCCGATGCGGGCCGCGACCAGTCCTATTTCCTGTTCGCGACGACGCCGGAGCAGCTCGATTACCTGCGCTTTCCGCTCGGCGGCCTGCCGAAGAGCGAGGTGCGCGCGCTTGCCGACCGTTTCGACCTGCCGGTTGCGATGAAGCCGGACAGCCAGGACATCTGCTTCGTTCCGGAAGGGTCTTATGCCAGCGTTGTCGAGCGCCTGCGGCCGGGCTCCGGGCGCGGCGGCGAGATCGTGCATCTCGACGGCACCGTGCTCGGGCGCCATGACGGGGTCATCCATTACACGATCGGCCAGCGCCGGGGCCTCGGCATTGCCGCCGGCGAGCCGCTGTTCGTTGTGAAGATCAATGCCGCCGCGCGCCGCGTCGTTGTCGGGCCGCGCGAGGCGCTGCTGACCGCAGCCCTGACGCTCGAGGAGACCAACTGGCTCGGCGACGGCGCGCTGGAGGCAGCAGCCAGCGCGGGCACGCCTGTCCTCGCACGCGTCCGGTCGACCCGTGCGCCCCTGCCCGCCCGGCTCGGCCTGCGGGACGGAACGGTGAGCGTCGCTTTCGACGCGCCCGAAGAGGGCGTCGCGCCAGGGCAGGCCTGCGCGCTCTATGATCCGGCAGGCGGAACCCGCGTGCTGGGCGGCGGCTTCATCGCGGAAACGGTCAGCGCCGATCCGCGTCTCGCATAAAAAATCGCCGCCCCCGTCCCACGCCGCCGAAGGGGCATTTTGCGCCCTTTGCTGGCGAAATTCGCGGGGTCTCGCCCGAACTGGCCCGGTTCGGAACAGGTTTGCCAACAGAATGCAAACGGGCAGCGCCAAGACATGGCGAATTTTCATGAAAACTGGGCGGCGAGGCTGAGGCTCACCTTAAAACACCTCCTGTAGACCCAAGGACTGGCGGGGGCAGAAGCTCCTGGCGAGCATTTGGAGAAAGCACGATGAGCAAGCAGAATGCTATTGTGATGAGCGTGTCCGGCCCCGGCGGCCAGCCCCTGACGCTGGAGGACCTGCCAGCCCCCGGCATCAAGCGCTGGGTGACCCGGCGCAAGGCGGAAGTCGTGGCGGCCGTCAAGGGCGGGCTCCTCAGCGAAGAGGCCGCGTGCAAGCGCTACGGCCTCACCTGCTAGAAAGCTACCGCCACGGCCGAGCTCTACACGACCCATGGGCCGAAGGGCCTGCGCGCCACGCGCATCCAGCAGTACCGGCGCGGCTGACCCGGATCGCCGCTGCGGTTAAAGCGGTGTTTACGGCGCGCGCCTAGGTTCGGCCTTCACCCGGGCAATTCCGCCCGGCTCCGGAGGCTCGCCGACGTGGCCGTTCCCGACACGATTGCAGGACACGCGCAGCGCGACCGGCTGCGCCTGCTCGCCGGGCTCGTGTCCGGCCTCTGTCTCCTCGCGCTCGGCCTGCGGTCGGTCGCCCTGTTCACGGCGCCTGCGCCGACGAGCCCGGCGTCCGGCATCGTCACCCTTGCAGAGAGCGTCACCGGGCCGGGGCGCGTGCGGATCGGCGATTCCGGTTCCGGCGGCCTGATCGTGCTGATCGACGGACCGGAGACCCCGGTCGAGCCTGTCCTCGCCGGGAGGCTGACCCGCATCCTGTCGACCGTCGCCCCGGACCGCGACATCCAGTTCGACCGCTTTCCCTTCGCGCGGGGGGCATCGCCCCGGCCATCCCTTGCCGGGCTTGGCGAACTGGCCGCGCTTGGCCTTGCCGCCGCGCTCGCTGGCTGGCTTGTCTTGACGATGCAGGCGATTGGCCCCACCCCGGCAGACATGATCCGGTCCCGCATCGCCCCGGCCCTCCCCCGCCTGCGCGAACCCGCTGCCGACCCGCAGGTGCGCGCGCCGGGGCCGCGCGGCCGGCCCCGCGCGAGCGACGAGGCCGCAAGCCTCGCCGCCGCGAACCCGGCCCGCGCCGCTGCGGTCATACGTGGCTGGCTGAGCGAGAAGGGCGAGGCCCCGTGACCGGAGCCGCGCCATCGCACGAACCGCCCTTGCCGCCCGGGCTTGCACGGTCTGCCCGGCTCATGCGCGCCCTCGGGCCGCACGCGGCGGAGGTCTGGGCCGAACTGTCGCCCGGCGACGCGGCCCGGCTCGGAGCCGCCATGGACCGGCTGGAGGCGGACGACCGGCTCGAGGAGGATGCCGCGACGGCCTTCCTGTCAGGCAAGGCACCTGCGGCACCGCCCGGGCTCTGGGCCCGGCTGTCGGAACTGCCGGCCGACGAGCTTGCCGCCCTCCTTGCGCCGGAACATCCGCAGGTCATCGCCGTGTGCCTTGCGCGCATCGCCCCGGCCTCGGCCGCTCGCGTCGTGCGGCACATGCCGTCCCTGCTGGCGATCCGCGTCCTCCGCCGGCTGATGCAGGCCGGGCCGCCGCAAGCCGCCGCGCTGCGGGCGATCGAACAGGCGCTCGGCGCACGCCTGCACGGGCCGGACGGCGACGCGGCAGGGGACGGCGGCGACCGGCGCCTCGCCCGCATTCTCGACGAGCTCGATCCGGACGCCGGCCGGACCCTCCTGTCGGCGCTTGAAACCGCCGACCCGGCAGCCGGACGCCGGGTCCGCAACCTGATGTTCACGTTCGAGCAGGTGGCCGCCCTGCCGCCGGCCGCGATCCAGACGCTTCTTTCCCGCACGGACCGGGCGAACCTCGCCCTCGCGCTGAAGGGCGCGAGCGAGCCGGCGAAACAGGCCCTGCTTGCCAACATGACCGCGCGGGCGCGCGAGGCGCTGTCCGAGGAGACCGCTGCGGCCGGGCCCGTGCCGCGCGCCAGGGCAGAGGCGGCGCGGGCCGGCCTCGTCCGCCTCGCCCGGGACCTGATGGCGAGCGGCGACATCCTCCCCGGCGCGGCTCGCGACGAGGACCTCGTCGAATGATCCGCCGGACCGTCAAGTCCCTCGCCGAGTTTGACTTTCGCGGCGACTTCGCCCCGGCCGCCGGCGCGGCAGACACGGTCCGCCTGTCGGCGGCCGAGCTTGCCGCCCTCCTCGCCGGAGCGCGGGCCGACGGGGCCGAGGCGGAACGGGCACGGGACGCGGCGCGGGAGAGCGCACGCCTCGAAGCGGTCTCCGGCCAGCTTAAACGCGCCCTCGACGAACTTCTGCGCCTTGCCGAATGCCTCGACCGGGCCGCCTTGCCGGAGGGCGCGGCGCGGGAAGCCCGCACCCTGATCGCGAGCGCCTGCCAGGGGATCGTCGATGGCCAGGGCGACCTGTTCGCAAATCGGTAACCATTTCCGGGCCAGTCTCGGCGCTTACGCCGGAGCTTGTTGACGCCGATGACCCAGCCAGAAAATCCCGCCCTTGCCCGCCGGCTCATGGACGTTCCGGTGCGGGTCGACATCGTGCTTGGCGAAACGCGCCTGCCGATCGAGGAACTGCAGGCGCTCTCGCATGGCGACGTGCTGGCGCTCGAACGGGACGCGCGGGAGCCGGTCGATATCTATGTCTCGGACCGGCTGATGGCGCGGGGCAAGCTCGTGATCGCCGATGGCCAGCTCGGCGTCAGCCTGACCGAGATCGTCGACGAGCCCGCGCCTTACTAGGCCGAGCCGACAGGAGCCGGGAGCGCTTCGGGTTTCACGACACCCCGGTTGAGGAGTTCCTCGGCAATCTGGACGGCATTGAGCGCCGCGCCCTTGCGCAGGTTGTCCGAGACGACCCACATGGCGAGCCCGTTCTCGACGCTGTGGTCCTTGCGGATGCGCGAGACGAAGGTCGCCCAGTCGCCGACGCAGTCGAGCGGGGTGACGAACTGGTCCTCGGCCGGATCGTCGATCACCATGAGGCCGGGGCTCTCGCGCAGGAGCGCGCGGCACTCCTTCGCGCTCATCGGGTTATGAGTCTCGACATGGACTGCCTCGGAATGGCCGACAAAGACCGGCACGCGCACGCAGGTCACCGAGAGCTGGATCGACGGATCGATCATCTTGCGGGTCTCGTTCCACATCTTGGCTTCCTCGTCGGTATAGCCGTCGTCGCGGAAGGTGCCGATCTGCGGGATGACATTGAAGGCGATCTGGCGGGAGAACTCTTCCGGGGCCGGGGCCTGGTTCACATAGATGCCCTTGGTCTGGTTCCAGAGCTCGTCCATGGCCGCCTTGCCCGCGCCGGACGTCGACTGGTAGGTCGCCACGACGACGCGCTTGATGCCGACCGCGTCATGGATCGGCTTCAGGGCGACGACAAGCTGGGCGGTCGAGCAGTTCGGATTGGCGATGATGTTCTTCGCCTTGTAGCCCATGACGGCATCCGGGTTCACTTCCGGCACGACGAGCGGAACCTCCGGGTCCATGCGCCAGGCCGAGGAATTGTCGATCACGATGCAGCCTTTGGC
>CAYSED010000097.1:0-10263 GCA_964429935.1 uncultured Hyphomonadaceae bacterium
GCCGCCAACACCGCCTCTGCATGCAACGACGACGACGCGTGTACCACGGCGGACACCTGCACAGGCGGCTCGTGTGTGGGTGGAGCCGCGCCGAGCTGCGACGACGGCAACGGATGTACCGACGACGCATGCAGCTCCAGCAGCGGCAGGACCAGCGCGCCGGTCGCCTCGGCCACGAGATCGGCCCGCACGGGCAGTTCGCCGGGAAGGACACCGGAAAGGAACTCGACCTGTCCCTGGGCGCGCAGATCGGCCGTTCCGGTCCTGAGGGTGAGCGCCCGCAGGCCGACGCGGCGGCCCGGCAGGTCGATTTCCCCCTCGCCCTCGAGACGGCTGACCGACCAGGGCACGGCAAAGACCGGGACAAGGTCAACCTCCAGTTCGGGGGCGCCGATGCGGAAGGCGCGCGGCCCGGCCGGCCGCAGGACGCTGTCTATGCCGAGGTTGAGCGCGCCGTCGAGCGGCCCGGCCGCCAACCGAGTGAACTCGGCCGAGAGGGCGTCGGTCTCGGGAAGATAGGTCGCGGTGCCGGTGATCTCGGATACGGCAAAGCGGCGGCCGGATAGCGTCGCCTCGCCGGAGCCGGCGGCAAAGTTCAGCCCGACAAACCGCAGGCCCTCTTCGGGCGAGAAGCCCATGGACGCGGTGAGATCGAGCGGAACGGCCGTCGCCGCAACCGACCTGATCCCCGTGGCTGCGAGGAGCGATTCGAGGGTCCAGTTCTCGAGGTCGAAGGATACGGCGAGATTGGAATAGGCGTCATCGATCGCGACGCGGAGCTCGAACCGGTCCGGGATGCCCGCGATCTCTTCGCTGCCGGCCGAGACCCGCGCCTCGAGGCCGAGGTTCGTGCGCGCCAGCTCCCCGGACGCGGCCTTGAAACGCAGGCGCTCGCGGCCGTCCGGCGCAAAGACCGGAATCTCGAACCCGCGAAAGCTGACCGACTGGAGACGAGTGTCCTGAGCGCCGCCCTCGAGCAGGCCGAGGAGATCCCGCATGCCGGTTTCAAAGAGGGCGAGCCAGGCCTCGCTGTCCCCGGGCGCCGTCCAGGCCGGGGCGCCGCCGATCCGGCCGACCGGTTCGCCGGCAATCACGAGGCCGCCCGGCTCCTGCCGGACATCGATGACGCCGTCCTCGAGGGCGATGCCCTGCGGCTCGAATTCGCCGACAAGGAGCGACGAGAGGTCGATCAGGATCTCAGCCCGCCGGGCCGATGCCGCAGGCTGGCGGCCGGCATCATAGAAGGTGACCCCGGAGGCGGCGATGACGGCACGCCGTTCCGCCCGCAGCCATTCAAGGCTCAGCGTCTCGATGGTGGCGAGGCGCCCGTCCCGCGCCCGCACGAGCGCATTCTCGACATCGTCCCGGAACAGGTCGAGCGCAATCGGCCCGGACGCGAGGCGCAAGGCAAGGGCCGCAACGCCAGCGATGACGAGAAGCCCGAAACCTGCCAGAAACTCCAGCACGATGACCTTGGCGGTCTGACGGACCAATTTGACCTCGCAGTCTACTCGGGCACACGGATCGGGAAGAGCCGCGAGGGCCCTGCAGATCTCGGAAACAGGAAGCACAGAAATGACGAATACGATAGGCGCAGGCGCTGCCGCCCCGGAATTCGACCTGCCGTCCAGCGGCGGCGGACGGGCCCGGCTCGCCGACCATGCCGGACGCCGCCTGGTCCTGTTCTTCTATCCGAAGGACAACACAGCCGGGTGCACGGCCGAGGCGGCTGCGTTCTCCGCCAGCAAGGCTGCGTTCGACGCCCTCGACACGGACATTCTCGGCGTGTCGAAGGACAGCGCGGCCGCCAAGGACCGGTTCATCGCCAAGCACGGCCTCGCCATCCGCCTCGCCGCCGATGAGGACCATGCCGTCAGCAAGGCCTACGGAACCTGGACCGAGAAGACCCTGTACGGACGGAAATCCATGGGGATCGAACGGTCGACCTTCCTGATCGGCCCGGACGGGACGGTGCTGCAGGCCTGGCGCAGGGTGCGCGTGCCGGGCCATGTCGAGGAGGTGCTCGAGGCGGCGCGACGGCAAGGCGGATGAGCCATGTTTGCCGGGCTTCAGGCGAACTGTCGGGATGGCTTAAGACACTCTTCATTTCATTGCGGTATTTTTAACACACCATCTGTTTTTTAGGCTTCCAATCGATCGATCAATCAGGTTACTTAAAAGACTGCGGGGTTCGGGAGGCGCATCGTGTCAGCGATGTCGAAAAACGCAGTACAGCGAGTAGGTGAGCGAACATGGTAAAGTGGCGTACCCGCGTCAAAGCGAGTTTCGAGCGCATTTTTCCCGAGCGCCAGATTTACCACCGCAGCGCGGGGACCGTAAACTACATCTCCGTGTCGCCCTGGCAGCAGTCGATCATCGCGCTCGGTGCCCTGGCCGTCGGTGGCTGGTGTCTCTACGCCACGGCGAGCGTCCTGCTCGCCCCGCCGGGCGGAAACTTTGCCGGGACGACCGGCGAGGATGTCGCCCGCCTCGAGCGCTGGGTGCAGGAATTACGGGCCAAGGATTCCCTGTCGCGAACGCTGCTTGAAGAGCGCACCGATGCCTTCCAGCGCGCCACCGTCGATTTCGAGGAGCGCCACAAAAATCTCGAAGTCCTGCTCGATGCGCTCAACGGCAACGAGGATCTCGAGACGAGCGCCCTGCGCGGCGACGGGGCCGAACTGCTCGTCGAAGCCTCGATCGACGATGCCGATCCGCGCCAGTCGCGCCTCGCCGAAGTGACGCCCGCCTCGCTCGCCGCTATCGGGGTGCGCGGGCGCATGGACCGTCTGCAGCAGGAACAGGAAAACTTTCTCGACCGCGCCGAGCTTATTGCCGTAGAGCGTGCCGAACGCGCCCGCGGCATCCTCCAGATGACATCGGTCAGCATGAACCGGATCGGCGAGACAGCCGAAGGCATGGGCGGCCCGCTGGTCGACATGATGGCGCTCGGAACTTCCGACATTTCAGACCCCGGGAAGCGCGCCTTCGCCGAGCGCATGATCCAGGTTGCGGCCCGCCTGGAAGAGACGCAGACCTTCGAGTCGATCATCAACAGCCTGCCGCTCGCGCAGCCGTCGAGCGTGCCGCTCCGCCTGACCTCGAACTATGGCAGCCGCGCCGACCCGTTCACGCACCGCACCGCCTGGCATGGCGGGGTCGACATGGCCGCCTTTTACAAGGCGCCCATCACGGCTGCCGGGCCGGGCGAGGTTGTCTATGCAGGCGTGAAGTCCGGCTATGGCCGCCTGGTCGAGGTTGACCACGGTTTCGGCTTTCGCTCACGATACGCGCACCTTCACTCGATCTCCGTGCGCAGAGGTGATACGGTCTCGATTGGCGATACGGTCGGCCTGATGGGTTCGAGCGGCCGCTCCACCGGTCCGCACCTTCATTACGAAGTTATTTTCCAGGGCAAGCCTTACGATCCCGCCAAGTTTCTGAAAGCAGGGCATCATGTTCACCAAGAATAAGACAAGCGAAACACCGGCACCGGAGCCGACCCCGGCCCAGTCGGCCATAAGGTCCGGCGCCACCAAGCCGAGCCTGCGCTCCGCGCCGTCGATCATTTCCGGCGACATGGTCATCAAGGGTTCGGTCAATTCCGGCGGCGAGATGCAGATCGACGGCACGATCGAGGGCGACGTGACCGCTACCGCGCTGACCATCGGCCAGACCGGCTCGATCAAGGGCGAGGTGATGGCCGAGACGGTCACCGTCCGCGGCAAGGTCGTCGGATCGATTCGCGCCCGCAAGGTCGAGCTAGAAACCGGCTCGCGGGTCGAGGGCGACATTGTCCATGCTTCCCTGTCGATCCAGTCGAACGCCGTGTTCGAGGGCCAGGTCCGGCATGCCGATGATCCGCTGCGCCAGTCCGGCGCGCAGAAGACGGGCTCGTCGGCGACACCGACGAACTCGAATTCATCCGGGATGTCGGCATCGGCGACCGTCACGCCGCCGTCCGATTCGGCCCATTCGGCTACCGTCAAGACGGGCTTCGGCTCGCTCTCCTGACATCCGGCCACAGCAGGATTGAAGCCATCTCCGCCGCAGGCGCTGCGTCGGGAACCCTTGCCTGGCGCTGGCCAGGGTTCAGGCTTCCGTGCCGGCTCCGATCGCGTGCGACAGGGAAGCGCTCAGGAAAGCATTGATATTGCCATTCAGGACGCCGTCCGTGTCGGAGGTCTCCACATTGGTCCGCAGGTCCTTGACGAGCTGGTAGGGCTGCAGGACGTAGGACCGGATCTGGTGGCCCCAGCCGATCTCGGACTTGGAATCATGGGCTTCCTGCTGCGAGGCGAGCTGCTTCTGCAGTTCGAGTTCGTAGAGTCGGGAGCGCAGCATTTCCCAGGCCGTCGCCCGGTTCTGGTGCTGCGAGCGCCCGTTCTGGCAGGCGACGGCGATGCCGGTCGGCTCGTGGGTCAGCCGGACGGCGGAATCGGTCTTGTTGACATGCTGTCCGCCGGCTCCAGAGGAGCGGTAGGTATCGGTGCGCACATCGGCCGGGTTGATCTCGATCGTGATCGTGTCGTCGACCACCGGATAGACCCAGACGCTCGCAAAGCTCGTATGGCGGCGGGCATTGGAGTCGAATGGCGAGATACGAACGAGCCGGTGGACGCCGCTTTCCGCTTTCAGCCAGCCGAACGCATTTTCCCCCTTGATGAGGAGTGTCGCCGACTTGATGCCAGCCTCCTCGCCATCATGGGAATCGATCTCCTCGACTGAATAGCCCTGCGCTTCGGCCCAGCGCACATACATCCGGCGCAGCATGCCGGCCCAGTCCTGGCTCTCTGTGCCGCCCGCCCCGGCATTGATCTGGAGGTAGGTGTCGTTGGCGTCCGCCTCGCCGGACAGAAGCGCCTCGAGTTCCGCGCGCGAGGCCCGCTCGGCGGCGCGGGCGAGCGTGTTGCGGATTTCGGCCACCATGCCTTCGTCGCCCTCGAGGGCGGCAAGCTCGAGCAGTTCGGCGGCATCGCGGGTTTCCCGGTCGAGCGCCTCGACGGTGGCAATGCCGTCGGCGAGGCGGCGGCGCTCGCGCATCATGGCCTGCGCGGCGGCGGCATCATTCCAGAAATCCGGGGCCTCGCTCAGCGCGCTCAGCTCTGCCAGCCTCTTTGTCGCGGCATCCCAGTCAAAGACGCCTCCTCAGCAGTTCCGATGACTGCTTGATCTGGCTGACAAGATCGCGGACTTCCTGGGACATTGGACGAGACTCTGCGTGACGTGACGGGGCACACCCTGTCGAACGGTTTCACCGGAAGGTCAATATTCCGGGCCGAACTCTTCGGCGGCCTGCTCAGCCTGTTCGGCTGCATCGGCATCCTCTGCGGCCGAGGCATCCGGGTTCAGCGGATCGAAGGGCGGGATGCCAGCCGGATCGCCAGGGACCGTTCCGAAGAGGCTGCTGCCGGTGCCGAACAGGCTCGACTGCTCCTCGACGAAGTTCGCGCCGGGCTCGGTGCCTGGCCGGAAGGCTTCGGTGATGATCGTCTGGGTGGCGGAGGTCGGCAACTGCCCCGTCTCGGCATCGATCTCGACGAGGCGAACGCCCGGCGGAATGCGGAACGGGAGCCCCGGCTTTCCGGCCAGGGCCACCTGCATGAAGTCGGTGAAGACCGGCGCGGCGACGGACCCGCCTGCTTCGCCCTCCCCGAGGGGCTTCGGCGAATCGTAACCGATCCAGACGCCGACGACGAGGTCCGGGGAGAAGCCCATGAAGACGGCATCGACATAGTCATTCGTCGTGCCCGACTTGCCGGCGAGCGGCTTGCCGACGCGCAGGGCATTGCGGCCCGTGCCGCGCTGGACGACGCCTTCCATCATGTGGACAATCTGGTAGGCCGTCACCGGGTCCAGCACCTGTTCGCGCGTGTCCTGGAAGATCGGCGGCCCCTGCCCGTTCCATTCGGCCTGCTGGCACGAGCCGCAGTCGCGCTGGTCGTGGCGGTAGAGCGTGACGCCGCGACGGTCCTGGACGCGGTCGAGCAGGGTCGGCGTCACTTCGCGCCCGCCATTGACGAAGGCGGCATAGGCCTTGGCGAGGTTCCACAGGGTCGTCTCGCCGGCGCCGAGCGACATGGCGATATAGGGCGGCAGGTCCTCGTAGAGGCCCATGCGTTCGGCGAGTTCGGCAACCGGCTCCATGCCTATGTCCTGCGCCATGCGCACCGTCATCGTGTTGAGCGACTTCTCGAGCCCGACCCGCATGGTCTGCAGGCCGTAGAAGCGGCCCTCGGAATAGTTGCCGGGCGTCCAGAAATCGTCGGTCGAGATGTCGTAATCGACAAAGGGCGCATCGAGGATCCTGGAGGCGGGCGTGTAGCCGTGCTCGAGGGCGGCGGCATAGACGAACGGCTTGAAGCTCGAGCCCGGCTGGCGCTCGGCCTGCGTCACCCGGTTGAACTGGCTGCGCCAGAAGGAATAGCCGCCGGCCATGGCCAGCACGCGGCCCGTATGGGGATCGAGCGCAACGAGCGCGCCTTCGACGTCCGGCACCTGCCGGAGAACCGCCTGGCCGACCGGCACGGGCAGCGGTTCGGGGGCAAGACCGGTCTCGCCGCCATCCTGTGTTTCGCCTTCGACGCTTGTCGGGGCCCGCGCTTCCTCGCCGCGCAGGGACTGGCGGGAGAACTCGGCGAGCACGACATCGCCGGGCCTCAGCCCTTTCGAGCCGTCGTCCCGCTCATGGGTCTCGGCGGCCCAGGCGACATCTTCCGGAACAAGGTCGATGCTCGCGCCGTCCTTCAGGAGGAGCGTTGCCGATGTGCCCGACACGCGCGTGACGAGCCCTGCCTCCCAGGTCCCGGACCCGCCCGGAAGCTCAAGCTCTGCAAGGGCCGTTCCGGCGGCAGGGCCGGTCGCCTCGATCCGCGCCATGGGTCCGCGATAGGCCTTGCGCCGGTCGAACGCCTCGAGACCGTTCTGCAGCGCTTCCTGCGCGGCAAGCTGGAGCCGGGTATCGATTGTCGAGCGGATGGAGAGGCCGCCCTGGTAGAGTGCATCCTCGCCATAGCTCGTGACCAGTTCGCGCCGGAGTTCCTCCACGAAATAGGCGGCCGCCGCATACTCGGCGCCGCGCAGCCGGTTGACGGTCTCGAGCGGAAGGGCCTGGGCCGCGTCGGCGTCTTCCCGCGTGACATAGCCGTCCTCCACCATGCGCCCTAGCACATAGCCCCGGCGCTGCACGAGCCGTTCGGGCCGCGTGTACGGATTGACCTGGCCGGGTGCCTTGGCGAGCGAGGCGAGGGTCGCGGCTTCGGCAAGGTTCAGTTCCGGCAGTGACTTGCCGAAATAATTGAGCGCCGCCGATCCGACGCCATAGGAGCGCCCGCCGAGATAGATCTCGTTGAGATAGAGTTCCATGATCTCGGCCTTGGTGAAGGCCCGCTCCATGCGCATGGCAATGAACGCCTCGCGGACCTTGCGCCGGATGTTCTGGTCCCGCGTCAGCAGCATGTTCTTGGCGACCTGCTGAGTAATCGTCGAGCCGCCCTGCAGCCCGCCGGAGCGGGTGATCTTGTTCCGTGCCGAATTGATCGCGCCCCGCAGGATGCCGGCATAGTCGAGGCCTTCATGGGTGAAGAACTTCTTGTCCTCGGCGGCGACGAAGGCCTCGACGACATGGGTCGGGATGGATTCGTAGGGCACGAACACGCGGTGCTGCTGGGCAAACTCGGCGATCAGGGCCCCGTCGCCGGCATGCACGCGGGACGTGATCGGCGGCTCGTATTCGGCGAGCGTCTGCACGGCCGGCAGGTCGCGGGTCCAGGCCATGATGACGACCGACAGGGCGATCAGTGCGGCGACGCCGAGAATGAACACGGCAATGACAAACCGGCGAAGGTTCGTCCAGGTCATCAGGCTCTTGAAGCGGAAGCCTTCCGGTGCGGTCTCAGACATTCAAACCTCTGTTTCGCAGGACGTCCCGACCCTTGGCCCGAACAGGGGGAATCGCACGTCTTTCGGACCAAACTAAGGCGAGTTGCCGCCGCGATGAAGCGCGCGCGGTCAGTTCTGGGCGAGCAGCATCTCGCGCTGGTCGAAATAGGCATCGATCGCATCGGCGACGGCTCCCATGAGGCGGCGCTGGCCAGACTCGGACGACAGGCGGCGCGCGTCCTCGGCATTGGTCAGGAAGCCAAGCTCCAGCAGCACCGCCGGAACATCCGGAGCCAGCAGGACGAAGAAGTTCTCGGACCGGTGGGTGTTGCGAAGGATCGGTCCGGCCTCTTCGAGTTCGGGGATGAGAAGGCCCGCGAACCGCTCGGAATTCGATTTCGTCTCGCGCTTGAGAAAGTCTTCGAGGATGCCCGAGACCTCGTCCGGGGCTTCGCCGGTCTCGATCGGCAGTTCCCAGTCATTGGCCTGCGCCGTGCGGTCGATCCGCCCCTCGCCCTTGGCCGACAGCGTATAGACCCCGGCCCCGCGTATGTCCGGCCGGGCGGCGGCGTCGGCATGGAGTGAGATGAACAGGTCCGCGCCCCAGTCGCGGGCGAGCTTCACGCGGTCCACGAGTTCGATGAACCTGTCGTCCTCGCGGGTGAGGCGGACTTCGTAGCGCGGATTGGCGGCGAGGATGGCCTTCAGCTTCAGGGCGGCGCCGAGGACAATGGCCCGCTCGACCGCGCCGTGATGGCTAGTGCCCGGATCGCGTCCGCCATGGCCGGGATCGATCACGATGACATAGCGTTCGCCGCCCGCCGCCACGCGGCGCGGCCCCTCTGCGGTGGTCAGGCGGCGCTCGGAGGCCAGCGCGGCGAGGCGCTGCATGTCCTGCCGGGCGAGCCGCTCGAAGCGGGCCGGCGAGACGGCGGTCAGGTCGATGATCGCCCGGTGGCTCGCCCGGCTGCCATAGGGCGGCAGGTCGAGGGTCCGCGAAATGGCCATCGGCCGGTCGAGCCAGAAAACGATCTGGCTATCCACGATGCTGTAGGAGGCGACCCCGCCGGCCGGAGTGAAGCCGGATGTCGACCCGCCGGTCCATGGCCGGTTGCCGACATCGACGACAAGCGAGGCCCCGCTGCCGCCGGTGAGGAATTCCTGATGCTCGAACGCGCTGTCCGCCGAGATCACGATTCTCGTGTTCACGCCGTCGCCGAGGACGCGGACGGAGTGGATGTCGGCCTGCGCGAGGCCAGAAAAAACAAGGCCTAATGCGAAAAGGACTATGTTCCGAATCTGTCGCATCCTGCGGCTGTCTCTCCATGCTCTTGTCGCGGCACACAGCCCTTCTGGCACAGAGATTATTAACCCAGGATTTACCGCCCGGCTTGTGCAGAAAGTCCGTGCCGGGTCATTTTACGGGTTTCCAAAGCGGCAAAACTTGGGCAGTTAGGAAGGCGAGCGGCAGTTTCGCCGCGACGATGAGATTTCCCCGTAGCGCCTGCCGACTGGTCCGCAAGGCCGCCGCGCGCTCCACGGAAAACGGAAAGACGATGAAAAGCCTGACCGGCCAACACAAGCAATTGCAAGCGGCCCATGCTGTCGCTGCGCATGGCTGTGCCCGCCGGTCACCCCCAACAGCCCCCCTTGCCGCGCCGCGCCCGTTCGCGCAACGCCCGTTCGCGCCCGCCGGCAGACAGTTTAAGGTTCCCTTTGATGAGCAAAATCATGCTGATCGACGCGGTCCACCCGGAAGAAACCCGGGTCGCCCTCGTCGCCGACGGACGCGTGGATGACTTTGACTTCGAGGCCGCCGGAAAGCGGCAGCTTCGCGGCAACATCTACCTGGCCAAGATCACCCGGGTAGAACCCTCCCTCCAGGCCGCCTTTGTCGAATATGGCGGCAACCGCCACGGCTTCCTTGCCTTCAGCGAGATCCACCCGGACTATTACCAGCTCCCGCAGGCCGACCGCGAGGCCCTCCTCAAGGAGGAAGCCGAGCGCGCCGCCGCCGAGGCCGAGGCCGAAGAGGCCGATGGCGACGCCGGTTTCACGTCCGACGACGATGCCGATGACGATTATGACGACGAGGACGACGGCCTCGGCGAGGACGAGGCAGAGGCCGGGACCGACGCTGACGGCGAGGATTATGCCGGGTCCGGCAGCGACATCGAAGACGAGACGGAGGCAGGCCCCGTTGAGGATGCCGGTGCCGCCGCCGGGACGCGAGGCGCGCCGGCTGCAGCCGGCGGCCGCCGCCGCACCCGCAAGGCCGAGCGGGTCCACCCGTCCCGGCGCTACAAGATCCAGGAAGTCATCCGCCGCCGCCAGGTCATGCTCGTCCAGGTCGTGAAGGAAGAGCGCGGCAACAAGGGCGCG
>CAYSED010000098.1:0-6791 GCA_964429935.1 uncultured Hyphomonadaceae bacterium
CAACTACATCGTCAACGCAGGATATGCTTCCGCTGAAACTTAAACCGCTCTAGGCACCCGATTTGCAAGGCGCCGGTCTTGGCAGGCACAGGACAGGCCCATGACCGGACGTACCAGGAAATTCCCGGCGCTCGCCATCACGGCCGCCGCCTTGCTCCTCGCCGCCCTCGCCAATGCCGGCGAAGGGGTGAAGGGCGACCCCGCCGGGGTCCTCTGCAGCCCTGCCGGCCGGGCAGCCTTCGAGGAGGCCCTCGCCGATCCCGGCACCGAGATCACGCCGGCCTACGCGCTTGAGCGCGCCAGCTTGTACCTTGCGCGCTGCGCGGGCGCGCCGGGGTCCGGCGACATTGCCCGCCGGGCGGCGCGATCCGCGCTCGATGCCGGGGAGGCGAGCCGCGCGATCGAGCTCTACGAACAGGCCCGGGCCTATGGCGCAAGCTTCTCGCGCGCCGACCGGCTCGGCCTGATCGGGGCGCTTGTCGCCGAAGGGGAGGACAGGCAGGCCTGGTCCCTGCGCGACGACGAGATCCGCCGCTGGCTCTTCGAGCTTGAGCGTTCCGGCTTCGCCGGCATAAGCGAGACCCGCCTGCCGGGCGGCACGCTCATCCATGTGCGGTACAGCGCCGTCGATCCGGTTCTGCAGCAGCGGGAAGCCTGGCTCGCTGTGCCCGATGACGGCGGCTGGCCGGTCGCCATCGTGCGCGGGGCCGACCAGGCGCGCGTCGCGCTGCGCCGCCTCGTCGCCGGACGGCGAGCGGAAGCCTATGAACACCTCGACCTCGTGCGCTGCCATGGCCGGGAAACGCTCCTGCAGGCCGACCAGGGCTTTGCCGGGGCTGAACTTGGTCATGTCGCGGCAGAGGCCGCGGCCGCCTATCTCGCCGAGCCGGACATGACCATGTCCGCTGCGCCCGGCGAGCCCTTGCCGAGTTGCTTCGACACCCATCGCCTGTTCGTCTCGCCGGACCCGCGTACGGCCGTCCCGGCGGATTGAGCGCCAGGCGCTACTGGTTGTGGAAGAACGACTTCTCCTGCCGCCGGCTCGAGATCCGCCAGCCCTGCGGCGTGCGAACGAACTCGTCGACATACCACGCCCCGATGAAGAGCGTATGGTCCCCTGTGTCGCGGGCCATGGTCACCGGATTGAACAGGAGGCTGCGGGCAGTCGCGGTGTTCCCGTCGATGCGGATCAGCGGATTGGTGACGAAATGCTGCGTCGACTTGAAGAGCGGCAGGGTCGCCTCGAGAAACGGCTTGATCTCGGCAAGCTTGCCCCTGATGCCACCCGTCGCCGAATAGTCGATGTCCGCATCCGGGACAAAGACGGCGTCGAGCGCCGCCCAGTCCCGCAGGTCGATCGCATGGCAATAGGCCGTGATGAGATCCTGGATCTCCGCCCGGTCTGACAGGTCCGCGAGTGTGCGCATCGGCCCTCTCTCCTTCAGCCACCCGGCCGCTGTCCGCCGCGCGTCATTGCAGGGCGAACTCGACCGGCAGGACAATGCCATAGGCCGGCTCCGGCGCGCCATTCACAAACCGCTGGCTGAACCGCGCCCGCCCGGCCCAGTCGAGCGCCGCAGCGACAAAGGCCGGGTCGCTGCAGTCTGCGGCAATGTCGGCCGGTTCGCCGTCCTCGGTGACGTTCAGGGTCACGCTGCAGGTGCCGGAGAGGCCCGCCCGCCGCGCCCCGGCCGGATAGTCCGGAGCCGACGTTTCGGCCAGACGGGGCTCGATGACGGACGCGCTGCGACACCGGACCGCCGAACAGGCCCGGTCGAACCGGCGGGCGATGTCCCGCCGGGCTGCGCGCAGGCTGTCGGCTCGGGTCCCGTCGCCTGTCCGGGCGCTGTCCGCGGCGAGGGCATCCACCGTGCCGAGATTGGCGGCGCGGGTCGCGAGCGCCTCGCTCCGCGCATAGGCCGCGCGCGCGGCATCCTCCTCGCCGGCGGCCGCCAGAAGCCTTGCCTCGCGCAGGAGCCGCGCGCTTGAAGGCGCGCCCGTCAGCCGGTTGGCCGCCGTCATCTGAGATGCGGCAAAGCCCGGCAGGCCCGCCGCCTCGAGAATGTCGGCGAGCGCATCATGTCCGGCAAGCCGGGTCGAAATGCCGACGGCCTCGTTCTGCGTCTGGATGATCGGATAGATCTGGCTCGCCGCGTCCTGGAACAGGCCCCGTTCCAGCGTCAGGGCAGCCTCGGCAATGCGCCCGGCGGCGGCCGCCTCGCATGCCGCCCGCGTCCTGCAAGTGTTCATCTCCGTTGCCTGCGCCCCGGCTGGCCCGGTGCCGGCAAGGCTGGCGGCCAGTGCAAGGAGGATCGGTTCCGCACGGAACATGGCCTGAAAATCCCGGGGAAAAAAGAGCCTTGAGTGTCCCTGCCGCAGGGTCCTGCGTCAACCCGCCCTGTCAGTGTCCGCCCCGGCGCACGGGCGTCCCGTGGCGATGGGCAAAGAGCGCGGTGATCGCGCCGGTACTGTCGAGATAGGTCCGGCCGTTCGCCGTCTTCGCGCCGATCCCCTCCGGCAGGTCCGTCCCGCCGGCGAGGACCAGCGTCGGCGCATTGAACCGGCCCTCGCCGAGCAGGTCCGTGATCGGGCGACGCGGATGGCCGATTCCGACATGGCAGATGTCGAGCGCATCCCGTATCGCCGGATGCCAGGCGAGAAACCCGGCGATCTCGGCGCATTCCGGACAGAACTCGCGCCGGCCATTGTCGAGAAAGCCCGGCGGAAGAATGAACAGCCTGTCGCGAACCATGTCCTGCCACCCCGTCCTGAAGTGCCGCCGGGTCAGGTGGTGACACGGGTTGCGGTCTGTTTCAATCTGCCGCGTGAGAGATTGCGGGAGGCGGCATGAAACGGATCGTCCTGAAACGGTATTGCGACGGCTTGCCCGTGCCGGAGGACTTCGCCCTTGAGGAGGTGCCCGTGCCTGTGCCCGGGGAGGGCGAGTTCCTCGTCCACCACGTCTGGGCGAGCGTCGATCCCGGCACCCGCTCGCGCCTCTCGGGGCGTGACAGCTATACGGGCGCACAGGCCCTCGGCGAGGCCATGGGCGGGTTCAATGCCGGCGTGGTCGAAGCCTCGAACCATCCCGGCTGGCCCGCCGGCACGCGCGTCGCCTGCGCAGGCGGCTGGGCAACGCATTCCCTCCAGTCCGGCCGGGGCTTCATCGCCCGAATCCCGGAAAGTCCCCTGCCGCTGTCCCTATGGATCGGCGTCCTCGGCGTGCCGGGCCTCACCGCCTGGTTCGGCCTGAAACGCGTCGGCCGGTTCAGGCCGGGCGACGGGGTGCTCGTCACGTCGGCCGCCGGTCCCGTCGGCGCGACGGCCGGCCAGCTTGCGCGCCTCGGCGGGGCCGGCAAGGTCGTCGGCATCGCCGGTTCGGACGAGAAGTGCCGCTGGCTGACCGAAGAGGCCGGCTTTCACGCAGCCATCAATTACAAGACCGTTCCCGATCTCGGCGCCGCCATCCGGGAGGCCTTTCCCAAGGGTGTCGACCTCCTCTTCGACAATGTCGGCAATGAAATGGTCGACCGGGTCCTGCCGCTGATGCGCCTGAACGGGCGGATCGTCATCTCGGGCCAGGTCGCCGATTACAGCGCCGAACCGGAGGCCCGCCACGGCATCCGCCACACCGCCCCGTTCATCACCCACCGGGTCAGCATGCAGGGGCTCGTGGTATTTGACGACCTGAAGGATTTCCCCGACGCGCTCGGCGCGATGTCGGCGATGATCGCCGACGGGCGGCTGAAGCTGAGGGAAGACCGCTTCGAGGGGATCGAATCCATGCCGGCGGCCTTCTGCGGCCTCTTCCGGGGCGACAATTTCGGGCGGCGCGTCGTGAAAGTGGGGGAGGAAACATGACCCGGGCATTCGACATCACGCAGCAAGCTTACAGCCGCTTCAGCTTCGAGCGGCAGGACCGCGTCCTCGCGGCCTATATCGACAGCGCCCACCCCGTGAACGGCGTCGATGCGGTGATGCATGACGAGTTCGCGACCGTCTTCAGCGATCTGCAGCGCGATACCCGTTCCGACATCATCATCCTCTCGGCCAGGGGCCGCGCCTTCTGTGCCGGGGGCGACATGGACTGGTTCGAGGAGATGATCGCGCATCCGTCCCGCTTCCGCGACATGGCATGGGACGCCAAGCGCATCGTCATGTCCCTGCTCGAAATGGAAAAGCCGGTCATCTGCCGTCTGAACGGCGCGGCGGCCGGGCTCGGGGCAACCATCGCGCTTCTCTGCGACATCATCATTGCCGACGAGACCGCGAAGATCGGCGACCCGCATGTCAAGGTCGGCCTCGTGGCGGGCGATGGCGGCGCGCTGATCTGGCCGCAGCTTGTCGGCTATGCCAAGGCGAAGGAGCTGCTGATGACCGGCGATCTCCTCACCGCCCGGGAAGCCATGGCGCTCGGCCTCGTCAATTATGCGGTTCCCGCCGCCGAACTCGATGCCAAGGTCGCCGAGATTGTTGCCAAGCTGCAGGCAAACCCGAAATGGGCCGTCCGCTGGACGAAGACCGTGACGAACATTCCCCTGCGCGCCCTCGCCGCCCAGATCATGGATGCCTCGATCGGCTGGGAGAGCGTCTCAAACACGCTTGCCGACCGGGCCGAGGCGGTCGCCGCCTTCCGCGAAAAGCGCGCCCCGAAACTGACCGGCGAGTGACGCACCCTCAGGGGGCGGTGCCCGCCGCGACATCGAAGGCGAGCAGCAGCGTGCGCTGGCTTTCCGAGAAATTATTGTCCGAAACCAGGTAGAGCCGCACCCTGCCGTCGCCGAGCGGCACTGCGGCAAGCCCCTCGAAATTGTCGACCGGCATGGGCGGGGCGAGGCGGGCCAGTTCTTCGATCCCGGCTGCCGGAGAGGCTCCCCGGACAGGGTCGTCCGAAAGCGCCGTGCGCACTACCCGGACCCGGACGCCAAACAGGCGGTGATAGGCGCGCTGGAGGAAATAGGCCTGTCCGTCGAGGACATCCATGGCTGTCAGGCCATGGCGCGGCGGCAGGGGCATGCCTGCGGCCGCCGCGCCGGACCGCACGCCGGTATCGACACGCCCGAAGACCGGACCCGACCCGAGCGGCCCGGTGCCGTCGAGGCTGGCCTCGAGCCCGGTCAGGAGCAGATCCGGTTCCCGGAGCCCGAGCGCTTCGAGCCCGTTATTGGGCGGCACCCGCGACAGGTCCCCTGCGAGCGGCTCTCCCTCGGTCACGCGCGCCGCCGCCCCGCAGACCTCCGGAAAGACATAGCCGATGCGGTGCTCCCGCTCGAAGCCGATAGCAAGGCCGCCGCCCGGCAGCAGGGCGAGGCTCTCGGAATCGGCGCTCGCCTTGCCGGAGAGATGGTTCCCGTCCGCCCCGCGTAGTTCAGCAGCGGCAGCATCGGCAAGGCCCGCAAGGTTTCCTTCCGCGTCGAGCACGAGGCGGAACCGGACAAGCAGTCCCTCGTCGCTCACTGCCCAGGCCGAGAGCCCGTCCGCTTCGATCTCGAGGCCCGACAGGCCGCCGAAGCGGGCGTCCGGCGAGGAAAGGTCGAGCCCGCCGCGAAAGGCAAGCGCGCCCGCGCCCGCAAATCTTGTCCCGAGCGGGACAGCATCGACTTCGAGGGCCGCGAACGGGATGGCGGGGACCCCTTCGGGGCAGGACAGGGCAGCAATCGCCGCGCGGGACGGGACCGGAAGATCTGCGGCTGCGGCGGTTTCGGGCCGGGCTGCCTCTGCTGCCGCGTCCTGTGCCGGCGCGTCCGCGCGGCACCCCGGCACGGCGAGGATCATGGCAGCGAGCGCTGCAAGCCTAGCGCTTGACACCCTTGACCTCCTGAAGGCTCGTCTTGCGAACGGCGCGGCCAAGATCGACCTTGCCGCCGCCATAGCTCGGCGCGCCGGCGCCCGCCCCGCTGACGGCCCCGCGAAAGGTCTCGCGGGTCAACGGCGGGACGGCCATGGCGGAGGGTTGCGGTCCGTGTTCGTCGAAGAGCGAAGCCAACTGCTCGGTCATCGCGCCGCCAAGCTGTTCGGCATCGACAATGGTCACGGCGCGCTTGTAATAGCGCGTCACGTCGTGGCCGATGCCGATGGCGATGAGTTCGACGGCGCTCTTGTCCTCGAGCCAGGTGATGACCTCGCGCAGGTGGCGTTCAAGATAGTTGCCGACATTGACCGAGAGCGTGGAATCATCGACCGGCGCGCCATCGGATATGACCATCAGGATGCGGCGCTGTTCGGGCCGCGCCATCAGGCGCTCGTGCGCCCAGAGGAGCGCCTCGCCGTCTATGTTCTCCTTCAGGAGCCCTTCGCGCATCATCAGGCCGAGATTGCGCCTTGCCCGCCGCCAGGGCGCATCGGCCGACTTGTAGATGATGTGGCGCAGGTCATTCAGGCGGCCCGGCGCAGGCGGCTTGCCGGCCTTCACCCAGTCCTCGCGCGACAGCCCGCCCTTCCACGCCTTGGTCGTGAAGCCGAGGATCTCGACCTTCACCCCGCACCGCTCAAGCGTCCGGGCGAGAATGTCGGCACAGAGCGCCGCGACCATGATCGGGCGGCCGCGCATGGAGCCCGAATTGTCGAGGAGGAGCGTGACGACCGTATCGCGAAACTCGCTGTCATCCTCCTGCTTGAACGAGAGCGGCGCGGTCGGGTCCGTGATGACGCGGGTCAGCCGGGCCGTGTCGAGAACGCCTTCTTCCAGATCGAAGCTCCACGACCGGTTCTGCTGCGCCATGAGGCGGCGCTGCAGGCGGTTGGCGAGCTTCGACACAGCGCCCTGCAGGCTCTGGAGCTGGTGGTCGAGA